>NZ_JBEULY010000019.1:0-68137 GCF_040578655.1 Phytobacter sp. RSE-02 | reverse complement strand
CATGGTATCTCTCGCATCCCAGGGCATAAGTGACTCCATAAACGGGTTCTTATGCCTCAGTTGTAAGTGTCTACCATGTCCCCGAACAAGCGTTCACTATGTCTCCGGACCGTACAGGGGAGAGGGTTAGGGTGAGGGGGGAAAATGCGGCTCTGATGGTCATTCCGTTCACCTTATGTTCCTTGTTTTTCTGTCGCGACAGAACCCGTGAACGTGCCAGGGTGGCTCACCGCCACCACCCTGGCGACCCGGGCTCCCGGCCAGGAAAATCGCCGCTGGCGCGGTCCATGATGCTTATGTCGTCTGACTTTCGGGTCGGGGACCAGCCTGCGTCCTTGCAGGCTATCCCCTCCGCCCGCTTCCCTGCGGGCGGCCCCGGTCAGCCACCAACGCCTCATCGATTTTCAGCCGGACCCTGTCATCGCTGCCACTGTTTTATTCTTATGAAGCGGCGTTATCGCTGTAAGACGTAAGATTACTGGGGATTCCTCAGCCCCCAGGGAGAGGGTTGGGGTGAGGGGAATATGCGGCTCGGAAGGTGGGTTCCGTTCACCTTATGTTCATGGCGAAATGTCACCTCCGGACACGTGAACGGGTAAAGGGGAACACCGCGTTCCCCTTTACAATCCCCGCGGCCCCGCAAAAAATCGGTGCTTCGCACTGCGTTCGCCTCCCGCCCCGCTGCCTGCGGTCGGTTTGACTCGAGTTACTCGCCCCATCCCTGGGGCTCGCCCTTCGGGCCAACGCGTTGCGTTGTTCAAAATCGTTCCGGACGATTTTGTCCTGTCTCGACAAACCTCAGTCCGCCATCCCTGGCGGCCTGACCTTGCCATCGGGTCTTCGTCTCACCGATTTCAGCGGGGACTCAACCCCCTCGCTGCACGCTCTGCGCCAGGGGGGCACAAAGATGTCGCTGTGGTTGTCATGCGGGAAAACGAGTCAGCCATGGTTAACAAGGTTGAAGACGTTCACAGTATCTATGCGCCTGGAAAACGATTCTGCCGTGAACGTAGCCCGGCTAAGCGAAGCGCCAGCCGGGAGTGCGTATTAGCCAAACAGCGCGGACAGCCGCGCTAATACCCGCGTTGCACTGTAGTAATCGAGACGGAACGTTTCGGCCCCCAGCGCATAAACACGCTTATTCTGAACCGCGTTCAGATGGGCAAGCAGCGGGTTGGCATTCAGCGCGTCAGCATCTTTTTGATCGCTGGCGAACAGGAACAGCGCTTCGCCGTTCAGACCGGCCGCCAGATTTTCACCGCCCAGTTGCACGATGTCATGACGTTTACCCTGGCTTTGCAATGTCTGCAATCCTTCCGGCAGCGGTGCGAGCGCAAAACCCAGTTGTTGCAGTAGCTTGCCCTGGGCGGACTCCGTGGTCCACAGATTCGCACTGTGCGCCGCCGGCGTATAAACCAGCGCATTAACCGGCTGCGGCGGCAATTTTATGCGCGCTTTAACATCGGCCATTTGCTTATCGAACTCAGCAATACGGGCAGCGGCCTGTTTTTCCTGGCCGGTGATTTCACCCAGTTGGCTAAGCAGGGTCTGCCAGCTTTTATCGTCGTAATTGATGACCAGGGTCGGCGCAATGGTCGAGAGCTGATCGTAAAGCGATAACGCAGAGTCACCGCCGGTGGCGCTGATCAGAATCAGATCCGGCATCTGGGCGGCAACGGCTTCGGCATTCGGCTCGCCAATATAAATACGCGCGACGTTACGCGATTTCGCCACTTCGCCCCACTGGCGTAAAAAGCCCTGATCGTCGGCGAATCGGTTGTTCGGTGTTGTAGCGCCGCTGGCGATAACCGGGGCATCGATAGCCAGCAGAGAACCCGTTAGCGTCACGCTGGTGGAGACAATACGCAGAGGTTTGTGGTCGAGTGTATGGCTGCCTTTGCTATCCGTAACCTGACGCGGCCAGTCGGCGGCGGTCGCTGCGGAAAGTCCGAAAACAAAAATACCCAACATGATAAGGGCCTTACGGCAAGAGAAAGGGAGTCTCACGAAGTCACATCCTGTTTTTGTTGAGGTTAATGCTTCTCATTTTCATCATTGCGCGCGATGGATGCAAGTGTTAGTCGCAAGGGAGTTGGGCGCACCAGTTGACATGTCGGGTCATTACCTTTAGCTTACCGAATCAAAATTCAAATGATAATCATTCGTAATATATTTATCATTTTTGGAGGATGATATGGATACGTCACTGGCTGAGGATGTACAACAGGCTGCAAAAACCCTGGCGTCGGACCAGTTCTTCTTTATGTCGCCGTTTCGCAGTTTTATGACATCGGGTTGTTTTGCCCGTATCAGTGAACCGGCGGTGGAAGGGGATAGCCCGGACAGCGCGTTTCAACAGAAACTGACGCAGGCTTTTGCCGATGCCAAAACGCGGGGCATTGCCAATCCGGTGGTTGTGGGGGCCATCCCTTTTGATACTACCCAGCCGTCTGAACTGTTTATTCCCGCTTCCTGGCAGACCTTTTCGCGCCCGTCTAAGCAGCGCTCCTCCCGCTATTTCTCCGGGCACGACATGCCTGACGTCACCAGACGTACGGAAATCCCGCCGCAGGATGTCTTTATGGATATGGTTGCCCGTGGGGCCGCGCTGACCGCCACACCGGAGGTGGACAAAATAGTCCTCTCGCGGCTGATTGATATTGCCACCGATGCGCACCTCGACAGCGGCATCCTGCTGGAGCGCCTGATAGCCCAAAACCCGGCGAGCTTTAACTTCCATGTTCCGCTGGCGCAAGGAGATGTGTTACTGGGCGCAAGCCCGGAACTGTTGCTGCGTAAAGAGGGTGACCAATTTAGCTCTCTGCCGCTGGCCGGGTCGGCGCGGCGTCAACCGGATGACATGCTGGATCGCGAAGCGGGCAACAGACTACTGGCCTCGGAAAAAGACCGTCATGAACATGAACTGGTCACTCAGGCGATGAAAGCCTTACTGGCGCCACGCAGCCGCGCTTTGAGTCTGCCGGATTCCCCGCAACTGGTTACCACCCCGACGCTATGGCATCTGGCGACGCCGATTGAGGGAACCGCGCTACCGGGTGAAAACGCCCTGACGCTCGCCTGTTTGTTACATCCCACGCCTGCACTGAGCGGTTTTCCGCATCAGGTGGCGAAAACGCTGATTGCCGGGTTAGAACCCTTTGAGCGCGAACTGTTTGGCGGCATTGTCGGTTGGTGCGACGCCGAAGGTAACGGCGAGTGGGTCGTGACTATCCGCTGCGCGCGTATTCACGAAAACCGCGTTCGGTTATTTGCCGGTGCGGGCATTGTCCCTGCGTCGTCACCGGCGGCGGAGTGGCGCGAAACCGGCGTCAAGTTGTCCACCATGCTGAACGTTTTTGGCCTGCATTAAGGAGCGATGATGACCATTCCCTTTACCCCCTGGCCGGATGAATTCGCCACGCGCTACCGTGAAAAAGGTTACTGGCTGGATGTGCCGATGACCGACATACTGACCCGTCATGCGCAAAGTGACGCGGTGGCCGTGATAGAGGGTGAGCGCAGTTTTAGCTACCGGCAGCTTCATCAGGCTTCTGACAATCTGGCAAGCGCGTTACAGGCGCAGGGTATTCAGCGCGGTGAAACGGCGCTGGTACAGCTTGGCAATGTGGCTGAGTTTTACATTACCTTCTTTGCGCTGCTCAAAATCGGCGTTGCCCCGGTGAATGCGCTGTTCAGCCACCAACGCACGGAGCTTAACGCCTATGCCGTGCAGATCAAACCGGCATTGCTGATTGCCGACCGTGCGCATGCGCTCTTCGCGACCGATCAGTTCTGGCAGGATTTCACCGCCGAACATGCGTCGGTGCGCGTGTCGCTATTTCTTAATGACAGCGGTGAGAAATCGCTGACGGCGGCGATTGAGTGCCCGGCAGATACCTTTATCGCCACGCCGACGCTGGCCGATGAAGTGGCCTTCTTCCAGCTTTCTGGCGGCAGTACCGGCACGCCGAAGCTGATCCCACGTACCCATAATGACTATTACTACAGCATCCGCCGTAGCAACGAAATCTGCGGGATTACGGCAGATACCCGTTACCTCAACGCACTGCCCGCCGCTCACAACTATGCGTTGAGCTCCCCAGGCTCGCTGGGGGTGTTGCTGGCGGGCGGCTGCGTAGTGCTGGCGAATGATCCCAGCGCCACGCTCTGCTTCCCGCTCATCGAAAAACACCGCGTCAACGTTACGTCGCTGGTACCGCCTGCGGTCAGCCTGTGGTTACAGGCGATTGCCGAAGGGGCCGACAAGGGGCAACTGGCTTCGCTCAGGCTGCTACAGGTGGGGGGGGCGCGTCTGTCTGCCACGCTGGCGGCACGCATTCCCGAGGAGATGGGTTGCCAGTTACAGCAGGTTTTCGGCATGGCGGAAGGGTTGGTGAATTACACCGCGCTGGACGACACCCCGGAGCGCATCTTCAACACCCAGGGCCGCCCGATGTGCCCGGACGATGAAGTCTGGGTGGCCGATGAAAACGGTCATCCGCTGCCGCGTGGTGAAGTGGGGCGCCTGATGACGCGCGGGCCGTATACCTTTCGGGGCTACTTCAATAGCCCGGAACATAATGCCAGCGCCTTTGATGCCAATGGCTTCTACTGCTCCGGCGACCTGATTTCTATTGATGACGCGGGTTACATCACCGTGCAGGGGCGCGAAAAAGATCAGATCAACCGGGGTGGTGAGAAGATCGCCGCCGAAGAGATTGAAAATTTACTGCTGCGCCACGAGGCGGTGATCCATGCCGCGCTGGTCAGCATGGAAGACAGCCTGCTGGGGGAAAAGAGCTGTGCGTATCTGGTGGTCAAACATCCGGTACGGGCGGTGGAGATTCGTCGTTTCCTGCGTGAACAGGGTGTGGCGGATTTCAAGCTACCGGACCGCGTTGAATGCCTGGCGGCGCTGCCGCTGACCCCGGTAGGCAAAGTGGATAAGAAACAATTACGCCAGACGCTGGCAGAACGCGCCCAGGCGTAACGAGGAGAAAAGATGGCCATTCCCAAACTGACCGGCTACGCACTGCCGACCGCGAATGATATCCCGGATAACAAAGTGCAGTGGGCCTTTGAACCTGACCGCGCCGCCTTGCTGATTCATGATATGCAGGAGTATTTCCTCAATTTCTGGGGCGATACCTGCCCGATGATGGAAAAGGTGGTTGCCAATATCGCCGCGCTGCGCCAGTTCTGTAAGCAGCACAATATCCCGGTTTATTACACCGCTCAGCCAAAAGAGCAGAGTGATGACGATCGCGCGCTGCTCAACGATATGTGGGGGCCGGGGTTGACCCGCTCGCCAGAGCAGCAACGGATTGTGGCGGCGCTTGCCCCGGACGAAGCCGATACGGTGCTGGTGAAGTGGCGTTACAGCGCCTTTCACCGTTCGCCGCTGGAGCAGATGCTGAAAGAGACCGGGCGTAATCAGCTCATCATAACGGGCGTGTACGCCCATATCGGTTGTATGACGACTGCCACCGATGCCTTTATGCGCGATATCAAGCCCTTTATGGTGGCCGATGCGCTGGCGGATTTCAGCCGCGAAGAGCATATGATGTCGCTGAAATACGTGGCGGGCCGCTCCGGGCGTGTGGTGATGACCGAGGCGTTACTTCCGGTGCCCGCCAGCAAAGCGGCGCTGCGCGCATTGATCCTGCCGCTGCTGGATGAATCTGACGAGCCTTACGATGATGAAAATCTGATTGATTACGGGCTGGATTCCGTACGCATGATGGCGCTGGCGGCGCGCTGGCGTAAAGTGCATGGCGATATCGATTTTGTGATGCTGGCGAAAAACCCGACCATCGATGCCTGGTGGGCGCTGCTCTCCCGCGAGGTCAACTGATGGACTTTTCAGGGAAGACCGTCTGGGTGACCGGAGCCGGAAAAGGCATCGGTTACGCCACGGCGCTGGCGTTTACTGACGCGGGCGCGCAGGTAACGGGGTTTGACCGGGCTTTTGACGGTGAACACTACCCTTTTACCACCGAGATACTGGACATTGCCGATGCAGAACAGGTCTCGCGGGTCTGCTCTCGTGTGTTGACGCGGAATGCGCGGCTGGATGTGCTGGTCAACGCGGCGGGCATTTTGCGTATGGGGGCAACGGATGCGCTTTCGCAGGAGGCGTGGCAGCAGACTTTTGCCGTCAACGTTGGCGGGGCGTTTAACCTGTTTCAGGCGACCATGGCGCAGTTTCGCCAGCAGCGGGGCGGGGCGATTGTCACCGTGGCCTCCGATGCCGCGCACACACCGCGCATTGGCATGAGCGCTTACGGCGCGTCGAAAGCGGCGCTGAAAAGTCTGGCGCTGACGGTGGGGCTGGAGCTGGCCGCCAGCGGCGTGCGGGCGAATCTGGTGTCACCTGGCTCTACCGATACCGATATGCAGCGCACTTTGTGGACCAGCAGCGATGCGGAACAGAAGCGTATCGCCGGTTTTGGCGAACAGTTCAAGCTGGGTATCCCGCTGGGGAAGATTGCCCGCCCGGAAGAAGTCGCCAGTACCATTCTGTTTCTGGCGTCTGACTATGCCAGCCACATCACGTTACAGGATATCGTGGTGGATGGCGGCTCAACGCTGGGGGCATAAATGATCTGGAAGCGCCGTTTAACGCTTGATGAACTCAATGCCACAAGTGTCCGCACGCTGGTCGGCCATTTAGGGATTGTCTATACCCGCCAGGGTGATGATGTGCTGGAGGCCGAAATGCCGGTGGATGCCCGCACATATCAACCTTTTGGTTTGCTGCACGGTGGGGCTTCCGCCGCGCTGGCGGAAACGCTGGGGTCGATGGCCGGCTATATGATGACTGTCGATGGTCAGTGTGTGGTGGGGACGGAGCTTAACGCCACTCATCACCGGGCGGTGTCGCAGGGTAAAGTACGTGCCGTCTGCCAGCCGCTGCATCTGGGCCGTCAAAATCAAAGCTGGGAGATTGTGGTGTTTGATGAGCAGGGACGGCGCTGCTGCACCTGCCGTTTAAGCACCGCGGTGATTGGGTAGCGAGATTGCCCCTTGTCCTAATCATGGCCTGAAGTGGACTGGAGCAGGTTTTCTCCCTCGCCCCTTTGGGGAGAGGGCCGGGGTGAGGGGAACAGGCCGCACCCTTCTCCCAAATCCAAACCCGCTTCCTCCTCTCATTCTTCTCCCCCCATACTCATTCAAATACGCCCTATAAGTGATCCCTGTAGCACACTGAAGTAAATGCCCGGATTGATAGCGAAATTCCAATGTTTCAATGTTGTTAAAACACGCAAAGTGTTCTAGAAACAAAATGTAACATCTCCTTTTACGCACACGGATAATCGCTATGAATAACTCAGGGAAATACCTTATTTGGGCATTGCTCTCCGTTGTTGGAGCGTTTGCTCTTGGCTACATCGCGCTTAATCGCGGTGAGCAGATCAACGCCTTGTGGATAGTCGTTGCCGCAGTTTGTATCTATCTGATTGCCTATCGTTTTTATGGTTTATATATCGCCAAAAACGTGCTGGCCGTCGATCCGGGTCGCATAACGCCCGCCGTGAAATACAACGACGGGCTCGATTATGTCCCGACGGATAAAAAAGTGCTGTTTGGTCATCACTTTGCGGCAATCGCCGGGGCAGGGCCGCTGGTGGGGCCGGTGCTGGCAGCCCAGATGGGCTATCTGCCGGGGATGATCTGGATCCTCGCCGGGGTGGTGCTTGCCGGGGCGGTACAGGACTTTATGGTGCTGTTCGTCTCGACTCGCCGTGATGGACGTTCATTGGGTGAGTTGGTCAAAGAGGAGATGGGGCCAACGGCTGGGGTTATCGCACTGGTGGCGACCTTTATGATCATGGTGATCATCCTGGCGGTGCTGGCGATGATCGTGGTGAAAGCACTGACCCACAGTCCGTGGGGGACCTACACCGTTGCCTTTACCATTCCACTGGCGATTTTCATGGGGATCTACATCCGCTACCTGCGCCCTGGACGCATTGGTGAAGTCTCCGTCATTGGCCTGTTTTTCCTGATTTTCGCGATTATCTCCGGCGGATGGGTGGCGGAAAGCCCGACCTGGGCCCCGTTCTTTGATTTCACCGGGGTACAGTTGACCTGGATGCTGGTGGGCTACGGCTTTGTGGCCGCCGTACTGCCGGTCTGGCTGCTGCTGGCACCGCGTGATTACCTTTCTACCTTCCTGAAAATTGGTACCATCATCGGCCTGGCGATCGGTATTCTGATCATGCGCCCGACCCTGACCATGCCTGCACTGACGAAATTCGTTGATGGCACCGGCCCGGTCTGGACCGGCAACCTGTTCCCGTTCCTGTTTATCACCATCGCGTGCGGCGCGGTGTCGGGCTTCCATGCGCTGATCTCCTCTGGCACCACGCCGAAAATGTTGGCGAACGAAGGGCAGGCCTGCTTTATCGGTTACGGCGGCATGCTGATGGAGTCGTTCGTGGCCATTATGGCGCTGGTGTCGGCCTGTATCATCGACCCGGGCGTCTACTTTGCGATGAACAGCCCGATGGCGGTACTGGCACCTGCCGGGACGACCGATGTGGTGGCCTCTGCCGCGCAGGTGGTCAGCGGCTGGGGCTTTAGCATTACCCCGGACACGCTGAAACAGATTGCCACGGAGGTGGGCGAGCAGTCGATTATCTCCCGTGCGGGCGGTGCGCCAACGCTGGCGGTGGGGATGGCCTATATCCTGCACGGCGCGCTGGGCGGCATGATGGATGTGTCGTTCTGGTATCACTTCGCGATTCTGTTTGAAGCGCTGTTTATTCTGACGGCGGTGGATGCCGGTACCCGTGCCGCACGCTTTATGCTACAGGACTTGCTGGGGGTGATTTCACCGAACCTGAAACGCACCGACTCGCTACCGGCAAACCTGATTGCAACCGCGCTCTGCGTACTGGCCTGGGGTTACTTCCTCCATCAGGGGGTGGTCGATCCGTTGGGCGGCATCAACACACTTTGGCCGCTGTTCGGTATTGCTAACCAGATGCTGGCGGGCATGGCGTTGATGCTCTGCGCGGTTGTACTGTTCAAGATGAAACGTCAGCGTTACGCATGGGTGGCCCTGTTGCCCACGGCCTGGCTGCTGATTTGTACCCTCACCGCCGGCTGGCAGAAAGCGTTCAGCCCGGACAGTAAAGTCGGCTTCCTGGCGATTGCTAATAAGTTCCAGGCGATGATCGACAGTGGTACTATTCCGGCACAGTACACCCAGTCACAGCTTTCCCAGTTGGTGTTTAACAACCGTCTGGATGCCGGGCTGACCATTTTCTTTATGGTGGTGGTTGTGGTGCTGGCGTTCTACTCGGTGAAAACGGCGCTGGCGTCGCTGAAAATCGACAAGCCAACGTCACAAGAGCGTCCGTATGAGCCCATGCCGGAAAATCTTGATGAGATTGTGACTCAGGCAAAAAGCGCACATTGATTAACCTTTACCGGGAGGCTGCGAGGCTTACCGGTTGATGCACTTATCCTCCCTCTCCCCTCAGGGGAGAGGGGCGGGGTGAGGGGAAAACGTGAGGCAGTATGTTTGACACTTTATCTAAAGCAGGCAAATACTTAGGCCAGGCCGCCAAAATGATGATTGGCGTCCCGGACTATGACAACTACGTTGAGCATATGCGTATCACCCATCCCGATCAGACGCCGATGACCTATGAAGAGTTCTTCCGCGAGCGGCAAGAGGCACGTTACGGTGGCAAAGGCGGGGCGAAGTGCTGTTAACCCTCCCCCTGTTCCTGCTTACTGTCATAAACACCGGCCCGTTCTTCACGGGCCGCTTTTGATATTGCGTTACCTCTGCCGGGTGGCAGAGGTCGGCCTGATCCTCAGGCGTTGAGGCCGCCGTCCACATCAATCCCGGTTCCGGTGATGTGTTTTGCCGCCGGGCTTGCCAGGAAAGTTACCGCATCGGCGATATCTTCTGCTTTACCGTAATGTCCAAGCGCAATCAACTGACGCTGGGTTTCAGCGCCTTAGCCATCTGCCGGGTTCATGTCGCTGTCAGTGGGGCCAGGGTGCACCAGATTGACGGTAATGCCACGCGGACCAAGATCGCGCGCCAGCCCACGGGTTAACGAGTTGAGAGCGGATTTGGTCATCGAGTAAACGGCAATTCCTTGCAGCGGGACGTGGTTGGCGAGGCAACTGCCGATGTTGATAATGCGCCCGCCGTCCGGCAGATGAGCAATCGCCGCCTGGGTAGCAATGACCACGCCGCGAATATTCACATTGATTAACGCATCAATATCTTCATCGGACATCGCTTCCAGCGGCCCGCCGCGCGCTATCCCCGCGTTATTCACCAGAATATCCAACCCGCCCAGTTTCTCAACCGACTGAGCGACCGCTGCACGAATGGCCTGCGGACTTGCGCTGTCGGCCTGAATGGCGACCCCGTTGCGCCCGAGCGCGCGAATGTCATCGGCCACGGCCTGTGCTTTTTCGACTGACTTTTCAAACGTTATCGCCACATCTGCCCCTGCGCGGGCTAATGACAGGGCGATGGCTTTACCTAAACCACGACTTGCGCCTGTAACCAGCGCGCGTTTACCGGAAAGTGAAGATGACATGGTGACTCCTGAATTAATTATGTGTTGATCGATACATAATTACAGTAAACGCACTTCCTTGTGGCCGTCAATGGTATTAATATATCGATCAGCACAAAATGTTGGAGGCCACCATGAGCCGTGGAAGACCACGCGAGTTTGACCGTACAGAAGCGCTGAACCAGGCGATGAAAATCTTCTGGCAGAAGGGCTATACCGCCACGTCCATGAACGATTTATATGAGGCGATGGGTATTAAATCTCCCAGTCTGTATGCGGCGTTTGGCAGTAAAGAGGATTTATATGAAGAGGTATTGCTGCACTACGAGCAGTCCGTTGCGCCGGTTATCTGGGGGCATATGACCAGCGAACCGTCGCCGCGTCAGGCGGTGTGGCTGTGGCTGGAGCGTTCTGCCGACATGCTGACGCAGACCGATATGCCGCACGGTTGTATGGTCACACTCTCGGCGGTAGGCAGCGAAGGTAATGACAGGCTGGGCGACCTGGTGCGTCGCATGCGAGCTGCGGGTTTTTCCCTGTTAAAAACGCGGCTGGAGCAGGCGCAAAAACAGGGTGATTTGCCCGGTTCGGTGGATGTCGAGGCGCTGACGCGCCTCTATGTCAGTATTCAGCAGGGGATGTCGATTCAGGCCCGCGATGGCGCGAGCCGTGAAATCTTACTGAGCATTGCCCGCTCGGCCATGGCTTTATGGCCTGCCTGAATCAGCGGGTAAAATGTTCGACTTTTTCAAACGCTGCGCGCAGCGTGGCGGGAGTGAGATCGCCCGGCAGATAGTGAATGGATTCGACCGGGCGCAGGGTATGGGCAATCACCCGCTCCAGCTCGTCATGATTGTTGATGTCCACCTCCAGGGCCGCCAGCGTGGTGGGCAGGTTAAAACGCTTATAGGCGTTCACGAGCTGCGCCAGCACATCATCCTGACCGAGCAGGGCGCTTTGCACCAGAATACCGTAGGCTACTTTGGTGCCGTGCAGGAATTTCTCTGTTTGTGGCAATACTGTCAGACCGTTGTGAACGGCGTGCGCTGCGGCAACACGGGTATAGCGCTCGCCGAGACCGCCCACCATACCGCCACCGGCGATAATCGCATCCACCACGTCACGAAACGCCTGCGTCACGTCGCCACGCGCCTGATCCGCCAGCGCTTCTTCGCTACTGGCGAGTAGCACATCGCGAATCGCCAGCGCGTTATTAATCCCCAGACGTACCGTCAGCGGCAGCTTTTCCGGCGCAGGTGCCAGCACCACCGCTTCATACCATTTCGCGAGCGTATCGCCGATCCCCGCCAGCAGATATTCCGCAGGGGCACGAAGAATGATCTGCGGTTCGACCAGTACCAGAAAATTGGCGTCATCGAAAATCTCGAACTGTAGCGCCTGACCGGCGTCGTTATACCAGACGGAGAGCGGCGTCCAGGCAGCACAAGTTGCCGCAATGGTCGGAATTGCCACCACGGGCAAACCTAAACGACGCGCCACCGCTTTGGCTGTATCCAGCAGGGCGCCGCCGCCTACGCCTATCACGACCGCGCGATCGTCACCGGACAATTGCGCCAGCTCCGCCACGTCATGCTCGCTGCAATGGCCTTTGAACAACAGATGCTTCGCGCCCGGTGCGTTAAAGCCCTCTGGCAGGAACGGACGCGCCCCTTCAATGGCGCGTTCGCCGTAAATCCACACCGCACGGGAAAGTTGCTCAGCCGTATAAAAATCATGGAGATGCGCGAGACTTCCCGCGTGTGAGAAATAGTTAGCCGGGCCGGTGACGACGCGAATATTGGTGTTGCTCATTTGTTGTGTCCTTGTGTACTATCGCTAACCTGATGTTATGTCTGGACATCCGGATGGCTAATATTATTTTGCTTTATCTTATGCCTTTTCTGTCGTTGCCAGTCAAGGCGGCGTATGAAAAATTCGTCAAATAAACTTATTTATCAGGAACTCGCGTCGGATGAGCACTAACCACCTCGAAATGCGCACTATCAGCCTCGCGTTTGGCGGGTTCAGCGCATTGTCGCATGTTGATTTCACCCTGCGCGGCGGTTCCGTTCATGCACTCACGGGCGCGAACGGTGCAGGAAAATCGACCCTGATGGCGGTGCTGTGTGGCACGCATGACCACTACGAGGGCGAGATCGCCATCAATAACCAGCCGGTTTCTATTCGCACCCCGCGTGACGCGAAACAGCTTGGTATTCATCTGGTGCAGCAGGAAGTGGACGTGGCGCTGATCCCCGGCCTGTCGATTGCTGAAAACATCATGCTCGACAGACTGGCGGAACCGGGGCACGCCTGGCACTGGGGCGAAGTGCGTAAACTCGCACAGGAAGCCCTGGCACAACTGGATGTATCGCTGGATGTGCGTCGCTCTATCGATACCTGCACCCTGGCGGAGAAGCAGCAAATCCTGCTGGCGCGCGCGTTGTCTCATCATTGCCGCTTTTTGATTCTGGATGAACCCACCGCCCCTCTCGATCAACACGAGAGCGAGCGCCTGTTCACCGTGGTGCGACGTCTGCAACAGCAGGGCATCGGCGTGGTGTTTATCTCCCACCGCATCCATGAACTGAAAGCGATTTGCGACACCCTGACCGTGCTGCGTGACGGCAAGCTGATTGAGTCTGGCCCGATGGCGGAACTGAGCGGCGAGCAAATCGTCGAGAAGATGCTCGGCCATGAACTGAGTGATATCTACCCGCCTAAGCGCCCGCCGCACAGCGATGAAGTGCTCTTGAGTATTGACGGCCTGCATGACGAGAAACTGCTAAAAGACATCTCTTTGCGCCTGCGCAAAGGGGAGATTCTGGGCATTGCCGGGCTGGCTGGTGCGGGTAAAACCGAGCTGTGCAAGGCGCTGTTTGGTGCGAGCAAAAGTAAAGTCACGCGCGGCGAGCTTAACAGTCAGCCGTGGCGACCACGCGACCCGGCGGATTCCGTATTACGCGGTCTGGCGCTGGTGCCGGAAGAGCGGCGCAAAGAGGGCATCTTCATTGAAGAACCTATTGCCATGAACCTTTCGGTGAGCGCGGACAACTCTTTTTCCCGCTGGAGCCTGTTCGGCCATCGTAAGTCCTGGCGTTGGGCGCAAGAAGTGATAGCCCGCGTCGGCGTGCGCACCACCGGGCCTGGGCAGACCTTGCGTCGCCTGTCCGGCGGTAACCAGCAAAAAGTGGCGATTGGCAAATGGCTGCGCGGCAACGCCAACGTGGTGATTTTTGACGAACCGACCAAAGGGGTCGACGTGAAAGCCAAAACCGACCTGTTCCAGTTGATTGACGGGCTGGCACGGGAAGGAAAAGGCGTGATTTATGCCTCCGGGGAGTTTTCCGAACTGGTGGGCCTGTGCGACCGCATATGTGTGCTCTGGGATGGGCGCATTGTCGCAGAAGTGAAGGGCGAGGAGGCCCGCGAAGAGACTTTACTTTATTTTTCCACCGGAGGAACGGCAGCGTGAGCAAAGCCCTTTCAGTTAAGGCTGCGGTGTCATCCCGTCAGCAGTTTTTCGATTTTCTTTATAAATGGGGCATGCTGCTGACGGTGGTCGCGCTGGTCGTCATCTTCGGTCTGGCATCGGATAACTTCCTCGACCCGTTCAACATCATCAACATCTTACGCTCCATCGCCATCGTCACGGTAATTGGGGTGGGGGTCTCCATTTCGCTGACTATCGGCGGTTTCGATCTGTCCGTCGGTTCAACCGCTTCACTGGCAAACGCGCTGGTGATTTCACTCTTCGTCTGGCATGGCTTTGGTACCACCGAAGCCATTCTGGTGACGCTGGCGCTCTGTACGCTGGTGGGGCTGTTTAACGCGTTTTTAATTGTGGTGCTGCGTATTCCCGACATGCTGGCGACGCTCGGCAGCCTGTTTGTGATTCAGGGCGTGGCGATGACCTACAGCTATGGCGGTTCGATCACCGAAAACATGGTGCTACCGAGTGGCGACATGGCAGAAGGAACGATCCCGGCGGCGTTTGGTTTGCTCGGCCAGGTGCCGACCATTGTCATCATCATGCTGGCGGTGACCATTGTGGCGCAGCTTGGCCTGTCGCTGACTACCCACGGGCGCCGTATGTATGCCATTGGCGGTAACCCGGAAGCGGCGCGTTTATCCGGTATTCGCACCACCCGTTACAAAGTGGCGGCCTATGTGATTGCCTCACTGCTGGCGGGCTTAGGCGGCATTCTGCTGGCTTCGCGCATTGGTTCTTCGCAGGTGAACGCCGGTGGCGGCTACCTGATGGATGCGGTTGCGGCGGCGTGGATTGGCTTTTCGCTGGCCGGTTCCGGCAAGCCGAATGCGCTCGGCACGCTGGTGGGGGCAGTGATTCTCGGCGTGCTCTCTAACGGACTGGTGATGCTCTCCGTTCCGTATTACGCCATGGACATTATTAAGGGACTGGTGCTGGCCGGTGCCCTTGCATTGACTTACTTCCAGCGTCGTTAATTATTCAGGGGATAACAGATGAAAAAGATAGCACTCTCTTTACTGACGCTGGGATTACTGAGCGCGCTGCCGGGTTATGCGGCGACGCCTGCCCCGGTTCCGGACGCCATTGCTAACCATAGCGGCCCGATTCGCATCGCGCTCATCCGTAACCTCGGTTCCGATGACAACACCACCCAGTTTGTGTCCGGCGCGTTGCAGGAAGGCAAAAAACTCGGGTTTAAAATCAGCACCTTCCTGAGCAACGGCGATGACGCTAAGTTCCAGGACTTTGTGAACCAGGCCATCACCCAGAAATATGATGGCATCATCCTCTCGCAGGGCCGTGATCCGTACTCCACTGCGCTGATTAAAAAAGCGGTCGATGCCGGGATCAAAGTCTCGGTGTTCGATACCGCAGTGAACGGTGAAATCCCTGGCGTGACCGTTACCCAGCAGGACGATGCCTCCCTGACCAAACTTTCCTTTGGCGCGCTGGCTAAAGATTTCAACGGCAAAGCCAACATCATCAAGCTGTGGGTCGCCGGTTTCCCGCCAATGGAGCGTCGCCAGGCGGCTTATGCTGAGCTACTGAAAGAGTATCCGGGCATTAAAGAGCTGGAATCTATTGGCGCGGTCTCTTCCGACGTACAGGGCGACACCGCCAACAAAGTGGGCGCGGTGCTGGCGAAATACCCGAAAGGGCAGATTGATGCTATCTGGGGTACCTGGGATGCCTTTAGCCAGGGAGCTTACAAGGCGCTGAAAGAGAACGGCCGCACCGAGATCAAGCTCTACAGTATCGACGTGTCGAACCAGGATCTGCAACTGATGCGCGAGTCCAACAGCCCGTGGAAAGTGAGCGTGGCGGTGGATCCGAAGCTGATTGGTGCCACTAACGTGCGTCTGGTTGCCAACAAGATTGCCGGCGAACAGACCCCTGCGACCTACGACTTTAAAGCCGCCGCCATTCCACAGGCGCTGCTGGCGGCGCAGTCGGGGGCGGTGAACGTGGCATCACTGGCGAAAATCATCCCAGGCTGGGGCCAGACCGAAGACTTTATCGCGCCGTGGTTCGCTACCCTGGAAGCAAAAGCGAAGTAACGGATGCTTTCCCCCTCCCTCACCGGGAGGGCGGCCTGCTCTTCTCCCAGTACTCAGGGGGAAGGCGGTTTGCTTTTCTCCCTCTCCCGTGGGAGAGGGTTGGGGTGAGGGCAACAGGCCGCACCCCGGCTTAAAAGGAACAACAATGGCAACTGAACTCCCACGCCCGGAATACAGCCGTAATATGCGGCTGATTGGTCATAGCGACCAGGGTGGACGCCCGGACGGCGTACAACTGATGGTGCATCGCGGCTATGCCTACATCGGCCACATGGTCTCTCAGGGCTTCTCCATCGTCGACGTGCGCGACCCCAAAAATCCCAGCCCTGCTGGCTATGTTCCGGCCCCTCCCGGTACCTGGAACGTGCACTTGCAGGCGCATGACGATCTTCTGCTGGTGATCAACGCCCGCGACCTCTTTGCTGACGCCCGCTTTGCCGATGAAAAAGTCTATTACACTCGCTCGGTGGGTGAGACGGTCAGTGACGTACAGGACAAAGGCTGGAGCGCCGGGCTGCGCATTTTTGATATCTCCACGCCGGATAAACCGCGTGAAATCAGCTTTCTGTCACTTAGCGGCATCGGTATTCACCGCATCTGGTACGTAGGCGGACGCTGGGCCTATGTTTCTGCGTTGATTGATGGCTTTACCGATTATATTTTCCTGACTATCGACCTGGCCGATCCGCGCAAACCGGAAGTGGCGGGGCGCTGGTGGCTACCGGGGATGAACCAGGCGGCTGGCGAAACGCCGGACTGGGAGGCGGGGAAACGCTATGCGCTGCACCATGCGATTATCGCGGGCGATACCGCCTACGGGAGCTGGCGCGACGGCGGCCTGACGCTGTTGGATGTGAAAGACCGCACTCAACCGACGCTCATTAGTCACCGCAACTGGAGCCCACCGTTTGGCGGTGGCACCCATACCGCGCTGCCGTTGCCGGATCGTGATCTGCTGGTGGTGCTCGATGAAGCGGTGCTGGATAACCAGGAAGACGGTGAGAAGCTGATTTGGCTGTTTGATATTCGCGAACCGTCAAACCCGGTCAGTATCTCCACTTTCCCGCAGCCGGATGAGATTGACTATGTGGCGAAAGGGGCGCATTTCGGGCCGCATAACCTGCACGAAAACCGTCCGGGGAGCTTTATCAGTTCGACGCTGATTTTTGCCACTTATCAGAACGCCGGTGTGCGTGCCTATGATATTTCCAATCCCTATCGTCCGGTGGAAACCGGGGCGCTGGTGCCTGCCGCTCCGGCGAAAATGATGGATACGCGTCCGGGCCGCCCGCAGGTGATTCAGTCCTGTGATGTGTTTGTGGATGCGCAGGGGGTGATTTACAGCACGGATTACAACGGCGGTTTGTCGGTGATTGAGTACCTGGGGTGACACAACCCTCTCCCTGAGGGAGAGGGGATCGATCTGCACCCACTTTTCTCCCTCTCCCTGTGGGAGAGGGTCGGGGTGAGGGCACCAGCGCGCACTCAACTATACTGACGCACCCGGGCAATCAGTTCATCCACGCTGTCAATGCGCGGGGCGATCACAATCAGCACCTTGCCGAGCGCAATAGCATGGCGCAGGCATTCGTGGCGCATCTCTTCATCGGCGATGGTGTCGATATCCGCGACATGCGAGAGGCCCACGCTGCGGCGAATCAGCTCGGTACCGCAGAAGCCGACCGCGTCCGTCCACACTTTTTTGAGAAACTCAGACGCATAGCCCGGTACGCTCAGGGCGGCATCTTGTGTTTTCTCGCGTGCCAGCGCCTGGAAACGCTCGGCGAAGGTTGACCAGAGTTCCTGAATATCTATCAGACGCTGCTCACGCGCCGCTGCCGCATCCCGAATGCCCAGATGGCCCGGCAGGCCGCAGTAGTTAAGCAGCAAATTCCCGATTGCCGTACCGATATCAAAGCCGATTGGACCAAAATAGCCGAACTCGGCGTCAATCGCTTTCAGGCTGCCGTTGGCAACAAAAATCGAACCGCTATGGATATCACCGTGCAACAACGCTTCAGCATGCGAGAAGAAGCTGTGCTTGAGGGAGGCGACCGCCAGCTTAAGCTGTGTGTCCTGGCGCAGGGCATCGACGTCGGCCTCCAGGGCTGCCGGGTAGTTATTACGTTCATGGGCCTGATAGGGATCGTTAAAGAACAGGTCTTCGGTGATCTCGCACATTTCCGGGTTAATAAACTGCGCGACCTGGGCTTTTTTCACATGCGGATGCAGGTAAAAATCGCTGGTATGGAACAGCGTTTGCGCCAGATATTCACCTAACTGGCGTGCGGCCTGCGGGTAGTAAACGTTTTTAATCAGCTCGCTGCGCCAGATGCGATGGTCAGAGAGATCTTCCATGACCATCACCGCCAGTTCCGGGTCGTAATGCAGAATATTGACCGTGTGCTGCGGGGCGTGTTTATAGTGCTCGACCAGCGTTTGCGCTTCCAGACGTGCGCGATCAAGGGTTAGCGGCCAGGACTCCCCAACGCAGCGCACATAGGGCAGCGCCTGTTTGACGATAATGCGGCTTACGCCCTGACTATCAAAAATCTTAAACACCAGGTTCAGGTTACCGTCGCCGACCTCCTGCGCTTCAACCAGTTCGGACGGCGTGTCCAGACCACCAAATTGTTGTGCATACGCCACAGCATCCTGGGCGTTGAAGGTACGGTATTGCGACATTGCCAGTTCCTCATGTTCTTATGCTAATAAAGCCATTCAGACGTCTATACATCTGGATTTCATCCTGACACAATACGATACAACAACGCAACAGGGATTTAACGCTATGCAGACATTACAGACCACCAGCCTGCGGGTTGTTGATAATCAACTCTTTATTCTTGACCAGCAGGCGCTGCCGCAGGAAAAACGCTGGCTGCCAGCGGATTCGGTGGCTTTGCTGGTGGAACATATTCATGCGTTACGCGTGCGCGGCGCGCCGTTGATTGGCCTCTCCGCCAGTCTGCTGTTGGCGCTATTGGCGGAAAAGGGGGCGAACCGTGACGTGCTGGCCCAGTCGCTGGAGACCCTGCGTGCCTCGCGCCCGACGGCGGTTAACCTGATGAATAATCTCGACCGAATGAAACAGGCGCTGACACGCGAAGATTTCGTTCCGGCGCTGGTGGCAGAGGCGCTGCGCTTGATTGCAGAAGATAAAGCCTTGTGCGACAGCATCGCGCAGGCGGGCAGCAGGCTGGTCAAACCGGGCAGCCGCTTGTTAACGCATTGCAACACCGGGGGGCTGGCGACCGCTGGCGTCGGTACGGCGCTGGGTGTTATTGCGCTGGCCCATCAGCAGGGCAAGGTGGCGAATGTCTGGGTGGATGAGACGCGTCCGTTGTTGCAGGGCGGGCGTTTAACGGCGTGGGAGTTAGGCGAACTCGGGGTGCCCTATCAGTTAATTACCGACTCGATGGCCGCCAGCCTGATGGCCAAAGGGCAGGTGGATGCGATTTGGGTGGGGGCAGACAGGATTGCCGCTAACGGCGATGTGGCGAATAAAATCGGCACTTACTCGCTGGCGGTACTGGCAAAATTCCACGGCATTCCGTTTTATGTTGCGGCACCGCAAACCACGCTGGATCCGAACTGCCCGAACGGCGAGGCGATTCCTATCGAGCAGCGCGCCGCGAGTGAAGTGACGGGCGTTGCCGGGAGCTTTGGCGCCGTGCAGTGGGCGCCGGAAAATGCCCAGGTCTATAACCCGGCTTTTGACGTCACGCCCGCCGCACTTATCAGCGGCTGGGTGCTCGACAGCGGCGTGGTCATACCGGAGCAGGTGAGTGGCGGGTTTTTTGCCCGCTGAGTCGGTCTTTGGCTCTCATCTGTTTTCTCCCGGATGGCGGCATAAGTGCCTGATCCGGAATACGAATTGACCCTCTCCCTGTGGGGTGAGGGGGAAAATGCGGCTCGGGAGGCGGGTTCCGTTCACCGTATGTTCATGGCGAAATGTCACCTTCGGACACGTGAACGGGTAAAGGGGAACACCGCGTTCCCCTTTACAATCCCCGCGGCCCCGCAAAAAATCGGTGCTTCGCACTGCGTTCGCCTCCCGCCCCGCTGCCTGCGGTCGGTTTGACTCGACGGCCTGTCTCGACAAACCTCAGTCCGCCATCCCTGGCGGTCTGCCCTTGTCATCGGGTCTTCGTCTCACCGATTTCAGCGGGGACTCAACCCCCTCGCTGCACGCTCTGCGCCAGGGGGGCACAAAGATGACGCTGTGGTTGTCATACGGGAAAACGAGTCAGCCATGGCTAACAAGGTTGAAGACGTTCACAGTAGCTACCGTCCGAAAACATAGCCCGGCTAAGCGCAGCGCCAGCCGGGGTGTTTGTTGTTACCACTTCATCTCGCCGGTGTTCACCTTCGCGCTCAACTCCAGCGAGCTCTCATCCGCAAGCCCTGGATACGCTGCTTTCATCGCCTCGATCACGGCCGCTGAGCCCTTCTGATGGTTCAGTGTCTGTTCGAATGTTTTCAAATAATCATGGGTAAAAGTAATCGCTCCATCGCCTGCCGGGCGTTCGCCCAGGTAGTGACCCGGAATAACCTGTCGGGGTTTCAGTGCCTGCATTTCGCGTAATACGTTCATCCATCCCTGGCGAATGGCCGGGGTCTGGGTATCTGCCGTCCAGACATGAATTCCTGACGCAATACCGGTGCCGCCTAAAATGGCCTTGTTCGCCGGGATCCAGACATAGGCGGCATAATCACCTACGTATTTCAGCTCCAGCGCTTCCCCGTCGACGGTAAAACGCGTGGCGGTGGTTGCCTGCGGAACGATAAGTGTCGTTGGCGCGCCATCTTTCATCTGTGGCCCCCAGAAAGCCAGTTTGGCCTCTTTCGTTGCCTTGATATGGTCAACTACCGCTTTGGACGCCACCACTTTTGCCTGTGGGAAGGCTTTTACCAGCGGTTCGAGACCAAAATAAAAATCCGGGTCGCCAGAGGTGATCACAATCTCTTTTAGCGTTTTGCCACGCGTTTTGATGAGCTTCACCAGTTCCTCGCCATCTTTAACGCTGAACTGCGCATCAAACAGCACGGCTTCTTTTGGCCCGGAGACCAGCGTTGAAGAGACCGGGAAAATGCCTTTCTCCTGCGGGTTATACACATCCAGTTGCAGTGGTGCGGCAAATACCGGTGCGGCGGCCAGCGACAGTAACAGGGTGGCGGATTTTGCGTTCATGACATTCCTTAATGGCTGAGTGAAGAGAGAAGGGGATTAACCAGTGTGAAAAATGCCTCTGGTTGCCCGTAATAACGCGAGACAGGTAAGAGCGTGTACTGCCCGTCTTTATTGATGAATACCGCGGTGGGGAAGCCCTGGCCGCCCGTTTGTGCCATCAGCATTCGTCCATGTTGAATGGCATCCAGCGCTTCATTTTCCGGAATTTGCCCCAGCATGATGTCTGCCCCAACGGATTGACTCAGTACTTCATTGACCACATCGGCGCGGGTAATGTCCTGCCCCTGTTCGTACCAGGCGCGCTGTACAGTATTCAGAAACTGGATGTCGCTACCGGGAGTCGCAAAGCGTTGTGCAGCCAGAAGCCCACGGCTGGCGGGGAGGGAATCCAGCACCATCTCACTGTTCGCCAGCAACTGCGTGCGGTAATCGCTGCCGAAAGTCATGCCGGTTAAAGCAGCGATACGCGCATCATGTTCATGAACATGCGAGAGCCACCCGGCGTCGAGCTTTCTGCGCCGGGTGCCGATGAATAATCCCCCCGGTAAAATATGCTGTTGCGTAAAATCCTGTGCCACACGGTTGAGCAAGGGCAATGCGCCATAGCTCCAGCCGCAAAGCGGATCGATTATCCAGTAAAGGCCGGGTTGAAATCCCATCATGCAGTTCTCCAGAAAGTCAGTGATCACCATTCTACGGATTGCAGCTTCTGCTACTATTCCTGAAACAATTCATGCTGTGTTTCGTAAAACGATCAAATGGAGTGGCAATGGACAGGATCATGGCGGCAATGACCTACAACCGGATTTGCGAACTGGGCAGCCTGAGCGCGGCGGCACGTTCGCTGGGTATTTCACGCCCGATGGTCAGCCGCTATCTGGATGAAATGGAAAAATGGGCCGGGGCGCGCTTGATTCATCGCTCGACGCGGCGGCTAACCTTAACCCCCGCCGGTGAGAAAATCCTTGAGAAAACGCGGCAACTGGCTTCTCTGTCGCAAGACATTGAAGGTGACGCCACGCGCCTGACACCTTCGGGCACGCTGCGTATTGCCTGCGCCCACTTTACGGCGACCCACCTGCTGGGGCCGGTGATCCCGGCGTTTCTGGCGCGCTACCCGGCGCTGCGCATTGAAGTGGATATCAATAATCAGCCGGTCAGCCTGGTGGGTGAGCGCATCGACCTTGCGATACGGATAACCAATTCCCCCGAACCTGGGGTGATTGCCCGCGCGCTGGGGGAATGCCGTTCGGTATTGTGTGCCTCCCCGGCCTACCTTGCGAGAGCCGGGCAGCCTGAAACCCTTGACGATCTCACTCAGCATAATTGTCTGCATTACAGCCGCTTTTCAGGACAATCATGGACGTTTCGCGATCCGGAAAAGGGTACTGTTGCCGTTGCGGTTAATGGTAATTTCAGCGCCGGGATATCGTCTTTGCTGTGCGATATGGCGATGGCGGATGTAGGGCTGGCGCTGGTGCCGGAAATTGAGGCGCGCGTCGGGCTTCAGAGCGGACAACTGGTCAGCGTACTGCCGCAACTGGAGCCGCAGCCGCTGGGCATTTATGGGTTATATCAATCCCGCGATCATCAGCATGCGGCGCTCGGCCTGTTTCTCGATGCGATTAAGCAGCATCTCGCCGCTTAAGCCTGGCTCAGTTCCGCCATCCACTGCTTATGTTCTCTGTCCAGCTCCCGGGCGGTGAGTTCGAGGAAAGCATTGACCGCAGTCGGTCGGTGTTTGCTTCCCGGCACCTGAATCTGCAAAGTGCGCTGGCTTAGCGACGAGTTATTGATCGTTTTAAGCGTCATGCCATCCTGCTTTGCCCGCCACAATACGCTGAAATGGCTGCACACGGTCAGGGCATCGGGTGTATGACGGGTAAAACCGTACAGGGCGGCAAAATTATTGCTGCTGAACGCCGGTTCCAGAAAGGTGCCCGCCATTCGACAGGAGAGATCAAAAAGCTGGCGCAGCGTGGTGCCAGCCTCCGGGAGAACCAGCGGATAGTGGTGCAAATCTTCCATCGCCACACCCGGCTGCGACACCAATGGATGCTCATCCGCCAACAGCAACAGTACCGGCGCGGGCCAGGCGGCAATAATTTCCACGTCCCGTTCAGGCGCGAGGCTGAACTGAAACGCGACATCACAATCATTGCGCCGGATCCACTCCGCCACCTGCATCGCCGTGCCGACCTGCAAATCAAAACTCACCGCAGGATGTTGCTGACGAAAACGCGCCAGTACCCCCGGCAACAGGTCAAACGCCATGCCCTCGGTACAGGCAATACGTACCAGGGCTTTGCGCACCGCTTTCAGCCCCTGAATTTCGGCCATCGCAAATTCCATATCGCGCATGTTTTTGCGCACATGGTTAGCCAGAATCTGCCCGGCATCGGTTAAAACCATACCGCGCGAATGCCGTTCAAAGAGCGTGACGCCCAGCCGGGTCTCCAGCTTGTGGATTTGTCGGCTGATGGCGGAACCCGCCACGTAAAGCTGTTCGCTGGCGGTGCTGAGAGAGCCGGTGGTGGCCACCGCAAAAAAGTAGCGTAGTTCATTGCTCAACATAGATGAATCCTCTGCGATGCCCTGAGATTGTGCAGTGTACCCTTATCAAAAAAGCAACGCCAAATTACAATTATTATTATTGTGGCAAGGCTCTGTTCTGGTTTAGAACAAAAAGACAACAACATCTCATTGCGCCATCGGCAGCAAATGAACCCTGAAAAATTCGCGTTGCAGCCACGCAACTGCAGCTCGACATTTGACGGGGACAGACAGGGCAAACAACATGACAACACAACAGATCGTCGACCAGGCGCTGGCGTGGTTCGACAGCGGCCATTTTAAAAGCATCCTTGCCAGCCGGGTGGCAATCCCCAGCGAAAGCCAGCGTAATGACAGAGATGACGCGCTCACACGCTATTACAACGACGTATTCATTCCCGCTTTTCAGGAATTGGGTTTTACGACTGAGGTGATTGCTAACCCGGTCAATGCCGCCCGACCATTTTTACTCGCCAGCCGCGAAGAAGACCCGATGCTGCCCACCGTGATGTGCTACGGACATGGCGATGTGGTCTTCGGTGACGATGCGCGCTGGGCCGAAGGGCTTTCGCCGTGGACGCTGGTCGAGCGTGATGGCAACTGGTACGGACGCGGTACGGCTGACAACAAGGGTCAACATTCGGTTAACCTCGCCGCACTGGAGCAGGTTTATCACGCGCGTAACGGTCGGCTGGGGTTTAACTGCGTCTGGCTGTGCGAAATGGGCGAAGAGGTGAGTTCGCCGGGGCTGGCCGCCGTCTGCGAACAACTTAAAACACGCATCAATGCAGACCTGTTTATCGCCTCTGATGGACCGCGCCTGAGTGCTGAGCGCCCGACGTTATTCCTCGGTTCGCGTGGCTGTTCCAACTTTCGTCTGACCATTAATGCGCGCGCCAAAGATTATCACTCTGGCAACTGGGGCGGGCTACTGAGCAACCCCGGTACGCAACTGGCAAACGCCATCGCGAGCCTGGTGGATGGTAAAGGCGAAATCCAGATTGCGGCGCTGAAACCGCCGGCCTTAACGCCTGAACTGAAAGCCATCCTGGCGGATATCACCCCGGCACGTGGCGAAAACGATCCCATCACCGACCCGAACTGGGGCGAGCCCGGATTGTCGGCGGCAGAAAAACTGTTTGGCTGGAATACCCTGGAAGTGCTCTCTTTCCTGACAGGGAATCCGGCTCAGCCCATGAACGCGATCCCGGGGCAGGCGACTGCGGTCTGCCAGTTGCGCTTCGTGGTGGGTACCGACTGGGAACATCTGGAGCAGGCGGTTCGTGCGCATCTGGACGCGCACGGCTTTTCCATGGTGACTATCAGCGAAGTGCGCGGCACCCCTGCAACACGCTTTGACCCGACCGATCCGCTGGTGAACTGGACGCTTGAGGCGATGGCGGAGACGACCGGCAAGAAACCGGCCCTGTTGCCAAACCTCGGCGGCTCGCTGCCTAATGATGTGTTTGCCGGGATTTTGGGCCTGCCAACGCTGTGGGTGCCGCATTCGTACCCGGCCTGTGGCCAGCATGCGCCGGACGAGCACCTGCCGATTGCCATTGCCCGCGAGGGGCTGGCGATCATGACCCGCCTGTTCTGGGATTTGGGCGAGCGGGGGGCGGCACTGCTTGCCAGCCATCAGGCGCATCAGAATGGAGGTGCAAAATGACAATTCTCGCCCGTGAGACAGAGCAGGGCAGCGTGCGCCCGAACCTGGCGAAAACGCTTTTTGCCACCTGTATTGGTAATGCCCTGGAGTGGTTTGATATTGCGGTGTACGGCTTCTTTGCCAGCTATATCGCTCAGGTCTTTTTCCCAACGACTAATCCAACGGTCTCGCTGCTGCTCGCTTTCGGTAGCTTTGGTATCGCTTTTTTGATTCGCCCGCTGGGGGCGGTGGTGCTTGGCGCTTATGCCGATAAACACGGTCGTAAGGCCTCGCTACTGCTCTCTATCAACCTGATGATGCTGGGCGGGGCGATGATCACCTTTATGCCCGGTTATGCCACCCTCGGTTTGGCCGCGCCGCTGCTAATTTTGCTGGCGCGCCTGATTCAGGGCTTCTCCGCAGGTGGTGAGTTTGGTAGTTCGACGGCGTTTCTGGTGGAGCACTTCCCGGAGCGTAAAACCTTTATCGCCAGTTGGCAGTTCGCTACTCAGGGAGCCAGTACACTGATGGCATCCGCCTTTGGTCTGGGACTGGCACACTGGCTGACGCCGGAGCAGTTGCTGGACTGGGGATGGCGCGTGCCGTTCGCCTTTGGTTTGCTGATTGGCCCGGTTGGGCTGTGGATCCGTCGCCATGTGCACGAGCCTGAGGCGTATGTTGAGATCGAGAAGCCGCGTCATCCGGTGAAGCAACTGTTGGGTTCGCAAAAACGCCTGTTGGCGCTGGCGATTGGTCTGATGGTGGTCTCCACGGCAATTAACTACATGCTCAATTATGTGCCGACCTGGGCGACCAAAAGTCTTGGCCTGCCCGCGTCATCCGCCTACAGCGCGACGTTGCTGGCCGGGGTGATCCTTACCGTGGTGACGCCAATAGGTGGCCTGCTGGCGGAGCGTGTCGGGCGTGAACGTCTGTTGTGGACCGCGTTGGGCCTGCTGGCGTTTACGTTGCTGTCCGCGTTCTGGCTGACCAGCCTGAACGTCACGCCCCTGTCGCTTTCACTGCTGGTGGGATGGATGGCGTTGTTGAAATCCATCTACTTCTCGACCATTCCGTCGGTGATGGCGGATATTTTCCCGGTATCGACCCGGGCCAGTGGGATGTCCATCAGTTACAACATCGCCGTCACGGTATTCGGTGGGTTTGCGCCATTTATCTGTACGTTGCTTATCAGCGCAACCGGCAGCCACTTCGCACCGGGCTTCTACCTGATGGTTACCGTGTTCCTGAGCGTTGCCGCGCTGTGGCATACGCAAAAACAACTCCGTTAATCAGCAAGCTGCCCCTCTCTGTCCGGAGAGGGGTTATCCCTGTGCGCCAGATCCCGGCAAAATCACCTGAGAATTATCAATTTCACTGTTTGGCGTCTGCGGCGCACTTTTTTTGCTGCTAACGATATTGTTTTCATAACGCGGCGGAGTGATGACCGGATAGACGTAGCTTTCCTGTTCCGAACATCGCACAGGATCGCGCGAACCCGCATAAAACAGATAGTACTGATGGGAGTTGGGGAAATAGGCCAGATCGTCGCCATTGCCAAAGGTGGTGGTCCAGAAGGGCACTCCGGCTTTGGTGTGGCTTTGCAATTTGCCTGAGGCGACCTGGAAGTGATCGCCCCATTTCATGGTGATGAGATAGTAATCAAAAAAGGAGACGGTGATGGCCCCACGGGGCGGGCAGTTAAGTTTGACGGCGTCATCCGCACGTGCCGCCAGTGCCGGTAAGGTCAGTAATAATAAAAACAGGGGATATTTCACGCATCCATTCTCGAGGCCGTAAGGTCAGGAGCGGAATCCTACGGTGTCGGGCCGTGGCATGACCAGCAGCAAGCTGTTACATCTCCCTCTAAAGTTAATCAAAATATGACGTTACTCTTATTCGCCCGTTAGTTTTCCACTACCATCCATCATGACAGTGAATATCCCTTTTCGGGGATAATGTGCGTTTAAAGGGAGAGTCGCTGATGGATATGAATTTTATCTGGCTGAGTATCACCAGTCTGATATTAATGGCTATTGCCATTCCGCTGCTTTTGCAGAAGGTGAAACCGAACCGCTGGTATGGGATAAGAACCGCGCGAACGCGCAATGATGACGGGCTGTGGTATCGGGCCAATCGTCTGTATGGTATGGCGATGCTGACGGCGGGCGTGGCATTTTTTGTGCTCTCGGCTATCCTCGGGAACTGGCGTCCGGGTGAGGATAACCAAAAGATAAGCCTGGTGTTGTTTATGCTTGAAGTGCTGGTGCCTGTGTTCTTTACCCAGGTGAGAGCAAGAATCCTGGCACGGAAGTGATCCCCCTGCGTTTCCCCGCCTGGCGCAGCGCTTAGCCGGGCTACGAGCAACCCCGATTCAGTGAAGTAGCCCGTATAGGGCGCTTGCGCCACCATCCGGGGGCCGGTATCGCTGCGGGCAATCCCTTAAACACAGGGTCCCTTCGCGCAACCGTACATCATCACCAGCGGGAAAATGGGGATCATCAACGGCGCCATATAACTCACATTCTGTTCGGTTTTGTCGGTGATCGTCACCGTCACAGGGGGATCCAGTTTCGTCGCGTCAGCGGTAGAGTAATGCAGGCTCCCGGCATAAGTGCCTTTGGCTTTAAACACGGCGACCATCGTTTTCCCGGACTCCATCACATGCGCATTATAATGATATTTGAGCCTGTCCTTCTGGGCGGCTGTTAACTGAGTCGCATCGACAATCGCGCGATATTCCGCCGTGACATCTTTATCTTTCACCACAAAGTACACCGCCACACCGGGGCTTTTATCCCCGAACTCGTCATAAAAGGCTTTGTAGTCGTTATAAACATCACGGGTCTTATCACGTTTAAAGACATAGCCGTACTTGTCTGACATGACCGTAATATTATTTTCCGTCACCCGCAGGTAGTCGAGTGTGTCCTCTTTCGGCATTGGCACTGTGGTGGCGCAACCGCTGAGCACCATTGCCAGGAGCATCAATATAATTTTCTTCATTCTTCCTTCCCTGTGAATCGCATTCGCAAAAAGAGCAAGTATAGGCCGGGTTTGGCAGGAGAAAAGACAGGCTACAGGAATGGGTAGGGGCCAAAAAAAGCCCCGCGTGAATGCTGGGCCACAACAAGGGGCGGGAACTCACGCCAGCCGTGGATAGTTTTCCGCAATCGCATCGCCGGTGAACTGTGCGATCCAGCCTTCCGGGTTGTCGAAGATGCGAATGGCGGTGAAGTTCGGCTCGGAACCCATATCAAACCAGTGCGGGGTACCGGCGGGCACGGAGATCAGGTCGTTCTTCTCGCACAATACCTGGTACACCTCGTCATCAATATGCAGGCAGAACAGCCCGGCACCTTCCACGAAAAAACGCACTTCGTCTTCGCCGTGGGTGTGTTCGTTGAGGAATTTGGCGCGTAGCGCCTCTTTTTGCGGATTATCAGCACGCAGGCTGATCACATCCCAGCTCTGGTAGCCCTTCTCAGCAACGAGTTTGTCGATCGCGTGCTGGTAGGCGACGATCACCGTCTCCGGTGATGGATCTGCGCCCAGGTCACGGTCGGCTTCCCAACGCTCAAAACGGACGCCTTTGGCGTTCAGCTTTTGCTGAATCCCGGCGGCGTCGGTGCTTTGCCAGACAGGCTTGCTGGCGTCTTTGTCAGAATAAATCGTCAGTGCGCTCATGAGGGGATCTGCTCCGGCTTAATGTGGTCGAAAGAGGGAACCTGGTGATGTTGGCTCGCCGCGTCATGGTCGCCGCGAATCAGTTGTATGGTTCGTAAACCGGCCTGCGCTGCGGCGTCCAGCTCCTGATGGATATCAGAGAGGAACAGGATCTGCCCCGGCGGCACGCCCAGTTGTTCAGCGATATTGCGATAGGACTGAACCTCGCGCTTCGCCCCCACCAGGGTGTCGAAGTAGCCGCTGAACAGATGAGTAATATCACCTTCGTCGCTGTAGCCAAATAACAGTTTTTGCGCCGCCACTGAGCCAGAGGAATAAACATACAGATCAATACCTTTGGCTCTCCATTTCTCCAGTGCGGGCAACACGTCCGGGTAAAGATGACCGGTGAAGTCGCCATTGACGTAGCCATCACGCCAGATAATGCCCTGTAGCGCTTTCAGTGGCGTGGATTTGCGATCCTCATCCATAAACTGCACAAGCGTATCAAGCAGATCGGCGGTGGTCGCCTCAGGCTGTGCTATCTCTTCACGCAAGTTATCAAGGATAGTTTTTACCGGCTCGATATACTGCTGCGCGTTCAGAAAAGCCGGCAAACGTTCGCGGGCATAGGGAAATAACACGTTGTGTACAAAGCGAATATCGCTGGTGGTACCTTCTATGTCGGTAACTATCGCGCGGATCATTATTTCTCCAGCAGACGGCGCTGCATTTCGCATTCAAATAAAAATTCCAGCCCTTCCAGATGGCGACGCGCTTCAGCCACATCGCGCCCCCAGCATGTCAGACCGTGACCACGTAGCAAAAAGCCATAGTTCAAGGGGCGTTCTTGCGCGTAATGTTCAATATGGCGGGCGAGGGCATCAATATCCTGAGCGTTATCGAAAATTGCAATCGGCACGGTATCAAGATGTGTGGTTTGCCCGCGCAGGGATTTTTGCATTTCGAAGCCGCTGATCAACAATTCAGGGGCACGCTCAACGCGTGACAGTACGGTGGCATTCACCGTATGGACATGCAGCACCGCATTCGCATCCGGGAACAGGCGGTAAATCAGCGTGTGCAGGCCCGTTTCCGCTGACGGCTTACGCCCCGACGGCGCATGGTTATCGGCGATCGACACTTGCAGGAAGTCGGCTGTCGTCAGGCTGCCTTTGTCTTTGCCGGATTCGCTCAGCCAGCACCATTGTGCATCTTCACGCACCGACATATTGCCACCAGTGGCAGGGGACCAGCCTTTCTGGCCTATCCAGTGACAGGCGTTAACGAGCTCATGGAGTTGCAGGTTGTTTGTCATAGTCTTCCTGGGTTGCGCGTCGGCAGGAATATTCTTATGGTTTAGACGTCTAAGCGTCTTGATTGCCAAATACTAACATCGTGTTATAGTGGCAGCAACATCAGTATTACAAGCAGGCACGCAACCATGAGCGATAACGCACTGATTCCCCAAAGTAAACTTCCCGCTTTAGGCACCACTATTTTCACGCAAATGAGTGCGCTGGCGCAGCAGTATAAGGCCATCAACCTGTCTCAGGGATTCCCGGATTTTGATGGTCCACGCTACTTGCAAGAGCGGCTGGCTTACCACGTGGCACAAGGGGCGAATCAGTACGTGCCAATGACCGGGGTGCAGGCGTTGCGCGAGGCCATTGCCGATAAAACCGAAGAACTGTATGGCTACAAACCGGACGCGGGCAGCGATATCACAGTAACGGCAGGGGCAACCGAGGCCCTGTATGCAGCGATCACCGCGCTGGTGCGTAAAGGCGATGAAGTCATCTGCTTTGATCCCAGTTATGACAGCTACGCCCCGGCGGTGGAGTTGTCTGGTGGTGTGCTAAAACGTATTGCCCTGCAACCGCCGCATTTTCGCGTGGACTGGCAGGCATTCGCTGCACTGCTGAGCGATAAAACCCGTTTGGTTATCCTTAATACGCCGCATAACCCGTCCGCGACGGTGTGGCGCAAAGAGGATTTCGCGGCGTTATGGCAGGCGATTGGCGAGAAAGAAATCTATGTGCTGAGCGATGAAGTTTACGAGCACATCTGCTTTGCCGAAGAGGGCCATGCCAGCGTACTGGCGCACCCGCAACTGCGTCAGCGGGCGATTGCCGTTTCCTCGTTTGGTAAAACCTTCCATATGACCGGCTGGAAGGTGGGATACTGCGTGGCTCCGGCGGCCATTAGCGCCGAGCTGCGTAAGGTGCATCAATACCTGACCTTCTCGGTCAATACGCCTGCGCAACTGGCACTGGCGGATATGCTGCGAAGCGAGCCGGAACATTATCGCCAGTTGCCCGCGTTTTATCAGGCTCGTCGCGATGTGCTGGTCAATGCGCTCAGCAGCAGTCGGCTGGAGATCCTGCCGTGCGAAGGCACTTATTTCCTGCTGGCCGATTACAGCGCCATTTCCGATCTTGATGATGTGAATTTTTGCCAGTGGCTGACGAAAGAAGTTGGGGTGGCGGCTATTCCGCTGTCGGTTTTCTGCGCCGACCCCTTCCCGCATAAGCTGATTCGTCTGTGTTTTGCAAAACAGGAATCGACCCTGCTGGCAGCCGCTGAACGGTTATGTCAGCTATAACTGACGCTATTTAACCGTCCACGCGCGCGAGAATCGACGGCCTGCAAAGAGTTCTGTCAGGCCGTTAATCTGTTTGAGGCGCAATACTTCATCGCTGTCCATCCCCAGCTCATGGCCAATCTGCTCTTCTGTCCAGCCCATCCGCGAGAGTTCACGAACAATTTCCGCCATCTCATTGATTTGATGGCGGCCACGTGCCCGATTATGCCGGATGGTGGCCGCCATACGATCGGACTTGCTGGCTCGGTCGCTGTTCAGGCAAGTAATCGGGAGATAGCCTTTAAGTTTACTTTTTAGCGCCACCCGACTTTTACCCAGTTCGTGGCGGTGAAAGCCATCGACAATTTCGAAGTGATGAGGTTTGTCTTCCTGCACCACAATGGGCTGGGTGAAACCATCGGCCTCCAGCGATTTCAGTAACAACCGTTTCTCCGGCGGTGCAACATTGTTAGGGTTGTAGTCATTTGGGGAAATGTGGTCGTTCTTCACCCATAAAACACAATCGACAGGCTGGTCGCGAAACGGGCTTAACGCGTGGAGAGTACGACGAAAATCATTGATAGCTTCAATCCGTTCTTCCTCAGGTAATGCGCCGAGAAATGCCTCAATCTCGCTGATTAATCGCTGTTGCATAAAATTCCCCACTCCTTGCGTTTGTTTTTGATTCGTTCGTGATAGCGTTTGTAATTGCTTGTTTTTGTTGGGCTAAAAGAGAGGGCCCTGCACCAGTAATCGTTATTAAGCAGCACTTTGCAGATGCGGCGCCAGGAAGGTATATCTTTTGCGCCAACATCCCCGGGCTGGCTATCGGGAATATGTGTCAGCCCCTGTTTTTCAAACCAACGTAAATAGACGGCGATTTTGTTGCGATAATGCTCCGCGGATTGCTCTGGCATGCTGTCGAGTAAGAAAAGGACATACTCCCGCCAGCTCAAATGCGCAGGTTTAGTGAGCTTACGGTGACCGTAGAAAAGGTTGTCCTGACCGGCATAAATCCCGCCGCTGCTGACGCCGCTGACCCGTTCGCACATCAGGGCCCAGCGCTCAGGCTCTAAAACATGATAGAGCCACAGCCCCTGGCGTTGCTCCGGGCCGAAAGGTTCGCAAATGCGCATATAGCGCGTAGGCACGCCTGCCTGATACATCAAATCGTATAAGGGATTATAGGGGGTTTGGGTTTTACCAAACCAGGTCCAGATATCGGCTGTTTTCCAGTCATAAATCGGGTAAATGTACCAGGCATGCCCGCGCGGGGCAGCGGTAGTCCAGGGTTTATCGTCGGCGAAACGCATTTTGCGTGCCGACGCAATAGCCATAAAGCGGTTGTAAGATTCGTCAGCGCGAATACCGATCATCATGGCTGCCGGGCGATGGTTGGCGAACCAGTCGGCAAACTCACTGACAAACGATTCAAAGGTCATGCCGTGTTGATAAAAAGGCAGCTCCGCTGGATCCGTAAGCGCATGTTCAGGCGGTTGCCGTACCCATTCAACACCGGGTTGCCAGCATTGCCAGGTGGGGGAAAATTGCGATAAGCCATTTTGGGTGGTCAATGGCAACGCAATCCAGAAGAAGCGCTCTGTGATATCACTGTATTCAGCACGCATACGCTCAACATGCTCAATGGTATAGCTAAACTGGGCCTCCCAGTCGATGAATAAAATACTGATTTTCTTTTTTAACTGACGCGCAAGTTGCGCCGTCAGATTGAGCATGATGCTGGAGTCTTTTCCACCCGAAAAAGAAACGCATACTCTCTGAAAGTTTTCCAGTGTCCATTTAATTCTTTCCATGCTGGCGCCCAGAACATCCTGTTCCAGAATTTTCTTGTCAATTTTCACCGTCAATTAATCCCAGTCGGTTACATACTCAGGCTGGGAATGATAATAAAATTAAACAAAGAGTTAATCTTTAATTTGTTATAGATTTCAATGATGTAATTATTTTAAATGTTTGGAGGTATTTATATTCATTGCATTTGTCATTTTGTTTATTTGTACGCAACTCTGTTACGACAACTTATTATTGGTAACAAAAAAAGCGCACCGGAGAAATAATCATAATTCGTAGTGATGTATTTCTCCGGCTTACGTTTTGCCTTTATTGTGTTTTTTTTACCCTTACTCGCCTAAAATCAGCTTCAGTTTTTCCTCATCTGGGAGACCAACCTCTTGTTGCAGCACATTATCTTTATTCATATAGTAAATGGCTGGAGTGGCGTTTGCGCCCAATTCGTCCATTAACGTTTGATTACCTTTTAGAACATTCATGATCGTTGGGGGAATGGTTTTCGGTAAATTCAGCGCCATTTTCCCGAGAGATTGCTCATAGTCATGCCATTTTTTGGCCGGGTCGCTATCGCTCAAAATAGCCGCCGCCGCCGCCGGACTTTCGGGTTTGATGACCCCAACCAATAATGTGCGGATTTGTACTTTACCGGCCTCAACCCAGGGACGTGACTGTTGCCAGAAGCGGCTACAGTACGGGCAGAAAGGATCGGCAAAAACGTAGATCACACGCGGTGCATCCTTTTTGCCATCAAGGATCCACGTTGATTTTTCCATCTGCTGCCAAAGCGCCCGACCTGCCGGTGAGTAGATCTCATCCTGAATCATTTTCTCACTCAGATTGGTGCCAGCGGCGTCGTACATATAGCCAGAAATCGCCTGTTTGCCGTCTGGCGTTACATAAATGGTGACGCCCATGTCCTGATATTTCCCGAGATAGCCTTTCATACCGCCCGGCGCATCGAAGGATTTAATGATAGTGATACCTTGTTTTTCAATGGTTTGTACGGGCGCAGGCAGCTCTTCTGCCTGAACGTAGAAAGGCAAAAGAGAAAGGGCGAGTAGACGTTTAAGCATAAAAAACCTTAAGTAACAATGAGATGAATTAGATGACGGTAAAACCTATCACAACCATAGGCAGTATCTGGAGCCTGTGCATTGTTATGTGACTGCGAGAGTGTTGTAATCCCCACTGTCTGTGCGATAACTTTTATCTTGTCGCGCAACACGATGCCAGTATGACTGGCGCTGAAGCACCCACGGGTATTTCAGGTCTAAAGCCACCCGTGAGGTGGCTTTTTTGTTTTTACCGATGGGATCCCCGTCGACCTTATGCACGTTCATGTTCGGTACATTAAGCAGTTTTGTGCGGGTTGTTAGCTAACGCTTATTGATTTGATAATGCAAACGCATTAGCCGAATCGGAAAAAAATCGTTAACTTACACCTCAACGAAAACACGGAGGAAGTATAGATGTCTTTAATTAACACCAAAATCAAACCTTTTAAAAACCAGGCGTTCAAAAACGGTGAGTTCGTAGAAGTTACTGAGAAAGATACCGAAGGCCGCTGGAGCGTCTTCTTCTTCTACCCGGCTGACTTCACTTTCGTATGCCCGACGGAACTGGGTGACGTTGCTGACCATTATGAAGAACTGCAGAAACTGGGCGTAGACGTTTACTCTGTTTCTACCGATACCCACTTTACGCACAAAGCATGGCACAGCAGCTCTGACACCATCGCTAAAATCAAATATGCGATGATCGGCGACCCGACTGGCGCCCTGACCCGTAACTTTGAAATCATGCGTGAAGACGAAGGTCTGGCTGACCGTGGTACCTTCATCGTTGACCCGCAGGGCATCATCCAGGCTATCGAAGTTACCGCTGAAGGTATCGGCCGCGACGCATCTGACCTGCTGCGTAAAATCAAAGCAGCACAGTATGTTGCTTCCCACCCAGGCGAAGTATGCCCGGCTAAGTGGAAAGAAGGCGACGCGACGCTGGCTCCTTCCCTTGATTTGGTTGGTAAAATCTAAAATTCACGGCGTCTTTCGCGCTACAGATGCGTTGGCTGCGCTTAATCACCCCGGTCACTTACTTTTGTAAGCTCCCGGGGATTCATAAGCTTGCCGCCTTTCTGTAACACGAAAGCCTTGTGAATTGAAATTTCTATCGTTTTTCGCGCTACAAATGCGTTGGCTACGCTTAATCGCCCCGGTCACTTACTTTTGTAAGCTCCCGGGGACTCTCAGGCTAGCCGCCTTGCTCTGACGTGAAATTCTCGGAAATTGCGTAGTACTATCTGGGCGCTTTCGCGCCCATTTTATTCCAACACCATGATGCAAGTTGCATTCAGGCAGCCCAGATAAGGCAGCTTGCATGATGATGTTTTAAGCCCAGGAGATTAAAAATGCTCGACACAAACATGAAAACGCAGCTCAAGGCTTACCTTGAGAAACTGACTAAACCTGTTGAGCTGATTGCCACGCTGGATGACAGCGCGAGATCGGCAGAAATCAAGGAACTGTTGGCTGAAATTGCTGAATTGTCAGATAAAGTTTCTTTCAAAGAAGACAACACGCTGGCAGTGCGCAAACCGTCGTTCCTTATTACCAACCCAGGTTCAAATCAGGGGCCGCGCTTTGCAGGCTCGCCGCTGGGACACGAATTTACCTCGCTGGTTCTTGCCCTGCTGTGGACCGGTGGTCATCCGTCGAAAGAAGCGCAGTCTCTGCTCGAACAGATTCGCGATATCGACGGTGATTTTGAATTTGAAACCTATTATTCACTGACCTGCCATAACTGCCCGGATGTCGTACAGGCGCTTAACCTGATGGCCGTACTGAACCCACGCATTAAACATACGGCGATTGATGGCGGCACCTACCAGAATGAAATCACTGACCGTAATGTAATGGGCGTTCCGGCTGTCTTCGTCAATGGTAAAGAGTTTGGTCAGGGGCGTATGACGCTTGCTGAAATCGTGGCCAAAATTGATACCGGCGCGGAAAAACGCGCAGCTGAAGAGCTGAACAAGCGTGACGCGTATGATGTGCTGATTGTTGGTTCTGGCCCGTCTGGTGCGGCGGCTGCGGTTTACTCCGCACGTAAAGGTATCCGTACCGGGCTGATGGGTGAGCGTTTTGGTGGCCAGGTGCTGGACACCGTGGACATCGAAAACTACATCTCCGTGCCGAAGACCGAAGGTCAAAAACTGGCGGGTGCGCTGAAAGCACACGTGTCGGAATACGACGTTGATGTGATTGATTCGCAAAGTGCGACCAAACTGACCCCGGCTGCCGTGGAAGGTGGTTTGCATCAGATTGAAACCGCATCCGGTGCCGTGCTGAAAGCACGCAGTATCATTATTGCGACCGGGGCAAAATGGCGCAACATGAACGTGCCGGGCGAAGAACAGTACCGTACTAAAGGTGTGACCTACTGCCCGCACTGCGATGGTCCGCTGTTTAAAGGTAAACGTGTTGCTGTCATCGGCGGCGGTAACTCAGGCGTGGAAGCCGCCATCGATCTGGCGGGTATTGTAGAACATGTCACCCTGCTGGAGTTTGCGCCTGAAATGAAAGCTGACCAGGTGCTGCAGGATAAAGTGCGTAGCCTCGGTAATGTCGACATCATTTTGAATGCGCAAACTACCGAAGTGAAAGGCGATGGCAGCAAACTGACGGGGCTGGAGTACCGCGATCGTGTGAGCGGCGATGTGCATCATATCGCGCTGGCCGGTATTTTCGTGCAGATTGGTTTACTGCCGAATACTACCTGGCTGGAAGGTGCCATTGAGCGCAACCGTATGGGCGAAATTATCATTGATGCGAAATGTGAAACCAGCGTCAAAGGTGTGTTCGCGGCGGGTGACTGCACCACGGTGCCGTACAAGCAAATTATTATCGCCACTGGCGAAGGTGCGAAAGCCTCTCTGAGCGCATTCGACTACCTGATCCGCACTAAGCGTGCATAAAAAAGAAGAAAGTAAGATATCCCAACGTATTCGAGTGGCATAACGCTAACCCGCGGGCAACTCGAAGAACAAAGGGACAATACCTGCAATAATCAAGAGGCTGCCTGAGGCAGCCTCTTTTTTTTACCGTACTACCAGTACCGGAATATGTGCATGGCGTACTACGCTCGAAGCGTTCGACCCCAGCAAATGGGTAGTGATAGAGGGGTTGCGTGAACCAATCACCACCATATCCGCGTGTAACTCTTCGGCCATTTCATTGACCACATCGCGTACGCTTCCCAGACGGACATGGGTGTGGATACGTTCGGGGCTGATTGAAAAGTGGCTTATCATCGTGGTCAGCCGGGTTTGCGCTTCATGCTGCAAGTGTTCTTCAAAACGACGAATATCGGCAGCGAATCGGTGCAGGCTGAGGCTGGAAGAAGCAGGCAGAACGTGCAGTAAATGGATGACGCCCGTGTCCTGAGCAAGGAACTCGGCGTGGCGCACGGCTTTGTCGCTTAACTCCATTTCGAAAACATCTACCGGCATAATGATTGTCTGATACATAAACGTGTCTCCCTGTAGATTATGTCACTGGTATTTCAGCAGGAATGACAGAATGATTCTGCTACGTCGCTGGCAATTATTTATTTGAGCTGGAGTTTTCGTAGAAATGAGGATTTTCCGGTAAACCGGGCGTTACCAGTGTCGTTCGAGATAAAGCACGGCCGCGACGATAATTGCCGCCACGATCAAAAAGATAAGGGCGATAATCCATGTTTCGCTCATATGCGAACCCAGGGCAAAAACCTCTTACCACAATAGAAGCCTGAGCGGGACAAAGAAATGCGACATTTGGGTGAGCGGGGAAGGGAAAGAGGATGCGGCATGCATCCTCTTAACAGCGTGTGGCGCGCTTAGCGCAGATATTCGCCAGCGGCTTCCGGCTGGTAGATTAACTCCAGCACTTCAAGATCGGTCGTTGCACCGCCGGGCAGTTCCCAGTGGATACTATCGCCGACGCGTAAGCCCAGTAATGCCGCACCGACCGGAGCCATCACGGACAGTTGCGTCGCGCTATCGGTCATTTGCGCCGGGTATACAAGGGTACGTGTGCGGATATCGCCACTTTTAAGCTCACGGAATTTTACCGTGCTGTTCATGGTGACCACGTTGGCTGGCATCGCTTCGGGGGCGCACATCTGCGCGCGATCCAGTTCGTCATTCAGCACCTTCGCGACCGGCAGACTGGCATGAGCGGGTTGCTCCAGCAGACGGTCAATGCGCTCAGCGTCAAGTTCATTGATGATAATTGCAGGTCTGGACATCTATTACTCCATGTCATGAGGCGAAATCCCGCCAGATTAATCCAAAGAAAAACCCTCGCCGTCTGGCAGCGAGGGTTTAACTCTTCGGATGATACTGAGACTGCACGCAACTTTGAAGTGACTTAGCTCACATTTGCCGGGTTTATGTGTTTAACCCGAAAGGGGAGAGGATTAATAACCGACGCTGTCGATAATAAAGTCGTTCCCGCAGTTACCCGGATGCGGTTGCGCCAGCAGGGATTTCGCGGAAAGTGGCTCGTTGATCGCCCGCGCATCAATGGCGACTTGCATTTCGGTAAGATACGCCGGATTACCGTTACAGGTCAGTTTTACCGCTTTAACACTGTTATCGCCCCAGGTCTTAGCAACGGCGGCGTCAAAATCGCTACGGCTGACATGTTTACCGTAATTGTTCGCCAGGAAAATCCCCAAAGCACTGCGTTTCACTTCCTGATTCAGACGTACCATCGTCCCGAATAAAGCGTCCGGGTCGAAGCCGAAACAAACGCCGTGTTTGGCGTATTCGTAACGTTCGAGGCAAGATGCGCCGCCTGCGCCGGGCATTACCGTGTTGAGCTTATTGGCCATTTCCAGTGACATCCCGGTTTCGGCAGCAGAACATTTCTGGCTGATTTTCGCCTCTGGCATATTGGGAACAGGTCGCGTGGCGCAGCCATATCGCATCCAGCGCTTTTCGTCCACGCCGCGGGCGGCAATAGATTTCGGCAGGCCGGGCCACAGGCCGTGGACGGTCAGAAAATCGATTTTTTGCGGTAGCTCTTTTTGCAGTCGGCATTCCTGCGGCTCGCGCCCTCCACGGTCATGCTGACTCTGGCAAAAACCGGTTTGCCACGAAAGTGCCAGCACGTAGCGGTCAAAGTCACCGTACTGTTTGGGCTCGAGTGGGGCAGCGTGAGCGGGGGTGAGCGACAGCATCGCCATGGCGACACCCAGACTGGCGACGAGTCCCTTTATGAACATTTCTGATCCTGATGATTGCGTTTAAATAATTTCCGTAGGTTATTAAAGCACAAAAAGCGCCGGAGGGGCGCTTTTTGCGTTATGGCAGGACAGGCCGTTAGTGCACGGCAGCGCCGGGAACCAGGATCTCTGTTGCCACGATCACCACAATCAGACCCACAATAACCGGTACGGATGTCCGTTTAACCACTTCAAACGGAGAGATATTGGCCATACCTGCCACCGCAACCACCACGCCGGATACCGGTGAAATGGTGCGGCCAAGGTTAGACGCCTGTAGCATCGGAATAGAGAGGTACGCCGGGTTGATGCCTGACTCATGTGCCAGTTTCGGGATCATCTCGACAAACGCGTAGAACGGCGCGTTACCAGAGCCCGTCGTCATCGCCGCCAGCATGGTGAGAATGACCAGTACCAGCATCAGAATGATACTTGCGGAACCAAACGAGGTGGCAATGGAGATAAGACTCTGGATAAAGCCAATCGTGCTGAGACCCTGCGCGAAGACACCGGCGGCAACTAACAGCATTACCACACCAGCAAACGCATCTGCCATGCCGCGATAGGCTACTTCCAGACCGGAAAAGACGTTCTGTGTATTGAAACCGCGGAAAAACTCCAGCACTGCGGCGAGCAGCATGCAGATTACCAGGATAGTGATGATATGCAGTTCCGGCCCCCATTTACCGTCGAAAATCAGCACGCCGATGATCGGCGTAAACGGCAGAATGGCATAAAAAGACGGGGCGGTGGTGGTAATGTCTTTCACATCCAGCATCTCTGCGGTGATGTTCTCTTTTTTATCCAGATAGCGCTGCCAGAAATAGTGGGCGATGGCCATAAAGATAATGGCAGCGATGGAGATCGGCAGCGTCGTTTTAAACGCGAAGTCGATGAGTGGCATTTCAGCGGCTTTCGCGGCTAAAACGACATCCCCGGAGGTTGGAGATAAAATAATCGCGGCCGGAGAGGCACAAATAGCAGCGGCAGCCCCGCGGCTTATCCCCACGTTCACCATCACGGGGAAAAGCGTTGCCATTAATAACACGCCAAGGCCAGTGGCCGAGGAGACCGCCAGGGACATCAGGCAAGCGACGAAATAGGCGGCAATCATTAATAAATAGGGCGAGTTAATAAAACGCAGTGGGCGGGAGGCGAGCTTCACGACCATATCGTTGGCACCGATATGGGTCATATAGGCGGCAAACCCACACAGCATCATGATCATCATGCCCAGGTCGCCACCGCGGCTCATCAGCAAGATTTTAATGTATTCAACGATGTCTGTTGCGGTGTAACCCGTGCTGGTAGCACTGCCCGGCAGGACTTTATGCCCCATCAGCGCACTGACGATTAATAACGCCAGCCCGCCGACAAACAGCACGCCGGTGGCAGAGTAACCTTTGATGATATAGCGTGCGACACCCACGATTACCACGACGCCAATCAGAAGTTCAATAAACGTTAACATAATGTTCTGGATCCCAGCGTAAAGAACATGAAAAATGACTACCGGAAAAGGAAGAAACGCAATGTGCCGAATAACCGCTAATGAGTAGATGATTAAAATCAAGGAAGATTCGTTTTGCGTATATTATCGCGCATTTTGCTTATTTTCCGCAAAATGACAAAAATACCGTTGCGGAAGTTCGCAAAAAACAATGGGCGTAATGGGATCTAAAAAGAAAATAAAAAGTTAATAAAATTAGTTTCTTTGGTTGCGAATGAATAAACCACGTAAATTAATCAAAAAAAGCTTTAAAAAGAAAAATATCGGCGCCTATACTCGCTCCCGGTTCCCGTATTGATTGACAGGTTATTATGCACACTGGCTGGATTAGTCGTTTACGCGTAATGAGGCGGCATCTGACGATGTTGCTGATCGCGTTCGGCTGGCTATTGATCCAGAGTCAGGTGGCCATAGCCTCGCATGATTGCGACCTGGATGTGCAAGGCGAAACGGTAATGACACAGCATTACGATCATATGATGACCGATAATGCGATGCAGCCGCCTGCCCATCAAATGAAAGCGCCTCTGTGCGACAAGCATTGCGTACCGGATGTGGCGCAAAAAGACAGCGGTCATCAGACGCCAGTCGCGCTGCCTGTCAGCATGACGCTGGTCGTCGCCAAACCCCTTTGTATTGATACCGTCCGTGAGGGCTGGTCGCTCACACCTCCCGCAGCAGGGCCGCCGGCAACCATCCGTTTTTGCCGGTTTCGCGAGTAGAAAACTGTTAATTCGTTGAATTTTAATTAATTTTCGATTAACAGGAGTTTTACTATGCGTTCTTCTATTTTTCGCGCGCTGACAGGCGTGCTGGCTGTACTCTCTTTTTCCGCCGTGCAAGCGCACGCCATGAACCACGACATGAATCACAACATGGCGCAGCACACCGCCATGCAGGCGCATGTTTACCACGCCCAGGGCGTTATCAAAAAAATCACGCCGCAGTCCGTTTCTATCGCTCATAAAGCCATCCCAGATCTCAACTGGCCGCCGATGACCATGCAGTTTGATCTGTCGGAAGCTGCGCCATCGCAGTTGGCTGTGGGCGAAAAGGTTGACTTCGCGTTTGTGCAGAACGCGAACGGTTACCAGATCGTTTCTCTGGCGCCGCAAGAATAACGGGGGCAGGATGAAACGATACTCCCTGAGCCTGGTGCTCGGTGGGGTGTTGCTGGGCTTGATGTGCTCCGCCGCTTCGGCGGAGCCACTGACGCTCACGCAGACCCTCGCCGCTGCAGAACGCTACTCTGCCGAATTATCCGCTAACCGCAATGAAGCGCGGGCGCTGGATGCAATGGCAGATTCGGCCCGTCAACTTCCCGACCCGAAGCTGAAATTCGGTATTGATAACCTGCCTGTACAGGGCAGTAACGCACGCCGTTTTACCCGTGAAGGCATGACCATGCAGCGCATCGGCGTGATGCAGCAATACGTCAGTGCCGAAAAACGCGATCGCAAAGCTGACACGCTGCTGGCACAGGCGCAAAGCGTGAACGCGAAATCCTCGGTGGCGCGTGCGAATTTGCAACGCGATGCGGCACAGGCGTGGCTGGATCTCGCGCTCTCTACGCGCGCCCTGCAAACCGCGCGCAAATTGCTGGCGGAAACGACCGCACAGCAGGGGGCGCAAAAAGCCAGCGTCAGTGCGGGTAACGCGGCACCTGATAGCGTGCTTGCTTTCCAGATTGGCCTGAGTGCGATGCGCGACAAAGTCACCCTTGCGGAACGTGACGTGCAGGTGGCCCGGACTCGCCTGACTCAACTGACCGGACAGCCCGTTACCACTATCGCTGGTGACTTACCTCGCTATGAACGCCTGCCTGCCGACGAGCAAACACTGGAACACGGCGTCGCACTGCATCCGGAAATGATTGCCGCCGCCAGCGAAGCTAACAGTGCGAAGGCGCGCTCTGCCGAGTCCGCTGTTGCCGCCATTCCGGATGTGGAAGTGGAAGTCTGGTATGGCCGTCGCGCCGAAGGGTATGAAGACATGGCCGGGGTGATGTTTACCGTCGACCTTCCCCTTTTCAAATCACAGCGTCAGGACAAAGACCATGCGGCGGATATCTCCCGCTCAATGCAGGCCAACGATCAACTGGCACAGACCGAACGCGAACATGTGGCGCAGGTTCGCACCTTGATTGCTGAGTACAACGCCGCCCAGGCGCTGTGGATGCGCCAGCGCGACGACGTCTTACCGCTGGTACGCAAACGCGCCTCGCTGATGGCGGCGCAATATCGCGCCGGGCAGACACAGTTGCCGGAATTGCTGGATGCGCGCCGCACGGTTCTTGATAGCGAGCTGGCGGTGTATCAGGCAGAAAAAGAGATGGCACGGACATGGGCCGCCATCCATTGGTTGATTCCTCAGGAGCTGGCGCAATGAAAAAAACAGTTTTAGCGGTTCTGATTGCCGCCTGCGTGGCAGCGACGGCGGGCTATGTCGCAGGCCGACAACAGGTCGCGCCGACAGCAGACACCCACGACCACGCCAGTGCTAACGCGGAACGAAAAGTCCTCTACTGGTACGACCCCATGGTGCCGGGGCAGCGCTTCGATAAACCGGGGAAATCGCCTTTTATGGATATGCCGCTGGTGCCGCGTTATGCGGATGAAGGGCCGACTGACAATGGTGTCAGCGTGAGTGCGCGTCAGCAGCAAAATCTGGGGATGACCACGGCGAGTGTTGAGAAGCGCGTACTGGCTCCCGCTTTTTCTGCTTTTGCGACGGTGACAACCGATGAGCGCAGCATCCAGACGATCTCTGCTCCCGCCAATGGCGTAGTAGAAAAACTGTTTGTTCGTGCGCCTCAGCAGTGGGTGAAAAAAGGCGAGCCGCTGGCGCAATTATGGATCCCGCAATGGACGACGGCGCAGCAGGAGTATCTGGCTGTACGCCAGCTAGGTGACGGTGCGTTGACACGTGCGGCGCGTGACCGACTGGCGTTGCAGTTTATGCCAGAAGCGACAATTCTGGCGGTAGAGCGCAGCGGCAAACCGCAAACTCGCCTGACGCTGCGCGCCGATCGCGCGGGTTATGTCGTGAAACTGGATTCACGGGAAGGGGCGCAGGTTGCTCAGGCACAAACGCTATTTGAACTTGCCAGCCTCGACCCCGTCTGGCTGGTGGTGGATTACCCACAAAGTCAGGCACAAACCCTGAGTGCAGGCAGCGAGATCATCGCGCGCTCCTCAAGCTGGCCGGGTGAGCAATTTCATGGCCGGGTGAGCGAGCTACTGCCACAACTGGAAACCACCACGCGCACATTAAAAGCGCGCATCGTGCTGGATAACCCACAGCAAAAACTGAAACCCGGCATGTTCCTGACGGTGACGCAGCCGGAAATGTCGCAGCAGCCTGCGGTACTGGCGATCCCCGAAGAGGCGTTGATTGAAACCGGGGTGGCAACCAGGGTCTTGCTTGCCTCTGGCGAGGGGTACTTCCAGGCGGTGAAGGTGACGACAGGCAGAACATCGCAAGGCTGGACGGAGGTACTCTCCGGTCTTAAAGAGGGGGACAGCGTGGTCACTTCCGGGCAGTTCCTGATTGACTCCGAAGCCAGCTTACGCAGCGCCTTACCGGGAGACACGGCGCAGAGTGCGGTTCCCGACCAGAAACAGGCGCAAGAGTACGAAACCACCGGGGTGATCAAAGCCATTGATGCGGGCAGCATCACACTGGCGCATCAACCCATTCCAGCGCTGAATTGGGGGGCGATGACGATGGATTTCACACTCAAAACACCGGTTGCCACCCTCAAACCCGGCGACCGCGTGATGTTCAGTTTTACCCTTGATGATGAAAACGGCGCGGTGATCACCCACCTGATGCCAGCGACGGAGGCGATGAAATGATAGCCGCCATTATTCGCGCCTCTTTGCGTAACCGACTGCTAATCCTGCTTGCCGCGCTGGTATTGACGGGGTGGGGCATATGGTCGGTGCAGCGTGCGCCGCTTGATGCCTTACCGGATCTGTCGGATGTGCAGGTGATTATTCGTGCCAGCTATCCGGGCAAAGCACCACAGATCATCGAAAACCAGGTTACCTGGCCGCTCACAACGGCAATGCTTTCCGTGCCGGGTGCCAAAACAGTACGCGGTTACTCCATGTTTGGCGACGCCTACGTTTATGTACTTTTTGATGATGATACCGATCTGTACTGGGCGCGCTCACGGGTGCTGGAGAATTTAAGCCAGATCCAGACGTCACTGCCTGCCGGGGTTAACGTGGCGCTGGGACCGGATGCCACCGGGGTGGGGTGGATCTACGAGTACGCGCTGGTTGATCGCACAGGGAAACATAACCTTGCCGATCTGCGCGCATTGCAGGACTGGACGCTGAAATTTGAGCTGAAAACCGTACCCAACGTGGCGGAGGTAGCCAGCGTCGGCGGGATGGTTCGCCAGTACCAAATCGTACCGGATCCGGCTCGTATGCGGGCGTTGAATATCACCCATGCGCAGTTAATCACCGCCGTTCAGTCGGCGAACCAGGAGAGTAGCGGTGCGCTGCTGGAGATGGGCGAGGCCGAATTTATGGTGCGAACCACCGGTTATCTGCAGACGCTGGAGGATTTCCGCCATATCGTCATTACCAGCCGCGAGGGCGTGCCGGTTATGCTCTCAGATGTGGCCAGCGTGCGGCTTGGGCCGGAGCTGCGCCGTGGGGTTGCGGAGTATAACGGTGAAGGGGAGGTGGCGGGCGGCATCATTGTGATGCGCTATGGCAAAAATGCGCTGGAAACCATCCATGCGGTAAAAGCAAAGTTACAGGCGGTGCAGAAGACCCTGCCTGCCGGGGTGGAAATCGTTCCTGTATATGATCGCTCTACCCTGATTGAGCATGCGGTAGAGACCCTGACCCATAAACTGATTGAAGAGTTTATTGTGGTGGCGCTGGTTTGTACGCTCTTCCTGTTTCATTTCCGCTCGGCGCTGGTGGCGATTGTATCCTTGCCGCTTGGCATTCTTGGCGCGTTTATTGTTATGCATTATCAGGGCATTAACGCCAATATCATGTCTCTGGGCGGGATTGCCATCGCCATTGGCGCGATGGTGGATGCCGCGATAGTCATGATTGAAAACATGCATAAAGTGATGGAGCAGTGGCGGCACGATAACCCCGGACGCAAACTGGTGGTGGCGGATTACTGGCGTTTGTCGGAGCAGTCTGCGGTGGAAGTTGGTCCAGCACTGTTTTGCAGTCTGCTTATCATCACCCTGTCGTTTATTCCGGTGTTTTCGCTGGAGGCGCAGGAAGGGCGAATGTTCTCGCCGCTGGCGTTTACAAAAACCTGGTCAATGGCAGTGGCGGCTGGCCTGGGTATCACTCTGGTGCCGGTGCTGATGGCACTCTTCATTCGTGGGAAGATCCCGGATGAAAAAGCGAACCCCATCAACCGTTTTCTTATTCGTCTCTATGAGCCGCTGCTGGACCGGGTACTGAACTGGCCGAAAGCGACCATTGGTGTTGCTTTGTTGTTACTGCTTGCCACGCTCTGGCCGCTCAGTCGCCTGGGCAGCGAATTTATGCCACCGTTGAATGAGGGGGACCTGCTCTATATGCCGTCGACACTGCCGGGGATTTCGGCCCGGGAAGCGGCGAGACTGTTACAACAGACGGACAGACTGATCAAAACTGTTCCGGAAGTGGAAAGCGTCTTCGGTAAAGCGGGCCGGGCGGAGAGCGCAACGGACCCGGCGCCCTTAACCATGATTGAGAGCACCATTCGCTTTAAACCTCGCGAACAGTGGCGTCCTGGCATGACGCCGGAAAAACTGGTCGAGGAGCTCGATAAAACGGTTAGCCTGCCGGGGATTGCCAATGTCTGGGTGCCGCCGATTCGTAACCGACTGGATATGCTGGCGACCGGGATCAAAAGCCCCGTGGGGATAAAGGTGAACGGTAATAACATTGCCGATATCGAGCGAGTGGCTCAGCACATCGAGCAGGTTGTGAAAACCGTGCCTGGCGTGACGTCGGCGCTGGCAGAACGGCTGGCGGGCGGGCGCTATGTGGATATCAATATCAACCGCCAACAGGCCGCACGCTACGGCGTTTCGGTCAAAGAGTTGCAATCGCTGGTCTCAACTTTGGTGGGCGGGGAAAACGTCGGTGAGGTTTTGCAGGGGCGTGAGCGTTTCCCGATCAATATTCGCTACCCACGTGAAATCCGCGACAACGTCGACGATCTTCGTGCGCTGCCGGTGATCACTGAAAACGGCAGTCAGATCGCGCTGGGCGAACTGGCGGATATTGTGGTGAAAGAGGGCCCACCGATGCTGAAAAGTGAGAATGCGCGCCTGTCGAACTGGATCTATGTCGATTTGCGTGGTCGCGACCTTAAATCAGCCGTGGACGATATGCAGCAACGGGTTGCTGAACAAGTGAAATTGCCGCAGGGGGTTACGCTCTCCTGGTCCGGTCAGTTTGAGTATCTGGAGCGGGCGACGGCAAAATTGAAAGTTGTCTTACCCGTCACGCTGATGATTATTTTTGTCCTGCTGTTTATCACCTTTAAGCGCATTTCCGACGCGTTATTGATCATGGGAACGTTGCCGTTCTCGCTGATTGGCGGCGTCTGGTTGTTGTGGCTATTGGGATATAATTTGTCCGTGGCGGGCGCTGTCGGCTTTATTGCGCTGGCGGGAGTGGCGGCAGAGTTCGGCGTGATAATGGTGCTGTACCTCAATCATGCGCTGGAGAAGTATCGCCAACGCGATCCGGATGGTGGCCAGGCGATGTTAAGGCGGGCCATTCATGAAGGGGCGGTGCTGCGCGTGCGGCCAAAAGTCATGACTGTTGCCACCATTATGGCAGGCCTGTTGCCGATAATGTGGGGCGGGGGAAGCGGTTCCGAGGTTATGAGTCGTATTGCCGCGCCCATGATCGGCGGCATGGTCACCGCGCCGTTATTGTCGATGTTTGTGATCCCGGCGGTGTATGAATTGCTTCATCGTCGTCGCTAATTCAGCGTTAAAATGCCGCGTCTCGTTTCCGGGACGTAGCATTTTTGGGGCGGTTAATTCTTAACCATTGATGCGGATCCCAAATAAACGGTAGCTTTGAAAAAACTTAGCGACATTTATCACTTTTTGATGAATAACGACTGGACAAAAGTCTTCACAATTGTTGTACTGTAACTCGACACAGCATTTGTGTCGTTTTTCATGTAAAGGTAATATTGATGTCTAAGATTAAAGGTAACGTTAAGTGGTTTAATGAATCCAAAGGGTTCGGTTTCATTACTCCGGAAGATGGCAGCAAAGACGTGTTCGTACACTTCTCTGCAATCCAGAGCAATGGTTTCAAAACTCTGGCTGAAGGTCAGCGTGTAGAGTTCGAAATCACTAACGGTGCCAAAGGTCCTTCTGCTGCTAACGTAATGGCTATCTAAGTTAGCAATAAGACAGAATTTCAAAACCCGCCTCTAAGGCGGGTTTTTTTTGCCCTTAATTTGCATTCACGCTGGAAAACAACCAGAACGCGAGCGCCGTCATCGCAAATGATCCGAGCAGATTAACGGCCACGTTGAGCAAAGCCCAGCTAAAGCGTCCTTCCTGCAGTAAAAACACCACTTCGGCCGAAAATGTTGAAAACGTCGTCAGACCGCCGCAAAAACCGGTGGTCAGCAACACCTTCCACATCGGGTCGATATGGGTCATGCGGTTAAACCAGGCCAGCCCCATGCCAATAATAAACGCGCCGGCTAAGTTCGCAGTCAGTGTCCCCAACGGAATAGCGTGATGGGCGGGGTTAAATTTCATGCTGAGCGCCCAACGCGCCACGCTGCCAGTCCCACCACCAATAAATACAGCTAAAAGAAGTTGTAACACGGGGAAATCCTGCTATTTGATTTGTTAGAGTGGTGAGTGTAGCGCCGAAGCGCAAGGCTGGCTATGGCGACAGAATCAGGAGAAAACGATGATTGTTGCAGCAGGGCAATTTGTGGTTACCCCGGACTGGCAAACGAATGCCCGGACGTGTGTAACCTTGATGGCGCAAGCGGCACGCCAGCAGGCGTCGCTGTTGGTACTTCCAGAGGCGTTACTGGCACGAGATGACAACGATCCCCATATGTCTGTGAGATCGGCTCAGACGCTGGATGGCGGCTTTTTAAGCCTGTTGCTGGAAGAGAGCCGCCACAACAAACTGACAACCATACTGACCCTCCATGTGCCTTCTGCGCCAGGCAGGGCGGTTAATACGCTGGTGGCGCTGCGCGAAGGGCACATCATTGCCCATTATGAAAAACTTCATCTGTACGATGCATTTAACATGCAAGAGTCGGCTCGCGTGGATGCGGGGCATGAAATCGCACCATTAATTGACGTAGACGGGATGAAGGTTGGGTTAATGACCTGCTATGATCTGCGCTTCCCCGAGCTGGCATTGTCGTTGGCGCTACAGGGGGCAGACATTCTGGCACTTCCTGCTGCCTGGGTTCGGGGCCCGCTCAAAGAGCGGCACTGGGCGACGTTGCTGGCTGCACGAGCGCTGGACACGACCTGTTATATCGTTGCTTCAGGTGAATGTGGCAATAAGAATATTGGCCTGAGTCAGGTGGTCGACCCTCAGGGGGTTGTTATTGCCGCAGCGGGGGAAGCCCCGCAACTCATCATGGCGGAGATTACGCAGCAGCGCTTATCGCAGACGCGGGAAAAACTACCGGTACTGTGCAATCGCCGTTTCGCTCCACCGCAACTGATGTGATGTTTTTTTAAACAATGCTTGATTCATCTCGTTACAGATTGCTATTGTGTGCGCGCGTCGAATGACCGTTAATGACATCAAGTTATAATGGTGCTTTACGCAGTCCGATTTATGAAAGAAGGTATCTATGGGTGAGATTAGTATTACCAAATTGCTGGTCGTGGCCGCACTGGTCATTCTGCTGTTTGGTACCAAAAAACTTCGTACGCTGGGCGGTGATCTGGGCACAGCGATCAAGGGCTTTAAAAAAGCCATGAACGACGATGACACCACGGCGAAGAAAACTGCGGAAGACGACGTTCCAGCCGAAAAGCTTTCTCATAAAGAGTAAGCCTGTTCGTGCAGCATAAAAAACCGGCGCAATGGCCGGTTTTTTTTATGGTAAGTGTAATCAGATATTACCGCATTATTTGACTTCAATACCTTTAGCTTGCAGGTCAGCGTGGTAGGACGAACGCACGAATGGACCGCATGCGGCATGGGTGAAGCCCATCGCCAGCGCTTCCGCTTTCATTTCGTCAAACTCTTCCGGGCTGACATAACGCTGTACAGGCAGGTGGTGACGGCTTGGCTGCAGATACTGGCCCAGCGTCAGCATGGTGACGCCGTGACGGCGCAGATCACGCATAACCTCGACGATTTCCGCATTGGTTTCGCCAAGTCCCACCATCAGACCAGACTTGGTTGGGATCTCTGGATGCGCTTCTTTAAAGCGTTCCAGCAGTTTCAGCGACCAGTTGTAGTCTGCACCCGGACGGACCTGGCGGTAAACGCGCGGTACGTTCTCCAGGTTGTGGTTAAACACATCCGGCGGGGTAGCCGTCAAAATATCCAGCGCGCGGTCCATACGACCACGGAAATCTGGTACCAGCGTCTCAATCTTGATTGCGGGGTTTTTCTCGCGAATCGCGCTGATACAGTCAGCGAAATGCTGAGCACCACCGTCACGTAGATCGTCACGGTCTACGGAGGTAATAACGACGTAACGCAACGCCATATCAGAGATAGTTTGTGCCAGTTTTTTCGGCTCATTGGCATCCGGCGCAACAGGGCGGCCGTGCGCCACATCGCAGAACGGACAACGACGCGTACAGATAGCGCCGAGGATCATAAAAGTTGCCGTGCCGTGATTAAAACACTCTGCCAGGTTCGGACAGGACGCTTCTTCGCAAACCGAGTGCAGCCCATTCTTACGCATGGCCGCCTTGATGCCCTGAATACGGGACGAGTCAGCCGGAAGTTTGATTTTCATCCATTCCGGTTTTCTTAACAGGGCTTCGCGCTCTGTTGCCACGTTTTTAACCGGGATAAGGGCCATTTTATCGGCATCGCGGTACTTAACACCGCGTTCCATCACAATGGGTTTACTCATAGCGTGCGTGTTCCAGTTGCGGATAACGAAGTAAGTGTTTCAATTCAAGGGAATGTTGTATTTATCAACTATTTTTGAATTAATGACGTGCAGTATAGCACTGATAGAGGGCAGAAAGCAGCCTGGCAACTCGGCAAAATGTAAAATAGTTGTTGTTTTGTACCCTTTGCCCAATGGTAATTAGCTGTTTTGCCAGGCTGATATGGACTTCAGAATGCGCGGCGAATAACGTTGATAACGTTTTCAAGCACGGGGTCACGAAGGCTTAACTTATTGTAATACAGAGAAACATCCAGTCTTTCGTTACTGACTGGCGGAAAATCAATTTCCACCAGAGGCCAGCACGCGCTAAAAAGCTTGAACAGACGAGTCGGCATCAGCCCCAACATATCACTGTTGCCAATCAGTGCTGCGATAGTGAACATATTGTAACTGCTAAAACTGACGTGACGTTCAGGGAACAGATCCTGAACACGCTGACGCAACGCACTCAGGTTTTGTCCCTCTAGCATCAATAAGGTGTGTTCATAGTGTTGCAGGACATCTTCGTTGATCGTCGAGCGCAGGCAGGGGTGCCCTTCGCGGCACACCAGCATCAGCCTGTCTGTATAGAGCGCATGATGGCTGAGAGTGCGTGCCGACGGGATATTGGTATCGATGATGAGATCGGTCTGGAACTGACTGAGCTGATTTTCGGCATCATGGATAGGGATGTTGCGCATTACCAGATGTGGTGCGCTTTCTTTGATCGCCTGCCAGATGACGGGAATCACAATGGCGCCCAGCGAAGGCGGTGTGCCTATGGTGATGGTTCGCTGTTTATCATAACTCCCGGTGAGATCCAGCGCACCGAGAATCGACTCCAGACCCTGGCTGATATACTCATGTAAATGTGACGCATAGGCTGTTGGCGTCACGCCCTGGCCTTTACGAATAAAAAGCGGATCGGGAAATATTGTTCGTAATTTTTGAATGGATTGACTAATTGCGGACGGCGTCAGGTTAAGCACTCGTGCGGCATTCACAATCCCTTTGTGTACATATACTGCCTCAAAGATGGTCAATAAATTGAGGTCTATATTGCGTAACGTTCGGAAGATTTGCGGTTTATCATCTTCGGGTCGCTCGGCTATTCTCTGTTCCGGCAAGTTATTATAATCCACGCTTGTGCTCCGTAATCATTCACAATATGAATGATAGTTGAATTTATTATTTATGGTGATGTGTAATTTAAGCTGTTTTTTTCTTCACATATCATCATTATGGATGGTTTTCAGCATGATGCAGGACATTAAGCTTAAATTTAATCCGGCTATGCGCAATTCGACGTAGCAGCAAATGTGCCACGCGTTGCGAATTAACCTGATCAGGCAGGTATTTTGAAAATAGAGAAGAGCGCTGCGGTTGTAAAGTATAACTGGGGGAAATATATAACGACTTGCTTAAAAAGCAAGCCGCTATACATCATATATTAAGTACTGGTATATATATGTGGCGGATTGTTTAGCTGTGCTAAAAGATGGCTAATAAGCATAGGTCTTATTTTGTCCATATTGGCATCAGGCGCGAAATGTTTTACCTGTGTCATTTCCATCCCCGCATACCCACAAGGATTGATGCGTAAAAAAGGGGTTAGATCCATCGCAATATTTAACGCCAGGCCATGAAATGAGCAACCTTTACGGATGCGCAACCCCAGCGAACAGATCTTTTTATCCTGCACATAAACGCCCGGAGCATCGGCGCGCGCGCGCGCCTCAATACCCAATTCCGCCAGCGTATCGATGACAGTTTGTTCCATCACGGTGACGAGTTCGCGGACGCCAAGTTTGCGACGCTTGAGGTTTATTAATATGTACATGACCTGCTGACCGGGACCATGATAAGTGACCTGGCCTCCACGATCGCTTTGTATTACCGGAATATCACCCGGAGAGAGTACATGCTCAGCTTTACCTGCCTGGCCCTGGGTGAATACCGGGTTGTGTTCAACCAGCCAGATTTCGTCAGGTGTGCTCTCGGTGCGGGTTTCCGTGAATTCATGCATTGCCTCCGACACAGGGTCGTAGGGCTGCAGGCCTAGGTTACGGATTAGGATTGTATCCTGAGACAAAACAGCATCTCCGGGAGAAGAAAAGGTGAGGGGAGTATATCACAGAGAGGGTGTTACCCGACCAGCGGCCCGGTAACACCTGGCTTAATTACAGCACCATACGAACAATTTCAATATTGCCCAGTTCTTCGTACAGTGTCTCAACTTGCTCAATATGCGTGGCGGTGATGGTGATGGATACCGAGTGGTAATTGCCTTTGCTGCTCGGTTTTACCTGCGGAGAGTAATCACCGGGCGCATGGCGCTGTACCACTTCAACCACCAGATCAACCAGCTCTGGTTTCGCCAGTCCCATCACTTTGTATGTAAAGGGAGTCGGGAATTCAAGCAGTTCTTTGAGATTGGTTTTCATGTCAGCTCCGGCGTAAAAATAATAACTCCTGCCGAAAGGGCAGGAGTTTATTGAGATGCTTAGTATATGGGGACGGAAATCACACTTTCAAGTGTTCGTTTTTTAGCCGAACCAGTGGTGGAACATCAGCTTGATATAGTCGATGATTTTGCCGAAGAAATTCCCTTCCTGAATTTCCTGCAGCACGACCAGAGGGCGTTGTTCGATGGTTTTGCCGTCCAACTGGAAGTTAATCGTGCCAACCACCTGATTTTTCTGCAACGGTGCATGCAGTTCGCTGGTGGTTAACACATAACTTGCTTTCAGGTCTTTCATGCGACCACGCGGGATTGTCAGGTATACATCTTTATCAACGCCCAACGAAGCGCGATCGTTATCACCGAACCAGGCTGGCTCAGAGGCGAACTCTTTGCCTGCTTTCAGCGGACTTACGGTTTCGAAGAAACGGAAACCCCATGTCAGCAGTTTTTTACTTTCGGCTTCACGCCCTTTGAATGTTCTGCCACCCATCACCGCAGAGATCAGACGCATCTGCCCTTCGGTTGCGGACGCCACCAGGTTGTAACCCGCTTTGTCTGTGTGACCGGTTTTAATACCATCGACATTCAGGCTGTTATCCCACAGCAGACCGTTACGGTTGGTCTGGCGGATACCGTTAAAGGTGAACTCTTTCTCTTTATAGATGGAGTATTCGTTTGGCACATCACGAATCAATGCCTGGCCAATCAGAGCCATGTCACGTGCTGAGCTGTATTGCCCCTCAGCATCCAGACCATGGACAGTCTGGAAGTGGGAGTTCTGCAGGCCAAGCGCGTTAACGTAGTTATTCATCAGACCGACAAAAGCATCCTGGCTGCCAGCAACATAATCGGCCATCGCCACACAGGCGTCGTTACCAGACTGCAGGTTGATACCACGGATGAGCTGAGAAACCGGCACTTGCATACCTGGTTTCAGGAACATCAGAGAAGAGCCACGGAACACCGGGTTGCCGGTCGCCCATGCGTCATTGCCGATAGTGACCAGATCGCTGTCTTTAAATTTACCCGCTTTCATTGCCTGGCCGATGACGTAGCTGGTCATCATTTTCGTCAGACTGGCCGGATCACGGCGCGAATCGGCGTTCTGTTCTGTCAACACCTTGCCGGAGTTGTAATCGATGAGGATCCAGGATTCGGCATCAATCTGTGGGGCGCCGGGAATCATGGTCTTGATGTTGAGATCATCGGCATGGGCTGCGCCGAGGGTTGCGGCAGTGAGTGCCGTGGTGAGCGCCAGGCGCTGTACGAAACGAACGGAGAGAGTGGTCTTCATGGTCTGAACAACGACATCCGTGATGGAGTTAAAAAAAGTGCCCTACTATAGCAAAAGCTATTCTGACAGGCATCCGACTTTCCGCATGACTTTGTTAATGCTGTTTACACTGGCTGACAAAGTCAGATGCCAAATCTGTTATTGCGCGTTGGTCACAAAAGACTGTAACTGCGCTTCATTTTGTAGACGCTGTTGTAATGCACTGGCGTCCGACTTATTGGTAAATGGTCCAAGCTGAATACGCCACACAGCGCCGTTTTGTACCACCCGGCCCGGCACAGAAAATTGCTGGGCCAGGCGCTGCTGGTACTGTTGCGCGCGGGTTTGATCGCTGACTGCGCCAACCTGCACCATATAACTTCCGCTGGCTGCCGCCGGTGCGGCTGATGTTGCAACGTGGCCCTGTACTGAACCTGGCGCGGTGATCGGCGCCGTCACAGGTGCGGTTCGTGTTACCGGTGCCGCTACCACTGGCGCAGCGGCCACGGGGGGCGTGGTCTGCGTCGTCACCGCAGGCGCAGCGGCTTCGCTGCCTTCAAGTACGCCAGCATGCAGCGGCGTCGGCGCCCCAAGGAAACCGCCGCTACTTACTGGCTTTGTGTTTTCGTCCCCTTTCAGCGTCGAATTGCTGATCATTCGCACATTGTCAGGAGCAGGCTGCGGTTGTGACGCGCCATTACCGCTTAAATCCGGAAGTGCCGGCAGGGCATAGGTCTGCTTCGCGATAGTGGTACAAACCGTACCCGGACCGGACATGGAACCGTCCTGCGCCACAATGATCGGGTCGATGCGTACTTTGGTATTGTTCGACGTATTCAGGCGATCCGCTGCCGCACGTGACAATGAGATCACGCGATCGTTACCATAAGGGCCGCGATCGTTGATGCGTACCACCACCATGCGGCCATTGGCCAGGTTGGTAATACGGGCATAACTCGGAACGGGCAGCGTCGGATGCGCGGCGGTCAGTTGTAGCGGATCGAACGCTTCTCCCGTTGCGGTTAAATTGCTGCCTGGTTCCGCATCATAGATAGCGGCGAACCCTGCCTGGCTGAATTGCGAAGGGTTCTGCACAATTTTGTAGCTTTTGCCGTCGCGCTCGTAATCCTGGTTTGCCGAAGGATTCGGCGTCTCAAAACGAGGCTCCGCGCCGCTGATTTCAACGACCGGACCGCTGCACACCGGAGTAGGCGGCGCGACCATCGTCTTTTGCTGACCATCATCACTTGAACATGACGCCAGCAATACTGTTGCTATACAGACACCTGGCCATTGCTTACGCATTGCGCACCCCTTATACGCTTTTTGATAACATCTTCCTGTGGGTATGAATCGACATCACGATACCAAACCCCGCCATCAGTACAATCAGGGCCGAGCCCCCGTAACTTACCAGCGGCAACGGTACGCCCACCACCGGCAAGATACCACTCACCATACCAATATTTACGAATACATAAACGAATAAAATCAACATCAAACCGCCCGCCATGACCCGGCCAAAGGTGGTTTGCGCGCGCGCGGCAATCCATAAGCCACGCATGATCAGCAGTACATAAAGCCCGAGCAGGATCAAAATACCAATCAGCCCCAACTCTTCGGCAAGGACGGCAAAGATAAAGTCGGTGTGGCGTTCAGGCAAAAACTCCAGTTGCGACTGCGTACCGTGCAGCCAGCCCTTCCCCTGCAACCCACCGGAGCCGATGGCGATTTTCGACTGAATAATATGATAGCCTGCGCCGAGCGGATCGGTTTCCGGATCGAGCAACATCATCACGCGCTGGCGTTGATAATCGTGCATCAGGAAGAACCACAATATGGGTATAAATGCCGCTATCAGGAGAACGGCCACTAAGATGAGGCGCCAGCTCAGGCCGGATAAAAACAGCACGAAAAGACCGGACATAGCGATAAGAATGGCGGTACCGAGGTCGGGCTGGGCGGCCACCAGCAGCGTTGGCATAAATATCAGCACCAGCGCAATCGCGGTGTTTTTCAACGATGGCGGACAGACATCACGGTTGATAAAACGCGCCACCATGAGCGGTACGGCAATTTTCGCAATTTCCGATGGCTGGAAACGCACGATGCCTAAATCAAGCCAGCGCTGAGCACCTTTGGAAATCGCCCCGAAAGCATCAACGGCGACCAGCAGGATGACGCAAAAAACATACAGATAGGGTGCCCAGCCTTCATAGACGCGTGGTGGAACCTGCGCCAGTACAACCATCGCGATAAGTCCCATGGCTATCTGGCCGACTTTACGCTCTGTCATGCCGATATCCTGCCCGCTGGCGCTCCAGATAACCATCGCGCTATAGAACAGCAGAGCCAGCACAATCAGCAAGAAGGCGGGATCGATATGGATTTTATCCCAGAACGATTTTTTGTTCGGATTATCCGTCATGATTATTGGTCCTCTGCCGCTGTTGATGCCGGGTTTTCCGACGGCAATTCAGTGTTGTTGTCGCCAAGCATTATATGGTCGAGGATCTGGCGCATAATCGTACCGACCGCAGGGCCGGCGCCGCCGTTTTCCAGGATCATTGCCACCGCAACCTGGGGATTATCATAGGGTGCGAATGCCGTCATCAGCTTATGGTCACGCAGACGTTCGGCGATGCGATGTGCGTTATAGGTTTCGTTAGCTTTCAGCCCGAAGACCTGGGCTGTACCGGATTTTGCCGCGACTTTGTACGGTGAACCGGCAAAATATTTATGCCCGGTTCCGTTCGGGCGGTTTGCCACGCCGTACATCCCATCTTTGGCGATTTCCCAGAAGCCGGAGTGCACATCGCCAACCTGTTTTTGCGGCGGCTGTTGCCATGGAACTTGTTTACCGTCTTCCGTCGTACTCATTAACAAGTGCGGCACTTTGACGATGCCGTCATTAATCAGCGTCATCATCGCTTTGTTCATTTGTACTGGCGTTGCGGTCCAGTAACCCTGGCCAATCCCGACGGGAATCGTGTCCCCCTGGTACCAAGGTTTCTTAAAGCGTTTAAGCTTCCATTCGCGCGTTGGCATATTACCCGAGCGCTCTTCGGCCAGGTCGATACCGGTATACTGACCGTAACCAAACTTGGTCAGCCACTCGGCAAGGCGGTCGATGCCCATGTCGTAGGCGACCTGATAGAAGAAGGTATCCGCTGACTCTTCCAGTGATTTGGTGACATTCAGGCGGCCATGACCCCACTTTTTCCAGTCACGATAGCGTTTTTCAGAGCCGGGCAGTTGCCACCAGCCCGGATCGAAAAGGGTGGTGTTGCGAGTGATCACCCCGGCGCTCAGGGCAGAGACGGCAACATAGGGTTTCACCGTCGATGCAGGCGGGTAAACCCCTTGCGTGGCGCGGTTCACCAACGGTGTGTTCGGATCGTTGAGCAGCGCGGTGTAATCCTTGCTGGAGATGCCGTCGACAAACAGGTTCGGGTCATAGCTCGGCGTAGAGACCAGCGCGAGAATGGCACCATTACGCGGGTCGGTCACCACGACCGCCGCACGGCTACCCTGCAGCAGGGTTTCAATATATTGCTGCAGTTTTAAATCCAGCGTCAGGTAGATGTCATGCCCGGCTTGCGGTGGCACTTCTTTTAACTGGCGAATCACGCGCCCGCGGTTGTTAACTTCGACCTCTTCGTAACCGGTCTGTCCGTGCAGCACATCTTCGTAATAGCGTTCGATGCCGAGCTTGCCTATGTCATGCGTGGCGGCGTAGTTCGCCAGCTTGCCTTCTTTATCCAGCCGTTCGACGTCTTTATCGTTTATTTTGGATACGTAGCCAATCACATGCGTCAGCGCTGAGCCGAACGGATAGTAACGGCGTTTATAGCCTTTTACTTCCACGCCAGGGAAGCGATATTGATTGACCGCGAAGCGCGCAACCTGAACTTCATTGAGGTTGGCTTTGACCGGAATCGAAGTAAATCGATGGGAGCGGGAGCGCTCCTTTTTGAAGTTAGCAATGTCCTCATCGGTCAGGTCCACCACGTCACGCAGCGCGTTGAGTGTTTGCTCAACGTTGTCGACCTTTTCCGGCATCATCTCAATCTGATAGATCGTGCGGTTCAGCGCCAGCGGCGTGCCGTTGCGATCGTAGATAATGCCGCGACTTGGCGGGATAGGAACCAGTTTGATACGGTTCTCGTTAGAACGCGTCTGGTAGTCAGCATGACGGACAATTTGCAGATTATAAAGGTTGGCGATAAGCACGCCGGTGAGCAGCAAAATCCCTGCAAAAGCGACAAGGGCCCGGCGCACAAACAGCGCAGACTCAGCCGAATAGTCGCGAAAAGAATTCTGTAATTTCATCCGCTGCTTAGTTTACCTGGTGGTCATTACTCACGATGATAAGGATGGTTGGTCGTGATGCTCCATGCGCGATACAAGCTTTCCGCCACCAGCACACGCACCAGCGGGTGAGGAAGCGTCAGCGCAGAGAGTGACCAGCTTTGTTCTGCCGCAGCTTTACAGGCGGGGGATAACCCTTCCGGCCCGCCGATAAGCAGGCTGACGTCACGTCCGTCCTGTTTCCAGCGTTCCAGTTCATTTGCCAGTTGCGGCGTATCCCAGGGTTTACCGGGGATATCGAGGGTGACGATCCGATTTTTACCTGCCGCAGCAAGCATCAGTTCACCCTCTTTGTCGAGAATACGCTTGATATCTGCGTTTTTGCCGCGTTTGCCCGCCGGGATTTCCACCAGCTCAAAAGGCATATCTTTCGGGAAACGACGCAGATATTCAGTAAACCCGGTTTGTACCCAGTCCGGCATTTTTGTGCCGACGGCTACCAGTTGCAGCTTCACGCATTAACCCCAGAGTTTTTCCAGCTCATACAGGCGACGACTCTCTTCCTGCATCACATGGACGATGACATCACCCAGGTCTACGACGATCCAGTCAGCGACATTTTCACCTTCCACTCCCAGAGGAAGCATACCCGCAGCACGAGATTCCTGAACCACATGATCCGCGATGGACATGACGTGGCGTGTGGAAGTGCCGGTGCAGATTATCATACAGTCGGTGATACTGGATTTGCCGTGAACGTCGAGTGCGACGATGTCCTGACCTTTCAGGTCATCAATTTTGTCGATTACGAAATCCTGGAGTGCTTTACCCTGCAAGTGTTCCCCCTGGGGTGTACATGAAAACGGTGTAAATAAATGGCCTGACATTATACCTGAACTACGACCATTGTCGGGACAAATGTCCGACCCTGGCTTTTAAAAAGTGGGCTATCATCCCACCCCATGAGTGAGATTGCATCGCCATTTTTGTAAAACAATTTCTGTAAGGCCGCAGATAGCGGTGCGGAGGATAGCAGCCTGTCCGTGTGTGTCAATGACCTGACTGGCGGGAGAGGTGTACCGGGTGAAAAAACGGTCGTTAATCCTCCGCTTGCCACACCGCGCGGCTGTTAAGAACGCGTAACATGGAAAAATCATCATGGATGTCCATTGCGCTCCAGGTGCCCTGGTCTACGCGAAAATGCCATAACGACGCCGCTGGCATCTTAAGTAAACTGGCGATAAGCAGACTCAATACGCCCTGATGGCTGACGATCAGCAGATTTTCCGCAGGGCCCCAGTTGGAGAGCTGGCTGATAAAATCTTGTACACGTGCGGAGAACGCCTGAAAACCCTCTCCGTTGGTTGGAATGGCGTTCTGCCAGTCGGCGCACCACGCGGCATAGCTCTGCGGATCTTCTCGTGTCAGGTCCCGATGGTGGCGCATCTCCCAGTCGCCAAAAAACATCTCATTGAGCAATGGCGTTGAGTGTTGAACGATATTGCGATCGCTCAGGACCAGCCTTGCCGTGTGTTGCGCACGTTCGAGTTCGCTGCAGATCACCCGGTCAAAAGGTACTTCACGCAACAGGTGATGTAGCGTTTGCGCCTGTGAAATCCCCTTTGCGGTTAGCGGGGTAGGTGAGTGACCACTGTAGAGTCCTGCAACATTTGCTTCGGTTTCGCCATGTCGAATCAACCAGAGTCGCATTGTTTTCTCCCGTGCGGTTTTCTGCACGAAGTTTATCATTACACCCTTATTCCTGGTGGCTTTTCGTTTAAAATAATGCTTTTGCCCGGAGCAGAAGATGGCTTTATTTCACAGCACGCACGGCGGAAATATCCGTGAGGCCGCTGCTATGGTGGGTGTTTCAGCCGAGGATTTATTGGATTTCAGTGCGAATATCAACCCGGCAGGAATGCCCGCGTCATTGAAACACGCTTTACTGAATAATTTTGCCGTGGCTGAGCGCTACCCGGATCCCGAGTATCAGCAATTACATCAGGCGCTTGCCGCACATCATCAGGTTCCCGCCGACTGGATCCTCGCGGGCAACGGTGAAACCGAATCAATATTTACGTTGGTGAAAGGCCTTCTCCCGCGCCGGGTGATGCTCGTCACGCCGGGGTTTGCCGAATATCGCCGCGCCTTGCAGCTTTCCGGGTGTGATATCGTCGATTATGCGCTGCGTGAAGAGGATGGCTGGCAGATTACCGGGGCGATTCTTGACGCACTCACCGGTGGCGTTGACTGCCTGTTCCTCTGCACTCCCAATAATCCCACCGGCCTGTTGCCAGATGCTTCACTGATGCATGATATTGCCGCACGCTGTAAGCAGCTCGGCATCACACTGGTGCTGGATGAAGCCTTTATGGATTTCCTTAGCGATCGCGACGGATTTATCCCCCATCTGGCTGACAATCCGCATATTTGGGTGCTGCGTTCCCTGACCAAGTTTTACGCTATTCCGGGGCTACGTCTGGGGTATTTGCTCAGCAGTAACACACACCTTGTCACCCGTATGCGCCAGCAGCAGATGCCCTGGTCTATTAACGCGTTTGCGGCGCTGGCGGGAGAAGTGGTTTTAAACGATAGTGCATATCAAAAAGAAACATGGCAATGGCTCAACACGGAACGACCGCGCTTACGTCAGGCGCTGGAAAATTTGCCTGGGTTATCCGTCTGGCCGGGCGTGGCGAATTATCTCTTCTTGCGCTGTGATGCAGGTATTGACCTACAGCAGGCGCTGCTCCGCCAGCACATTTTAATTCGCAGTTGCGCCAATTATCCGGGGCTCGACGCGCGTTACTACCGTGTTGCGGTACGCAGCGCGTCAGAAAACGATCGGCTGATTGAGGTGCTGGATAGCGTCCTCAGCGATAGAGGCCGTGCTGATTGATATAATCAAGTACCGTGGCGGGAAGCAGGTCATCGCAATTCTCGCCTCTTTCCAGCCTTTCGCGGATGAGCGTGGCGGAAATATTGAACCATGGCGTTTCCGCTAAATAGATTTTCCCGGCAGGCAAGGTATGCAAATCGTCCGCATTGTGTGTCAGATGGTCTTCCAGCCACTGCTGATCGGCTTCATTCTCCATGGCTAACGGGTAACCGGGGCGGCGGCAGACAATCAAATGGCTGTTGTTCAGAATAGTTTCATAGTGATGCCATGTCGGAAACGTTAACAGCGAGTCCTGACCAATAATGAAGGCCAGCGAGCGCTTCGGCCCTTGTTCTTCTCGCCACGCCTGCAAGGTTTGCGCCGTGTACGAGGGGCTCTCACGCCGCAGTTCGCGCTCATCAAGGGAAAAAAGCGGTTTGTCGCTGATAGCCAGTTCCACCATTGCTTTACGCTGTACGCTTGTCGCCTCAGGCTGTGGGCGATGGGGGGGGACGTTATTGGGCATGATAATGACGCGTGACAGCCCAATCTGGTTTGCCAGTGCTTCGACCGGTTTCAGGTGCCCGTAGTGAATAGGATCAAATGTACCGCCAAAAAGTGCCTGCAACTGATTCATATCAACCATCAATAAAAACGTCTGCCAGTGCCTTATGACAGAGTAGCAGAGAAAGCCCTTCCAGTTCTGCCCACACCGATTGGCCAAAATCCTGTTTCACAATCAATTCAATACGCGTAAGCAGATGAACAGCCTGGCGCAGTTGCTCATTACTCAGACGTTGTAGCGCTTCACCGATAAGGCCGCGCCGATTTTGCCAGACCCGGTGTTTATCAAACAGCGAACGCAGCGGCGTATGGGCAGACTGGCGTTTTAGCGTCACCAGTAACGTCAGCTCACGCTGGATAGTACGCAGCAGGATAACCGGTTCGCTGGCTTCGAGTTTAAGCTGATGCAGTATATGAAGCGCACGTTTACTTTTCCCTGCCAGCAGGGCGTCTACCCAGTGAAATGGCGTAAAGTGAGCGGCATCGTTAACGGCCTGTTCCACGCGCGGTAGCGTCAGCTTACCGTCCGGGAAGAGCAGCGCCAGCCTTTCCAGCGCCTGCGCGGCGGCCAATAGATTCCCTTCGTAGCAATAGCAAAGTAACTGATTGGCGGCGTCGTCCAGTTGCAGGTTGTTCTGCTTCGCACGTGCGGCAACCCAACGGGGTAGATTGGCCTGCTCCGGGGTCTGACAACTGACCGAAACGCTGCGATTAGCCAGAGCAGTATACCAGGCGGCATTTTCCTGGGCCTTCGTCAGCTTATTGCCACGCACAATTAATATCAGATCATCATGAAGCAGGCCCACCAGCATGGCGAGGCGTTCATTAAGCGCGGCGTTAGGGCCATTTTCCGGCAACTGTAATGACAGTATTTGGCGGCTGGCAAACAGGCTGAGTGCCTGGCAGATCGCGTAGATAGCATCCCAGTCCGTGCTGGCATCAATGGTGAAGGCGTGATGTTCGGTGAAGTCTTGTGCGAAGGCCGCCTGACGTACGGCGTCATGGCTTTCCTGCAATAAAAGAGGGTCATTACCGAGCAGTAAATACGCCGCGCGCAGCCCTTCATTGAGCTGCGCGCGGAGTTGTTCCGGATACAACTTAAGCATTAGCTACCCGGTTTCGCCGCAGGACGCGCGGACGGCGGGTTTTTTTCGTTATCTGCCGCTTGTACGCTAGACAGTTTGCGAATCAGCTGTTCTGCCGCCTTGTCGTACATCTCCTGAAGAATGATGTCTTGTTCGGCATCTTTCGCCAGCGCCGTCTGCGGGTTATCAAAGAACGAACGATACACACTGGTGGTGATCGGGTAGATGTCATGGCCCGGAATCAGTACGCTGGCGTTAACGGTCATCACCAACTGATACTCAGCAGTGCGTCCGTCCTGGAAAATAGACGCGGTATCACGTGCGAGAGACATGACACCAAGGCGAAGGGAAGGCACATCCTTACGCAATGAGCCTTTCTCCACCAGTTCCACGCCATTCAGCCGCAACTGATTACGTACAGCACGGCTAAGAGGACCGTTCGGATCTGCGGAATCAAAGATTATTGTGTTCATATTGCCCGGCACCTGCGTCGTATTACGCAAGTGCCAGCCGCATCCGGCGGTGAGAAGCACCGCCAGAGATAACAACCATGTTGCCAGATATCGCACGCTTCCTCCCGCGCTTAGCCAACGACCAGATTAAGCAGTTTACCCGGTACGTAAATCACTTTACGTACGGTAACGCCATCAAGATATTTTGCGACCAGCGGTTCCTGACCTGCACGTTCACGGACCTGTTCTTCGGTCGCGTCAACGGCAACGGTGATTTTACCGCGCACTTTACCGTTAACCTGCACGACAACCAGCGTGGTGTTTTCAACCATCGCCGCGTCGTCTGCAACCGGCCACGGCGCGTTGTCGATATCGCCTTCGCCGCCCAGTTCTTTCCACAGGGTAAAGCTCGCATGTGGCGTGAACGGGTTAAGCATACGGACAACCGCCAACAGCGCTTCCTGCAGCAGAGCACGATCTTGCTCGCCTTCGGTCGGTGCTTTCGCCAGTTTGTTCATCAGCTCCATAATTGCCGCAATCGCGGTGTTGAAGGTCTGACGACGACCAATATCATCCGTGACTTTAGCGATAGTTTTGTGAACGTCGCGGCGCAGTGCCTGCTGGTCTTCGTTCAGTGCGCTGATATCCAGTGCTACAACCGGGCCGAGTGCTTTATGTTCATAAGCCAGTTTCCAGACGCGTTTCAGGAAGCGGTTTGCCCCTTCCACGCCGGACTCCTGCCATTCCAGCGTCATATCTGCCGGCGAAGCGAACATCATAAACAGACGCACGGTGTCTGCACCATAACGTTCAACCATTTCCTGCGGGTCGATACCGTTATTTTTCGACTTGGACATTTTGCTCATACCGGTATACACCAGTTCATGGCCCGCCGCGTCTTTCGCCTTAATAATACGGCCTTTCTCGTCACGCTCAACGATGGCTTCTTTCGGTGAAACCCAGTTACGCTCGCCGTTTTCGCCAACGTAGTAGAACGCGTCTGCCAACACCATGCCCTGACACAGCAGTTGTTTTGCAGGTTCGTCAGAGTTCACCATGCCTGCGTCGCGCATCAGCTTATGGAAGAAGCGGAAGTAGAGCAGGTGCATAATGGCGTGTTCGATACCACCAATGTAGATATCAACCGGCAGCCAGTAGTTAGCCGCTTTCGGGTCCAGCATGCCTTCTTTGTACTGCGGGCAGGTGTAACGCGCGTAGTACCATGAGGACTCCATAAAGGTGTCGAAAGTATCGGTTTCACGCAGCGCGGGCTGGCCGTTGACGGTGGTTTTCGCCCACTCAGGATCGGCTTTGATCGGGCTGGTGATGCCGTCCATGACCACATCTTCTGGCAGAATCACCGGGATCTGATCTTCTGGCGTTGGGATCACCGTACCGTCTTCCAGCGTCACCATTGGAATTGGCGCGCCCCAGTAACGCTGACGGGAAACGCCCCAGTCACGCAGACGATAGTTGATTTTGCGCTCGCCAACGCCCTGCGCCGCCAGTTTGTCGGCAATGGCATTGAAGCCATCTTCAAAGCTCAGACCGCTGAAATCGCCGGAGTTGAAGAGAGTGCCTTTTTCGGTCAGCGCTTGTTCAGACAGATCGGGGTCTGAACCGTCTGCTGCCAGAATGACCGCTTTGATCGGCAGATTGTATTTGCTGGCAAATTCATAGTCGCGCTGGTCATGACCCGGAACGGCCATCACGGCACCAGTACCGTACTCCATCAGCACGAAGTTTGCCGCCCAAACCGGAATCTCTTCGCCGGTTAATGGATGAACGGCTTTAAAGCCGGTATCGACGCCTTTTTTCTCCATGGTCGCCATATCTGCTTCGGCCACTTTGGTAGTACGGCATTCGTCGATAAAGGCTGCCAGTTCAGCGTTGGTTGCCGCCGCTTTCTGCGCCAGCGGGTGACCAGCCGCCACCGCCAGATAAGTGGCACCCATAAAGGTGTCCGGGCGGGTTGTGTAAACGGTCAGCGTTTTGTCATAGCCGTTAACGTTAAAGGTGATTTCCACGCCTTCGGAACGACCAATCCAGTTGCGCTGCATGGTTTTCACCGTGTCAGGCCACTGATCCATATGATCCAGGTCGTTGAGCAGTTCTTCGGCATAGGCGGTGATTTTGATAAACCACTGCGGGATCTCTTTACGCTCAACTTTGGTGTCGCAGCGCCAGCAGCAGCCGTCGATAACCTGTTCGTTCGCCAGCACGGTCTGGTCATTCGGGCACCAGTTCACTGCGGACGTTTTCTTATACACCAGGCCTTTTTTATACAGTTCAGTGAAGAACTTCTGTTCCCAACGATAGTATTCCGGGGTGCAGGTGGCCAGCTCGCGGCTCCAGTCATAGCCGAAGCCCAGCATTTTGAGCTGGTTTTTCATGTACGCGATATTGTCGTACGTCCACGGTGCCGGGGCCGTGTTGTTTTTCACCGCCGCACCTTCGGCTGGCAGACCGAACGCATCCCAGCCAATCGGCTGCAGCACGTTCTTGCCCAGCATGCGCTGGTAACGGGAAATCACATCACCGATGGTGTAGTTACGCACGTGGCCCATGTGTAGTCGGCCAGAAGGATAGGGAAGCATCGACAGGCAGTAATATTTTTCTTTGCTCTCGTCTTCAGTTACTTCGAAGGTACGCTTCTCTTCCCAGTGAAGCTGGACTTTGGATTCTATCTCTTCCGGGCGGTATTGCTCTTGCATGGCAGCCAGTGGTCCTGTATTTGCGATACAGCTACAAATGTAGCGTTTTACGTGGTTTTTCAGATCCGCATAGCATAGCCCAAACGACTTCGTCACAACAGCCTTTCGCACATTTAGCCTGCGAAAAGCCCCCGACGAGAATTTACGCACTCTGTGGGGTAATTGACAAAGCCAACGGTAAATAACGTCTATTATTAGAACAGGTTAACTGCCCGGGAGAGGAAAACAATGAACAAGGTTGCTCAATATTATCGCGAACTGGTTGCATCATTGACCGAGCGGCTACGCAATGGCGAAAGGGATGTTGATGCGCTGGTAGCCCAGGCGCGGCACCGAGTAAGCCAGACCGGGGAGCTAACGCGTACTGAAATCGAAGAGTTAACGCGCGCGGTGCGCCGCGACCTGGAAGAGTTTGCTCGCAGTTATGAGGAAAGCCAGGACGATGTCACCGACAGCGTGTTTATGCGGGTTATCAAAGAGAGCTTATGGCAGGAACTGGCGGATATTACCGATAAAACGCAACTGGAGTGGCGTGAAGTTTTCCAGGACCTTAATCATCACGGGGTTTACCACAGCGGCGAAGTCGTGGGGCTTGGCAACCTGGTGTGCGAGAAATGTCACTTCCATCTGGCCATTTATACGCCGGATGTGCTGCCATTATGTCCGAAATGCGGACATGACCAGTTCCAGAGAAGGCCCTTTGAGCCCTAGGTAAACGCACACCGTTTTAATGTTTACACCCTCTCCCGGTCGGTGTACGGTCCGGAGACATGGCAGACAGGTGTTCGGAGACATGGTGAACACTTTTTAACACCCTTTACGCATGATGATCGACCTCTTTTTCAGGTCGATCATCCCCACTTTCGTGCTGTACCACCACACCTCATAACACCCGTCCTCTGCCGTTTCCCGCAGGCCCACATACTCGCCCCTGAATGCTTTCCCCGCG
>NZ_JBEULY010000018.1:0-81513 GCF_040578655.1 Phytobacter sp. RSE-02 | reverse complement strand
AACGTAATGACATGGTATCTCTCGCATCCCAGGGCATAAGTGACTCCATAAACGGGTTCTTATGCCTCAGTTGTAAGTGTCTACCATGTCCCCGAACAAGCGTTCACTATGTCTCCGGACCGTACAGTCGGAGAGGGGTGGGGGGAGGGCATCAGGCCGCACTGTAGAATGTCAGACGTTCTGCCAGTAAATCCACAAACCCTTCTCGCTCAACATCGACCATCACGGTGGCATTCGGTTTATTTCCCGTCAGGAAATAGTAATCCACCACCGTCATACCCTGGGTATATTTACCCTGCGTTTCTACCCCCACCCAGCGTTCTACGGTGGTGAAGAGGTCCGGTTTCAGCAGCCAGGCGATAGTACATGGGTCATGCAATGGCGCGCCAACAAATCCCCATTTTTCCTGTTTGTGGTACTCCATAAAAAAGTCGAGCAGTTCGGCCACAATGGTAGAGATAGGGTTGCCGATGGCACGGAAACGCGCAATGTCATCCGCGTGGATTTGCGCCCGATGCGTGACATCCAGACCTGCCATCACCACCGGAATGCCCGACTGGAAGACAATTTCGGCGGCTTCCGGGTCGACATAGATATTAAATTCCGCCGCAGGGGTCCAGTTACCAAGCGACATCGCGCCGCCCATGATCACAATACGATTGATTTTACTGTGCAGCTCCGGATGACTGTTTAGCAGCAGGGCTACGTTGGTTTGGGGGCCGGTGGAGACAATAGTGACCGGAACAGGGCTGTCACGTAGCACGGTCGCCATCAGGTCTACGGCGGTACAAGACAGGGGTGCAAAAGAGGGCTCCGGCAGGGCAGGACCGTCCAGACCGCTTTCGCCATGCACGTTGTCCGCGATAATAAGTTCACGCATCAGGGGCTTAATGGCGCCACCCGCCACCGGGATATCGCTACGATTGAGCAGGGTGAGCATGCGCAGCACATTACGCAGAGTCTTCTCCGGTGTCTGATTTCCCGCAGAGGAGGTGATGGCTTTTACGTCGAGTTCGGGTGAGGCGAGAGCAAGAACAATTGCGATTGCGTCATCATGACCAGGATCGCAATCAAGAATGATGGGCTGGACCATAGCAACTCCTTGTTAGCATTACTGTGCGACAAGGTTAAAACGTTGCTGTAAATCAGACGAGAAGTGAAACAGTAAAGCGTGATGAGACGCGCATTCTGGTGAATGCGCGTCGGAACGATTAATGCAGGATTTTGGCGAGGAAATCTTTCGCGCGTTCAGATTTCGGATTGGCGAAGAACTCTTCTTTCGCTGAATCTTCAACGATTTTCCCTTCATCCATAAAGATAACCCGGTGCGCCACCTTGCGGGCAAAACCCATTTCGTGAGTGACCACCATCATGGTCATCCCCTCATTAGCCAGTTCAACCATAACGTCCAGCACCTCGTTGATCATTTCCGGGTCAAGGGCAGATGTCGGTTCATCAAACAGCATCGCGACCGGATCCATACACAGCGCGCGGGCAATCGCCACACGCTGCTGCTGACCACCGGAAAGCTGCGCCGGAAATTTGTTGGCATGGGCAGACAAGCCAACGCGCTCTAACAGTTTCAGTCCTTTCTCGCGCGCAGCGGTTTTATCACGTTTAAGCACTTTGACCTGTGCCAGCGTCAGGTTCTCAATGATCGACAGATGCGGGAACAGTTCGAAATGCTGGAACACCATCCCGACATGAGAACGTAGTTTGGCCAGGTTGGTTTTTTTATCGTTCACGGTGGTGCCGTTGACGATAATTTCCCCTTTCTGCACGGGCTCAAGGCCGTTCACCGTTTTGATCAGGGTCGATTTGCCTGAACCGGATGGACCGCAAACGACCACCACTTCGCCTTTTTTCACTTCCGTGGAGCAGTCGGTCAGCACCTGAAAGTGACCATACCATTTAGAAACATTTTTCAGGGTAATCATTAAACTGTCCTTTTCTTCAAATAGCTGACCAACAACGATGCACTCAAGCTAATAGCAAAATAGACGGCACCGGCGAACAGGATCATTTCAACTTGTGTCCCGTCGCGTTCGCCAATGGTGGAGGCGGTACGGAAGAAGTCCGCGAGGCTTAATACGTAGACCAGCGAGGTATCCTGGAACAGGACAATCCCCTGGGTCAGAAGCAGTGGGACCATCGCCCGGAATGCCTGCGGCAGGATGATCAATTTCATCGACTGCCAGTGGGTCATGCCCAGCGCCAGCGCTGCACTTGACTGCCCGCGAGAGATACTCTGTATACCGGCACGGATGATCTCAGAATAGTAGGCGGCCTCAAACATTGAGAATGCCACCATTGCTGATATCAGGCGGATATCCGATTTTGGCGACAGACCCAGCACGTTTTGCAACAGTCCCGGCACAATCAGATAGAACCACAGCAGCACCATAACCAGTGGAATGGAGCGGAAGACGTTTACATAGGCTTTCGCAAACCAGGCGATGGGGGCAAAGCTGGACAGGCGCATTACCGCCAGCAGAGTCCCCCAGACAATCCCGACGATAATGGCCGTCACGGTAATCTTTAAGGTAATCACCAGTCCCGCCAGCAGATAAGGGATGGACGGGATGATTGAACTCCAGTCAAATTCGTACATTATTTGCCCCCCATATTGCCCGGCAGGCGAATTTTGCGTTCTACCAGATTCATCACCAACATAATGAAGGCGTTAATTAATACATACGCGACGGTAATCGCGGTGAAAGACTCCCAGGCGTGTGCGGAATAATCCAGCAGCTTACCGGCCTGTGCCGCCATATCCACCAGCCCGATAGTGGATGCGATGGCCGAGTTTTTTACGAGGTTCATCATCTCCGAGGTCATTGGTGGGACGATGACGCGATAGGCATTCGGCAACAGGACATAGCGGTACGTTTGCGGCAGCGTCAGCCCCATGGCGAGACCCGCGTTTTTCTGCCCGCGTGGTAACGACTGAATCGCCGCACGGACCTGCTCGCAGACGCGTGCAGCGGTGAACAAGCCAAGGCAGACCATCGAAGAGACAAAGAACTGGATATTGGGATCCAGTTCGGATTTGAACCACATGCCAATGTTTTCAGGCAGCAGTTCCGGTACCACCAGATACCAGGTAAAGAATTGCACGATCAGCGGGACGTTACGGAACAGCTCCACGTAGCAAGTACCGATACCGGACAGGATACGATTGGGAACGGTTCGCAGAATACCAAACAGAGAGCCCACCAGGAACGCGATGATCCAGGCAGTGATCGACAGCGCGATCGTGACCTGAAAACCGCTCCACAGCCAGCCGAGATAGGTTGTGTTGCCGAACGGGGCTTGTTGCAGGAAAATTCCCCAGTTCCAGTCTATGGACATAAATCTACTCCGGAAAAAAAAGGGTAGCAGCGCTACCCTCGAAGATTGTGCGAAGAGCTTGTGTTCGCGTCGAATGGGGAACGACCATTCAACGTATAGTCTGTCCGTGCTACTTCAACAATCGAGAGGGCTGGTTATCCCGCCCCTGACTACACTTCATCCACGATGCCGCTTTGTACGGGCTGCTTTGACCTACCCCGACCATAATATTTGGGGGCCTTTGGGGATCCGTTCAGTCGCAGCCCGGATACAGCATCAGTAAATGTGTGTATTCTTTTTGTTAATTAGTTCAGAGCCTTATCATTAGGTTCTTTGAACAGTGCTTTCATCTCATCAGAGAGTGCGAAATTGAGGTTCAGGTTTTTTGGCGGAATAGGGTTTTTGAACCATTTATCAAACCATTTTTCCGCTTCACCGGAGGTCTGCGCCTTAGCGATGGTGTCATCCATCAGCTTTTTGAACTCAGTATCGCCTTTACGCAGCATGCAGCCGTAAGCTTCCTGGGATTGCGGTTTGCCCACGATATCCCAGTTATCCGCTTTCTTCGCTTTCGCACGTTCACCCGCCAGCAGGGCGTCATCCATCATAAAGGCCACTGCACGACCGCTTTCCAGAGTACGGAAAGAGTCGCCATGGTCTTTGGCGCTGATAATGCGCATGTCCATTTTCTGTTCATCATTCAGCTTGTGCAGCAGGATCTCAGACGTTGTACCGGAAGTCACAACCACCGCTTTGCCTTTCAGATCCGGGAAGTCTTTAATGTCGCCGCCTTTTTTGACCAGAAGACGAGTACCGACCACAAAGATAGTGTCAGAGAATGCAGCCTGCTTCTGACGTTCCAGATTGTTGGTGGTCGAACCGCATTCGAAATCAAAGGTGCCGTTTTGCAGCAGCGGAATACGGTTTTGTGAGGTAATTGGAATCAATTTAACTTGCAGGTCAGGCTTATTGAGTTTTTTCTTCACGGCTTCAACGATAGCGTTGGAGTAGTCCTGAGAGTAACCCACAACTTTTTGCTCGTTGTCGTAATAGGAGAACGGTACGGAAGATTCACGGTGTCCGACCACGATCACGCCGTTTTTGGCAATTTTTTCCAGCGTGGGCTGTTGCGCTTCAGCCGGGGCGGCTGCCGCGTCGGCAGGTTTCGCCTCATCGGCGGCATGCGCCAGACCCGCAGACATTCCCATAACCAGCATTGCTGTGGCCAGTTTACGTAATTGCATATCCAACTCCTTTATCGTCGCGCCAGAGACGCATTGATACCCATTGTGAGTGTTGTGTTTGTTATATCCTGCTGCAAATGCGTGCAGTGTTGTATGCGTTTGTTAGCATTTAGTTTGGCTTAATGTAAAGATTTTGCTGCGGTATTGTTTGTTTTTGCGAAGTGTACCGCACCGTTTGAAGGCAAAAATCTCCCATTGCACCACTTTAGTGCTGTATGCGATCCGTCATAGTGCGTGCTATCCGCACATCGGGGAAAATCGCCGTTACATGGATTTATTTTGCAATTGATGTGCCAGAAATGGCATTTGAGGAAAAGAGGGTGAAAGCGCCCTCTCTGGTCAGAAAGAGGGCGCGGAAGGGGTAATCACTTGCGGCGTTGCCGCAGGCTCATGATCAGCGCGCCAAAACCAAGGAGCGCGGTCAGAACCCACAGAGGCCAATTACCCATGCGGGCATAAGGGGTCAGGCCGGATGTCGGGGTGACTTTGGTGGTCAGCACTTGCCGGGTGAACTGCGGGAGCATCGCCTGGATCTCACCGGTTGGCCCAATCACTGCCGTAATGCCGTTATTCGTGCTGCGCAGCAACGGACGCGCCAGTTCCAGCGAGCGCATCCGCGCCATCTGGAAGTGTTGCCACGGGCCGATCGATTTACCAAACCAGGCATCATTCGAGATGGTCAGCAGGAAATCAGTATCCGGGCGGAAATTATCTCGCACCTGCTCACCGAGGATAATTTCGTAGCAGATGGCCGGCGTCAGCTTATAACCGTGGGCAGACAGCGGAGGCTGGATGTATGGCCCGCGACTGAATGAAGACATGGGCAGATCAAAAAACGGAGCCAACGGGCGCAGGATAGATTCCAGCGGGACAAACTCACCAAAAGGTACCAGGTGATTTTTGTTATAGCGGTCGGTAGAGCTGTAGCTATAGGCGCTGTCTTTTCCAAGAGTGATGACGGTGTTGTAGGTGTCGTAACGGTTCTGCTGATTAAGACTCGCGTCCACAATTCCGGTGATAAGCGAACTGTCATTCTTGCGCAGCAAATCATCCATCATGCCCAGGAAACGCTGTTGATTGATTTCGAGATCAGAAATAGCAGATTCCGGCCAGATGATGAGCTGTGATTTGCCCAATTCCGGCTGGCTGGCATTGAGATAGATTTTCAGCGTATCCAGCAACTGACCTTCATCCCACTTGAGCGCCTGCGGGATATTGCCTTGTACCAGCGATACCTGCGTCGTTCTTTCCGGCAGCAACTGATACCACTGGATATAGCGCAGCGGGAAGGGCAGAACAAAGAGCACCAGCGCCACGATGAAAGGACGCCAGCAGCGTGTCGCCGCCGCGAGGACCAGTAAACCGCTTACTGACATCAACAGGAAGGTAATGGCATCAACGCCTAATATCGGCGCCAGCCCTTTCAGTGGCCCGTCAATCTGGCTGTAGCCAAACTGTAGCCAGGGAAAGCCCGTCAGCACCCAGCCGCGCAAAAACTCACTCAGTTGCCAGATGACCGGCGCCGCTACCGCGACGCGCAGCCAGGTTGTTTTGGGCCACAACCGGGAAAGCACGCCTGCGAACAGCCCGGTATAGAGCGAAAGGTAGGCGGCAAGCAGAACTACCAGAAAGACGTTTACCGGCCCGGGCATCCCACCGAATTGTGCGATGCTGACATAAACCCAGTGAATACCGGAGCCAAACAGACCGAGCCCCCAGAAATAACCTACCCAGGCGGCTTGCGCCGGACGCCGGTTAAGCGTGAGCGCTTGCAACCCCATAAGGGAAACAATTGCGGCAGGCCAGATATCATAAGGAGAAAAAGCCAGCGTTCCGCTGGCTCCGAAGAGTAGCGCCAGCAGCAAACGTACGCGCTGGCGTTCAAACAGTGGGGCAAATGCCATTTACATTACTCATCCAATTTCGGAACGGGGGAATCGTCCGGCATTCTTACATGAACCTGAATAATACGTCGACTGTCCGCCATGGCGACTTTAAATTGGTAACCATCAATATCAATGGATTCCCCACGCGCAGGCAGATGCCCGAAGGCCTGCATAACCAGACCACCAATAGTATCGACTTCGTCATCGCTAAAGTGGGTGCCGAAGGTTTCGTTGAAATCTTCGATAGACGCAAGGGCGCGCACGGTCCAGGTATGGCGGCTGAGCTGGCGGAAATCGATATCTTCTTCGTCGTCATATTCGTCTTCGATTTCGCCGACGATAAGTTCGAGAATATCTTCGATAGTGACAAGGCCCGAGACGCCGCCGAACTCGTCAATCACAATAGCCATGTGGTAACGCTGGGAGCGAAACTCTTTGAGCATCCGGTCAACTCGTTTGCTTTCCGGCACCACCACGGCCTGACGTAACACTTTTTCCATGCTGAAGGCTTCGGCATCGCTGCGCATAAACGGCAGCAAGTCTTTGGCCATCAAAATCCCTTCAATGTGATCCTTATCTTCGCTGATCACCGGAAAACGCGAGTGTGCAGACTCAATGATAACGTCGAGACATTCATCAAGGCTTTGGTTGCGTTTCAGGGTAATCATTTGCGAGCGGGGGATCATGATGTCGCGAACGCGCTGGTCGGCGATGTCCATTACCCCTTCGAGCATTTCGCGCGTATCCTGATCGATAAGCTCGTTCTGCCCGGAATCACGGATCAGCTCCAGTAACTCATCACGGTTTTTGGGTTCGCCGTGAAAAAGTTGGCTGAGTAAAAGGGAGAAGAATCCCTTCTTGTTGTTAATGTCGCTACTGTGTGAATTGTCGTCGCTCATGGCGTCGTTTGGGTTCTCATGTTAGTGGTTCTGTCGCCAGGACACGCAAACTCAGCGCCTGGCAGCATTTTCTGTCAGCACGGCAATGGGTTGCCGCACAGACTACTCCTTCTCGGAAATGTACGGATCCTCATACCCCAGAGCAAGCATTATCTCTGTTTCGAGTCCTTCCATCTCTTCGGCTTCGTCATCTTCAATATGGTCGTAGCCCAGCAGATGCAGGCTACCGTGAATCACCATATGCGCCCAGTGCGCATCAAGCGGTTTATCCTGTTCTTTGGCTTCCTGCTCAACCACCTGGCGGCAAATGATCAGATCGCCCAGCAGCGGCATTTCGATGCCCGGCGGCGCTTCAAACGGGAAAGAGAGCACATTTGTCGGCTTGTCTTTCCCACGGTAAGTCAGGTTTAACTCATGACTTTCCGCCTCATCCACCAGACGGATGGTCACTTCCGCTTCTTCCTGGAATTGCGGAATGACCGCGTCCAGCCAGCGCTGAAACTGTGCTTCTTCCGGCAAACCGCCGTTCTCTTCACATGCCAGCTGTAAATCGAGGATCACCTGACTCATTTTTGCTCCTGCTCCTGGGCTTCGCGTTTGCGTTCGGCCGCCTGTTCCGCCCGGCGTTTTTGATCCGCCTCTTCCCAGGCTTCGTAAGCATTCACGATGCGTGCGACAACAGGATGACGGACAACGTCTTCGCTATGGAAAAAGTTAAAACTGATTTCTTCGACTTCCGCCAGTACTTCAATGGCGTGGCGCAAGCCGGATTTAACATTGCGTGGCAGGTCAATCTGCGTCACGTCACCGGTGATGACCGCTTTGGAGTTAAAGCCAATACGGGTCAGGAACATCTTCATCTGTTCGATGGTGGTGTTCTGGCTTTCATCAAGAATGATAAAAGCGTCATTCAGCGTGCGACCACGCATATAGGCCAGCGGCGCAACTTCAATGACATTACGCTCAATCAGCTTCTCAACTTTCTCAAAGCCGAGCATCTCGAACAGCGCGTCGTAGAGCGGTCGCAGGTAGGGGTCCACTTTCTGGCTTAAATCACCCGGCAGGAAGCCCAGTTTTTCCCCGGCTTCCACGGCTGGACGGGTCAGCAGAATACGGCGAACGTCCTGACGTTCCAGCGCATCCACCGCCGCGGCAACCGCCAGATACGTTTTACCTGTACCTGCCGGCCCCACGCCAAAAGTGATGTCATGATCAAGAATATTGGCGATGTACTGCGCCTGATTTGGCGTACGGGGTTTAATCACGCCGCGTTTAGTTTTGATATTGACCGCTTTTCCATACTCCGGCACGCTCTCCGCGCTCTGTTCAAGCACGCGGGCTTCTTTGATAGCCAGATGGATCTGTTCCGGTTCGATATCCTGAGTTTGCCCACGCATGGGGGCCGTATCGACATAGAGGCTGAGCAAAATATCTGCAGCAGCGTTCACGCAAAGGGTACGTCCGGTGAGTTTGAAGTGATTATCGCGACGGTTAATCTCGATGCCCAGTCGCCGTTCCAACTGTTTGATATTGTCATCAAACGGTCCGCACAGGCTCAGCAGGCGAGCATTGTCAGCGGGTGTCAGGGTAATTTCACGGGTATCTATGTTCAAACTGTTCCTCTTATTCAGATAGTGCCGAATGGAGCCTGGCTAACACAGCCTGAGGCCGTCAGCCTTATAGAGAATTATTCACGCCATGGAATAAAGGCGCAAGCATTGCGATGGATATAAGGGCGGGAAGGGGAAATGCAAGGGCTGCTCAGTCATACTCAGCCACAGATTCGTGGTTTTGCACGCGCTCCGGTCGCATCATCATCTCTGCGACCGGGCACTTGCCTGCTGTCTTTCTGCAACGTTGAGCAGCCAGAACCGTGAAGATTAAGGCTGGTAGAGACCAACGCCGATATCATTCTCTTTACGGGTACGGACGATGACCGATTCTGGTGACTGCGCTATGCGCAGGCCCATTTCGTCTTCGGTACGCACCACTTTACCGCGCAGGGAGTTTGTCCAGACGTCGGTGATTTCCACGTCAACGAATTTCCCGATCATCTCCGGTCTGCCTTCGAAGTTCACCACGCGGTTATTTTCGGTACGGCCTGACAGCTCCATGATGCTCTTACGGGACGTCCCCTCCACCAGGATGCGCTGAGTCGTGCCGATCATCCGGCGGCTCCAGGCCATTGCCTGCTGGTTGATACGTTCCTGCAGAATATACAGGCGCTGCTTTTTATCCTCTTCCGGTACATCATCTACCATATCGGCCGCAGGCGTTCCCGGACGGGCGGAGAAGATAAAGCTGTAACTCATATCGAAATTCACATCGGCAATCAGCTTCATGGTCTGCTCGAAGTCCTGGGTCGTTTCGCCAGGGAAGCCAACGATAAAGTCAGAGCTGATCTGAATGTCCGGACGCGCGGCACGCAGTTTGCGGATGATCGCTTTGTATTCCAGCGCGGTATGGGTACGGCCCATCAGGTTCAGTACGCGGTCAGAACCACTTTGTACCGGCAGATGCAGGAAACTCACCAGCTCCGGCGTATCGCGGTAGACATCAATAATATCGTCGGTGAATTCGATAGGGTGGCTGGTGGTAAAACGAATACGGTCAATACCGTCAATCGCCGCCACCAGACGCAGCAGATCGGCGAAGGAACCGGTGCTTCCGTCGTAATTCTCACCGCGCCAGGCGTTGACGTTTTGGCCCAGCAGGTTAACTTCACGTACGCCTTGTGCCGCCAGTTGCGCGATTTCAAACAGGATATCGTCACACGGACGGCTCACCTCTTCGCCACGGGTGTAGGGCACGACACAGTAAGTGCAGTACTTATTACAGCCTTCCATGATGGAGACAAAGGCGGTCGGGCCTTCGGCTTTCGGTTCCGGCAGGCGGTCGAATTTTTCGATTTCCGGGAAGCTGATATCCACCACCGGGCTGCGATTGCCGCGTACGGAGTTGATCATTTCCGGCAGACGGTGCAGCGTTTGCGGTCCAAAAATAATGTCAACATAGTGGGCACGCTGGCGAATATGGTCGCCTTCCTGAGATGCGACGCAACCGCCGACACCAATGATCAGGTCTGGATTTTTTTCCTTTAATAATTTCCAGCGCCCCAACTGGTGGAAGACTTTCTCTTGCGCCTTCTCGCGGATTGAGCAGGTATTAAGCAGCAGCACATCTGCTTCTTCGGCCACTTCGGTGAGTTGATACCCGTGAGTGGCATCCAGCAGATCGGCCATCTTCGATGAATCGTACTCGTTCATCTGACAGCCCCAGGTTTTGATGTGGAGTTTTTTTGTCATCGACTTGCTCATGCTTTGTTTAATGGCCCAATGCAGGGCGCGTATTGTAATGCTTTGGTCGCGTGCTGACCAGTATGACGCTTGTCAGACTCAAGATGTAAAAAATCCGGTAAACTTAGGAGATTCTCGTTTAAGGATAATAGGCCATGATAAATCAATCTACTGAGGTCGCGGTTGTCGGCGGCGGAATGGTCGGCGGGGCGCTGGCGTTGGGTTTAGCGCAGCAGGGTTTTAGTGTCACGGTCATTGAACAACATGCGCCGCCTGCCTTTGATGTGACGGCACAACCGGATGTGCGTATTTCGGCGATTAGCGCCTCCTCCGTAACGCTGCTCCAGACGCTGGGCGTCTGGGATGCGGTTCAGGCGATGCGTTGTCACCCATGGGAACGGCTGGAGACCTGGGAGTGGGAAAACGCGCATGTCGTCTTCGACGCGCGTGAGTTAAAACTGCCGTTGCTTGGCTATATGGTCGAAAACAATGTCTTGCAGCGCGCGCTGTGGGAAGCGCTGGAGCGCCACCCACTGGTAACGCTGCGCGTACCTGCGGCGCTCAGTACGATGCGACAGAACGATGAGTACCACGAACTGACATTTGAAGATGGCGACACGCTTTCGGCGAAGCTGGTGATTGGTGCTGATGGGGGAAATTCCCGGGTGCGCCAGTGTGCCGGTATCGGCATTCACGCCTGGCAATATCAGCAATCCTGCATGTTGATCACTGTAGAGTGTGAGCACGCGCCCGGGGAGAGTACCTGGCAGCACTTTACCCCCAATGGTCCGCATGCTTTCCTGCCGTTATTTGACTACTGGGCATCGCTGGTCTGGTACGACACACCTGCCCGTATTCGTCAGTTGCAATCGTTAAACATGGTGCAGTTACAGAAAGAGATCGCGGCACATTTTCCATCCCGACTGGGACATGTTATGCCCGTCGCTGCTGGAGCGTTCCCGCTTGCGCGCCGCCACGCACTGCAATATGTACGTCCAGGGCTCGCGCTGGTGGGGGATGCAGCGCATACCATCCATCCGCTGGCGGGGCAGGGGGTAAACCTCGGCTATCGCGATGTAGACTGCCTTTTAGACGTGCTGACAAGGGCGCGCAGCCACGGTGAAGACTGGGCAAGCCTTTCGGTGCTCAAACGCTATCAGACACGCCGTATGGCGGATAATTTTATTATGCAAAGTGGCATGGACTTGTTCCATGCCGGGTTCAGTAACGATCTGGGCCCGGTACGCGTGCTGCGTAATATCGGTTTGATGGCGGCGGAACGGGCTGGCGTACTCAAACGCCAGGCGCTGAAATATGCGTTAGGACTGTAAGCTATCATTTGACCGTTATCAGAATACTGAGCCCTGGTTTGCCCTTAAAAGCGGCTTCATACCAGGGCGATTCTGCTGATTGTAATCGCACCTCATACCGGCGGGTAAAAACGGTAACCAAAGAGGCTATCGTGGAATAAGCGGTTTTAACCAGGATGGCGAATATCAGGAAGATGACCAGCAATGTCCCCCCGGTGTAATCGTTGTTGGCAATGTCGAGATACAGAACGTAAAAAATCAGCACATGCAGAATGAGCTTACAGATCAGTGAGCGTAAATAGAATCGGTGCAAAGCCTCAGGGTTCTTAAAGGCGATTTCTTCCAGGTTGTGGCGTGTCTCCTGTACCGGAATGCCTGGAAGATAAACAATCCACTCAGAAACGCGCTCCTTTAGCCTAAGCCTGTTGTTGCCGCTCAGGATGTGTATCCTCATACACAGCGCAACCGGGTAGCCTATGCCAAAAAGGAGAAGATAGACTACCCCGGCACTCACACCCACAAAGACGGATGAGGAGATCAGCAGTGCCGTAAAAAATGTCAAAGGTTTGAGGAATGCATACCAGCAAAATTGGTAGTTCATAGAACTGCGCCTTGATAAGTCTTTATTTGACAATAGCTTATCTGTTTTGGACCATGAATGAAGGCCGCAGGCAATTTTTCGGAATTGATAAAAGTCGTGGGGGAGAAAAGCAAAAAGCCCACCGAAGCGAGCTTTTTGCTTTTTATGTGGCTGGGGTACAAGGATTCGAACCTCGGATGGCGGAATCAGAATCCGCTGCCTTACCGCTTGGCGATACCCCAATAGGCGTGAAATTTTACGCGTTAATCATAAAACTTCAACCTTTGCGTCTACCCGAAGGCAAACGACTTTTTGAAATTGGCTGGGGTACGAGGATTCGAACCTCGGAATGGTGGAATCAGAATCCACTGCCTTACCGCTTGGCGATACCCCAACAATTTTTTACTAAGGTTAATGTTCTTATGAACATCAGCCTTTGAATATGGTGGCTACTACGGGAATCGAACCTGTGACCCCAGCATTATGAGTGCTGTGCTCTAACCAGCTGAGCTAAGTAGCCAAATTTTACTGCAAACCAGTCACCGACTGGCTGGGGTACCTGGATTCGAACCAGGGAATGCCGGTATCAAAAACCGGTGCCTTACCGCTTGGCGATACCCCAATACCGTCGCGGTGAACCGCAAACATCAAAAATATGGCTGGGGTACCTGGATTCGAACCAGGGAATGCCGGTATCAAAAACCGGTGCCTTACCGCTTGGCGATACCCCATCCGTGCAACGCTTATTGGTGAATGGTGCGGGAGGCGAGACTTGAACTCGCACACCTTGCGGCGCCAGAACCTAAATCTGGTGCGTCTACCAATTTCGCCACTCCCGCAAAAAAAGATGGTGGCTACTACGGGAATCGAACCTGTGACCCCAGCATTATGAGTGCTGTGCTCTAACCAGCTGAGCTAAGTAGCCATCTTTTTTTCGCGTTACCTTATCGGCGTTGCGGGGCGCATTATGCGTATTGGGCCTGACAGCGTCAATACCTTTTTCATCGAAAATTGCCGGAATGTGACTGTTTGGTTAGGTTGCGAACAGCGTGACGCATAATTCGGCAATTATTGGTTATTTATCGATTTTGTATAGCAAAACATATGCAGAAATAAAAAAAGGCCCCGCAGGGCCTTTAACGATAACAATCGCTTATTTGTAAGCGGACTGGTGTACGCCAACCGCACGACCTGATGGATCGTTCATGGATTTGAATGATTCATCCCACTCGATTGCTTTTGCAGATGAGCATGCCACAGACGGGCCGCCAGGCACACATTCAGCGGCGCTGGGTACCGGGAACAGCTCTTCAAAGATTTCACGGTACAGATACGCTTCTTTCGAGCTCGGCGTGTTGTACGGGAAACGGTAGCTGGCTGTCGCCAGTTGTTGATCGCTAACCTGCTGTGCCGCTACTTCTTTGAGTGTATCGATCCAACTGTAACCTACGCCGTCAGAGAACTGCTCTTTCTGACGCCATGCAACGCTCGCCGGCAGATAGGATTCGAAACATTCGCGCAGGACGTGTTTTTCCATTTTGCCGTTGCCGCACATTTTATCCTGCGGGTTGATGCGCATCGCTACATCGAGGAATTTCTTATCCAGGAACGGCACGCGCGCTTCTACGCCCCAGGCGGACATCGCTTTGTTAGCACGCGCGCAGTCGAACATGTGCAGCGCCTGCAGCTTACGTACGGTCTCTTCATGCAGCTCTTTGGCATTCGGCGCTTTATGGAAATAGAGGTAGCCGCCGAATACTTCGTCAGAACCTTCGCCAGACAGTACCATCTTGATGCCCATCGCTTTGATTTTACGGGACATCAGATACATCGGTGTAGAGGCGCGAATGGTGGTCACATCGTAGGTCTCGATGTGATAAATCACGTCACGAATCGCGTCCAGACCTTCCTGTACGGTAAAGTGGATTTCGTGGTGAACCGTACCCAGATGGTTTGCCACTTCCTGCGCCGCTTTCAGGTCCGGAGCTCCTTTCAGGCCCACAGCAAAGGAGTGCAATTGCGGCCACCAGGCCTCAGAGCGTTCCTGATCTTCCACACGGCGTGCGGCGAATTTTTTGGTAATAGCGGAAATGACAGAAGAGTCCAGACCGCCCGAGAGCAGAACGCCATACGGCACATCTGACATCAGGTGACTTTTCACAGATTCTTCAAGCGCCTGACGCAGTTCGTTTTTGTCAGTGACGTTATCTTTCACTGCCTCATAGTCGAACCAGTCACGCTGATAGTAAGAACGGATTTCACCGTCTTTGCTCCACAGATAGCTGCCCGCCGGGAACTCTTTGATGGTACGGCACACAGGGACCAGCGCTTTCATTTCGGAAGCAACATAAAAGTTACCGTGCTCATCATGGCCCATATACAGCGGGATAATGCCAATGTGGTCACGACCAATCAGATAAGCGTCTTTTTCGCTGTCATACAGGGCGAAAGCGAACATACCTTGCAGATCGTCGAGGAATTCTGGGCCTTTTTCCTGATACAGCGCGAGGATAACTTCACAGTCAGAACCGGTCTGGAACTGGTAGCGATCGCCATATTCCGCACGCAGAGCCTGGTGGTTGTAGATTTCGCCGTTAACGGCCAGCGCATGTGTTTTTTTCTCGTTGTACAGCGGCTGGGCACCCGCATTGACGTCAACAATAGACAGACGCTCATGGGCAAGAATCGCTTTATCGCTGGCATAAACGCCAGACCAGTCCGGGCCGCGGTGGCGCATCAGGCGGGATAATTCGAGCGCTTTTTTACGCAGCTCAACCGCGTCGGTTTTAATATCCAGTACGCCAAAAATAGAACACATAGACTTCTCCGTTACTTTAAGGCAATGCAGTGTTGTGTGAGTGCAGACGCCGCGTCATCGCGTTGTCTTATTGCTTGTTTAAGAAAATGCCGCAAAGGTGTGACGCGCGCAAGCGTTTTACAGCCTTGAAAGTAAAAAGCGCAATGGCGATTGCCGAATGCTGAAAAAAGAACATGAATTGAGCTGAGCTATTGATGAATTCTCAGTTTTCAGCGCATTTTATTAAACGGTCTGTTTTTTATTGGTGCGGAAAATGAAAAACCACGTCCGGGGACGTGGTTTCGTTTAAAAAATGTCGATTTCAGCAACCGAAGGGTAAATCCATGAAGGACGGAACGGCATGCTGTCGATATCATCCAGCGTTGATACGCCAGAGAGCACCAGGATAGTCTCCAGACCCGCCTGGAAGCCCGCAAGAATGTCGGTACGCAAATTGTCGCCGACAATCACCGTCTGCTCTGAATGCGCCTGCATAGTATTGAGCGCGGCGCGGATAATCCACGGACTCGGCTTGCCGACGTAGAAAGGCTCGCGGCCGGAGATTTTTTCAATACCGGCGCACAGCGCGCCGCAGCCAGGGTAGTAACCGCGTCCGTGGGTGTCCGGGTTGGTGGCAATAAAGCGCGCACCGTTGGCGACGAAAAAGGCCGCCTTATGCATCATTTCCCAGTTGTAGGAACGCGTTTCGCCCACGATAACAAAATCCGGGTTGATATCCGTAATGGTAAACCCGGCTTTATAGAGTTCGTGAATCAATGCGCCTTCACCGACTACGTAAGCTTTTTTCCCTTCCTGACGTTTAAGGAAGTCAGCCGTCGCCATCGCAGAGGTATAAAAGACACTGGCTGGTGCATCTATACCTGCAGAGGCAAAGCGGTTAGCCAAATCCTGCCCCGTCTGGGAAGGGTAGTTGGTGAGCAGCACCAGCGGCATCCCTTTTTCCAGGATTCGATGAATAAACTCCGCTGCGCCCGGCACGGCGACATTATCGTGCATCAACACGCCGTCAATATCACAGATTACGTTCTGAATGGTCATGGACTACCCGGTAAAAAAAGAGAAGCAATAACTATAACCGTCATACTTCAACTTGCCTATGCGTTGGTGACGTTTGCGCGGCCCGGTCACTTATCTCAGTAAGTTCCTGAGCACTTATGCGCTTGCCGCCTTTATGCAATTCGAGTTATTTAGGGTATCTAAACCCTGTCAGCTTTCCAGCAAGCGTTGCAGCAGCATGCCGTTGAGCATGGCGCGTTTCACCAGGGCAAAAGCGCCTATCGCCGAGCGATGGTCAAGGGTGGATCGCACCACCGGAAGATTTTTACGGAATGCTTTGAGCGACTGGGTGTTAATGCAACCTTCAATAGCAGGCAGCAACACTTTCTCCGCTTCAACAATTTCCCCGGCGATGACCACTTTCTGCGGATTGAAGAGGTTAATGGCAATGGCGATGGTTTTACCCAGATGGCGACCGACGTACTCAATCACTTCGCACGCCAGCGCGTCGCCTTTATTTGCGGCTTTACAGATATTTTTTATCGTGCAGTCATCCAGCGTTACGCGGCTTTGGTAGCCCTGTTCCAGCAGATGTCTTACGCGTTGTTCAATGGCGGCATTGGCGGCGATGGTTTCCAGACAGCCAAAGTTACCGCAATGACATCGCTCGCCGAGGGGTTCTACCTGGATGTGACCAATTTCACCCACATTACCGTTGCGACCGATAAAAATGCGCTCGTTAGAGATGATTCCTGCCCCGGTACCGCGATGAACACGCACCAGGATGGAGTCCTCACAGTCCTGACTTGCCCCAAAATAGTGCTCTGCAAGGGCCAGACTGCGGATATCGTGACCGACGAAACAGGTTAATTTGAAACGTTTTTCCAGCGCGTCCACCAGCCCCCAGTTCTCAACCTGAATATGCGGCATATACCGAATGACGCCGCTTTCCGGGTCGACAAGGCCTGGTAAAATGACCGAGATGGCGATCAGTTCGCGAATCTTACGCTGATTGCTTTCGATAAAGGCGCTGATGGTGTTCAGCAACGCGTGCTCCAGCGTTTCCTGGGTCCGCTCCGGCAGAGGATAATGCTCTTCCGCCAGCACTTTGCTGCTCAGATCATAAAGGGTGAGGGTGGTATCGGAACGTCCAAGACGCACACCAATAGCCTGAAAATTGCGGGTTTCGGTAATGATAGAGATAGCGCGGCGGCCCCCGGTGGAGGCCTGCTGATCAACTTCTTTGATCAGGCCGCGTTCAATAAGCTGACGCGTGATTTTTGTCACGCTGGCGGGCGCAAGCTGGCTCTGCTCGGCAATTTGAATACGCGAAATAGGGCCAAGTTGATCAATCAGGCGGTAAACCGCCGCACTGTTAAGTTGTTTAACGAGATCAACGTTACCAATCTGAGCTTGTCCGCCTGCTGTCATACCTTTTATTTACTCGATGACGACCTCGTTACCATTAACGATAGTCTTGATTATTTTATAATCGTGCGTGAAGGCGGTCAGGTTCGCGACCTTACCCGGGGCAATGCTGCCGAGCTGCCCGTCGACGCCTATCGCGCGAGCCGGGTACAAGGTTGCCATGCGCAGTACTTCATCCAGCGCAATACCCACATGCTCGACCAGGTTCCGAACCCCTTCAATCATTGTCAGGGAGGAGCCACTCAGCGTACCGTTTTCATCCACACACAGTCCGTTACGGTAGTATATTGTTTTACCAGCAAAAATGAACTGGTCAATATCTGCCCCTGCAGGCGCTGTTGCATCTGTAACTAAACAGAGTTTGTCGCCTTTCAGGCGTTTCGCATTACGGACATTAACGTAATCGACATGCAGCCCATCTGCAATGATCCCGCAATAAACATCGGCATCATCCAGTACCGCGCCCGCCAGACCCGGTTCACGCCCGGTGATGTACGGCATCGCATTGTATAAATGCGTCGCAAACGTGATGCCTGCGCGGAAACCGGCTTTCGCTTCTTTTAATGTCGCGTTCGAGTGGCCTGCTGACACCACAATACCCGCCGCAGCCAGCTTGCTGATAACCTCAGTACCGGCCATTTCCGGTGCCAGCGTCACTTTGGTGATGACGTCAGCATTGGCGCAGAGATAATCCACCAGTTCGGCATCCGGTTTGCGGACAAATTTCGGGTTATGGGTGCCTTTTTTTACGATATTGAGCCACGGCCCTTCGAGGTGCAAACCAAGCGCCTGATGTGCATGTTTCGCCAGATAATCACGCATCACCTGAATGCCTTGTTTCATCAGGTCATCGCTGGTGGTGATAAGCGTCGGCAGAAAACTTGTGCAGCCTGATTTTTCATTGGCGCGCTGCATGATTTCCAGCGTTTCAATACTCACGGCTTCGGGGGTGTCGTTGAACTGCACACCACCGCAACCATTCAGTTGTACATCAATAAAACCGGGGGTCAGCGTTGCGCCATTGAGATCACGCTGCTCGATAGTGGGCGGCAGCTCAGCCAAAGGGCAGAGACGATCAATCAGGCCATCCGCGACAATCAGCGCGTGGTCATCCAAAATTTCATGGCCGGTGAAAATCCGGCAATGGGTTAAAGCATACATAACGACCCCCGGTTAACAAATGGGTGTCGTCCCGCTGGGTTTGCGGAACGAAACACAATTACAGACCTTTAATATTTTCCGCTTCTAATTCATTGAAATATTTCAATGTCTTAACTTTCAGTTCCATCGTAGACGGCTCGTCGCACACCATCACTGCTTTCGGGTGCAGTTGCAGACAGCTAATGGTCCACATATGGTTCACGTTACCTTCTACGGCCGCCTGCAAAGCCTGCGCTTTCTGGCTTCCCAGTACCAGAATCATCACTTCTTCTGCATCGAGCAGCGTACCCACGCCCACGGTCAGTGCGTATTTCGGCACCTGATTAACGTCGCCGTCGAAGAAACGGGAATTGGCCACGCGGGTGTCATGGGTCAGCGTTTTAATACGGGTACGAGAAGCCAGCGAAGATGCGGGCTCGTTGAAGGCGATGTGACCATCGTTGCCAACGCCGCCCATAAACAGGTGAATTTTGCCATAGGAACGGATTTTTTCTTCGTATTGGCGGCATTCTGCGTCAATATCCGGCGCATTGCCATCCAGGAGGTTAATATTTTCCGCCGGAATATCAACGTGATCGAAAAAGTTACGGTGCATAAAGCTGTGATAGCTTTCCGGGTGCTCCTTCGGCAGACCGACATATTCGTCCATATTGAACGTGACAACATGTTTAAAACTAACCTGGCCCGCTTTGTGCATTTCAACTAATGCTTTGTAGGCGGTAAGAGGCGTGCCACCGGTTGGCAGGCCAAGCAGGAACGGACGATCCGCTGTAGGTTTAAATGCATTGATGCGATTGACGATATGGCGGGCCGCCCATTTACCGACTTGTTCAGCTGTTGCCAGAGGAATCAGTCTCATTGTTCACCTCTAAGTTGATTAAAGTTAGCGGATTGCGTTCCAGTGCAGTGTAAAGCGTAACTCAGTTTCGCTCCCTATGGGGGCAATCCGTCTTGATTTTTTGAATGATAAAATAAGTTTTGCTGGTTAGCCAGCAAAGAGGAGGTCAAATAACGATATTTGGTGATTAAAATCACAAAAAAGGTGCTTTTAATTTGCGAGACGAATTAATTTTCAACACACTCTCAATGTAATGAAAAATGGCCGTGTTTTCAGGGTTAGTCAGACAATAAAAAGACTGTTTCTAAGGGCTCCGGTGGGGTTCAAAGGGGGAATAACGTGAATCTTTTAGGTTACTTGCAAAAGGTTGGTCGCGCGCTCATGGTGCCGGTCGCCACGCTGCCTGCCGCAGCGATTCTGATGGGGGTCGGTTACTGGATCGACCCGGTAGGCTGGGGTGGATCTAACGCGCTGGCGGCGTTCTTCATTCAATCTGGTTCTGCCATTATCGATAACATGGGCGTGCTGTTCGCCGTGGGTGTTGCTTATGGTATGTCCAAAGACAAAGACGGTGCTGCTGCACTGGCCGGCTTTGTGGGTTTCCTTGTATTGACGACGCTGTGCTCGCCAGCCGCTGTCGCTATGATCCAGAAAATCCCAGCCGATCAAGTTCCTGCCGCGTTTGGCAAGATCAAAAACCAGTTCGTTGGGATCATGGTCGGTATCATTGCCGCGGAACTGTATAACCGCTTTAGCAGCGTCGAGCTGCCGAAAGCGCTCTCCTTCTTTAGCGGCCGTCGTCTGGTGCCGATCCTGACCTCTTTTGTCATGATCGCTGTCGCGTTCATCATGATGTTTATCTGGCCGGTAGTCTTCAGTGGTCTGGTTGGCTTCGGTGAGCACATTCAGAAACTGGGTTCTGTCGGTGCGGGCGTCTACGCCTTCTTCAACCGTCTGTTGATTCCGGTAGGGCTGCACCATGCGCTGAACTCCGTATTCTGGTTTGACGTTGCCGGTATTAACGACATTCCTAACTTCCTGGGCGGCGCGCAGTCTATTGAAGCAGGCAAAGCGGTTGTTGGGGTTACGGGTCGTTACCAGGCGGGCTTCTTCCCGATCATGATGTTTGGTCTGCCAGGTGCCGCGCTGGCGATTTACCACTGCGCGCGTCCGGAAAATAAAGCCAAAGTCCTTGGTATTATGATGGCAGGCGCCTTTGCTGCCTTCTTTACAGGTATCACTGAACCGCTGGAATTCTCCTTCATGTTCGTGGCACCGGTGCTGTACTTCATTCACGCTGTGCTGACCGGGATTTCTGTCTTTATCGCCGCGACTATGCAGTGGATTGCCGGCTTTGGCTTTAGTGCCGGTCTGGTGGATATGGTGCTTTCGTCCCGTAACCCGCTGGCCGTACACTGGTACATGCTGATTCTGCAAGGCCTGGTGTTCTTTGTTATCTACTACGTGGTGTTCCGTTTCACTATCCTGAAATTCAACCTGTTGACCCCGGGTCGTGAACTGGCGGTTGCCGGTGACGAAGCGGATGGCCAGGATGTGAATGTCAGCACGGCTTCCGAGCAGGATGTGACCGGCCTGGCGCGTCAGTATATTGCCGCTGTTGGGGGTTCCGCGAACCTGACCGGTATCGATGCCTGCATCACACGTCTGCGTCTGAGCGTGAAAGACTCTTCCCTGGTCAACGAAGCGCTGGCTAAACGTCTGGGTGCGAGCGGGGTTATTCGTTTGAATAAAACCGGCGTACAGGTGATTGTGGGTTTTGCGGCCGAAAAAATTGCTAATGCGATGAAAACGGCGGGCGACGTTCCGGCGGCAGGTGCTGCGGCTCCGGCCCCGGCAGCCGGCAGCGCGCCTAAACCGCAGGCAGTGCCGAACGTTAGCGCGGCGGTGATTGCGGAACTGGTCTCTCCGGTGACCGGGCAGGTCGTTTCTCTGGATGAAGTGCCGGATGAAGCGTTTGCCAGCAAAGCCGTTGGCGATGGCGTAGCGGTAAAACCGACAGAGAAAACGGTTGTTGCACCGGCAGCGGGTACCATCGTGAAAATCTTCAATACCAACCACGCGTTCTGCCTGGAAACTGAAAAAGGCGCGGAAATCGTTGTTCATATGGGCATCGACACCGTTGCGCTGGGTGGCCAGGGCTTCACGCGTCTTGTCGAAGAGGGGGCAACCGTTACGGCGGGTCAGCCAATCCTGGAAATGGATCTGGAATATCTGAACGCCAATGCCCGTTCTATGATTAGCCCGGTGGTATGTAGCAATATTGATGATTTCTCTGGTCTGGTTATCAAAGCACAAGGTTCCGTTGTGGCAGGGCAAACGCCGCTGTACGACATCAAAGGCTAATGATGTAATCTGAACCAGCAATAGCCATAAGCGGCAGGGGATCTTCCTCTGCCGCTTTTTTTTGCATGAATTAAAGTATTCCGTTTTGTGTCTATTTTCCGTAACTAAAGGTTGTCTCTGAGGGCGGCTTATAAGATCATGTGCCGTTATATGTTGTTTACGCCTTGAGGAATCTACGATGAGTGAGGCTGAAGCCCGCCCGACTAACTTTATTCGTCAGATCATTGATGAAGATCTGGCTACTGGAAAGCACTCTACTATTTGCACCCGTTTTCCGCCTGAGCCGAATGGCTATCTGCATATCGGTCATGCGAAATCCATCTGCCTGAACTTTGGTATCGCGCAAGATTATCAAGGGCAATGCAATCTGCGTTTTGATGACACCAACCCGGTAAAAGAAGATATCGAGTACGTTGAGTCCATCAAGAATGACGTGCAGTGGTTAGGTTTCCACTGGTCAGGCGATGTGCGCTATTCCTCTGATTATTTCGATCAACTGCACCACTATGCCGTAGAGTTAATCAGCAAAGGTCTGGCCTATGTTGATGAACTGTCCGCTGACGAAATCCGTGAATATCGCGGCACGCTGACAGCACCGGGTAAAAATAGCCCGTATCGCGATCGTACGGTTGAAGAGAACCTCGCACTGTTTGAAAAAATGCGCGCGGGTGGTTTCGAAGAAGGTAAGGCATGCCTGCGTGCGAAGATTGATATGGCGTCGCCGTTCATCGTGATGCGCGATCCGGTGCTATACCGTATTAAATTTGCTGAACACCATCAGACGGGCAACAAGTGGTGCATCTACCCGATGTATGACTTTACCCACTGCATCAGTGATGCGCTGGAAGGGATCACTCACTCTCTGTGTACGCTGGAGTTCCAGGATAACCGTCGTCTGTATGACTGGGTGCTGGACAACATCACCATTCCGGTTCACCCGCGTCAGTACGAGTTCTCCCGACTGAACCTGGAATACACCGTCATGTCCAAGCGTAAGCTGAACCTGCTGGTGACTGACAAGCATGTTGAAGGCTGGGACGACCCGCGTATGCCGACCATCTCTGGTCTGCGTCGTCGTGGTTACACGTCCGCCTCCATCCGTGAGTTCTGTAAACGTATTGGTATCACCAAACAGGACAACACCATTGAGATGGCGTCACTTGAGTCCTGCATCCGTGAAGATCTCAATGAAAACGCACCGCGCGCGATGGCTGTTATCGATCCGGTTAAGCTGGTTATCGAGAACTATCCGCAGGGCGCCAGTGAAATGGTTTCGATGCCTAACCATCCAAACAAACCGGAAATGGGCAGCCGTGATGTCCCATTCAGCGGTGAAATCTGGATCGATCGTGCCGATTTCCGTGAGGAAGCCAACAAGCAGTACAAACGACTGGTGCTGGGCAAAGAAGTCCGCCTGCGTAACGCGTATGTGATTAAAGCGGAACGTGTTGAGAAAGACGCGGAAGGTAATATCACCACGATTTTCTGTACCTTTGATGCCGATACGCTGAGCAAAGACCCGGCAGATGGCCGTAAAGTGAAGGGCGTTATTCACTGGGTTAGCGCGGCACACGCACTGCCGGTTGAAATTCGTCTGTATGACCGCCTGTTCAGCGTGCCAAATCCGGGTGCAGCGGAAGACTTCCTGACAGTCATGAACCCGGAATCGCTGGTCATTAAGCAGGGCTTTGCTGAGCCGAGCCTTAAGGCCGCTGAGGTAGCGAAAGCGTATCAGTTTGAGCGTGAAGGTTACTTCTGCCTCGACAGCCGCCATGCTACGGCGGACAAACTGGTCTTCAATCGCACTGTGGGTCTTCGCGATACCTGGGCTAAAATCGGCGAGTAAGCCCGTCTTGCCAGGATGCTAAAAACGCTGCCTCGTGCAGCGTTTTTTATTTCTCGTCTGAAAATAAGTTACGGTACCCCTTCTTTTTTTCTAAAATATTGTTTTAATTTTATCCGATCCTCTTTTCAGTTATTCATTGATAACGCAGACTCTGCCGCCCTGAAAGCCTTGCTGTGCAAGCTGTCAGCCGATAAGCCACAAATCTGTGTGGTGCGTCATAATCCCCGTATTCCCTTCCTGCAAATACTTGATAATTCGCGTCGCGAAAAATATGCTTACAAACGACAGAGATAGAAACATTTTCTATAACTGTCAGTAATATTTCATTTTTTTACTTTGTTGCTGTTTGCCTTTGCGCAGCATTTTTTATTTTTTCGTCAAAGAGGAACACTCATGAACGCGTTTAACGCTAAACGTAAGGCGTTAGCGTTGGCTATTGCCTGCGCCACCGCATTACCTGGTTTAACTTTCGCCCCTTCCGCCAGCGCCACTGGTTTTGTTGATGATGCCACGCTTACCGGCGGGATTTACTACTGGCAGCGCCAGCGTGACCGTAAAGATGTCACCGATGGCGATAAATACAAAACTAACCTGTCGCACTCCACCTGGAATACCAATCTCGATTTCCAGTCAGGTTACGCTGCCGATATGTTCGGTATTGATGTCGCGGTCTTTGCGGCGATTGAGATGGCTGAATCCTCAGAAAGCGCACACCCGAATGAAATCGCATTTTCCAATAGCCACAAGGTGTATGACGAAGACTGGTCCGGCGATCGCAGCGGCGCAAGTCTCTATAAAGCCGCCGCGAAATTTAAATATGGCCCGGTGTGGGCGAGGGCAGGGTACATCCAGCCGACGGGGCAAACGCTGCTGGCCTCAAACTGGAGCTTTATGCCGGGCACCTACCAGGGGGCAGAAGCCGGTGCAAAACTGGATTTCGATGATCGTGGCGCGCTGAGCTTCTCATACATGTGGGCCAATGAATACAAAGCGCCGTGGTATAACGAAACGGATAATTTCTACCAGAACGATGGCGTGAGCAAAATTGATTATGTCCACTCTCTGGGCGCATCGTACGACTTCAAAAACGATCTGATCCTCGAAGCCGCGTTTGGCCAGGCACAGGGCTATGTTGATCAATATTTTGCCAAAGCCAGCTATAAGTTTGACGTCGCGGGTAACCCGCTTTCCACCAGTTATCAGTTCTATGGCTCGCGTGACAAGGCCGATAACAACACCATTAATGATATTTATGACGGCACCGCGTGGCTACAGGCACTCACTTTTGGCTATACGGTCGGCCCGGTGGATTTACGCCTGGAAGGGACCTGGGTCAAAGCTGATGGCCGCCAGGGCTATTTCAACTCACGTATGACGCCACGGTATGGGTCTTCCAACGGTCGCCTGGATATCTGGTGGGATAACCGCTCCGACTTTAACGCCCATAATGAGAAATCCGTCTTTGCTGGCGCTATGTATGACCTGAAAGGCTGGAATCTGCCGGGTTGGGCGGTCGGTGCATCGTATGTATATGGCTGGGATGCCAAACCGTCCAATGTCTCCTCTGGCGATAAATATTACGATGCGGGAAATTCCATTAAAGAGTCGGCGTACAGCCTTGACCTGCTTTATACGGTGCAGGAAGGGATGGCAAAAGGCACCTTATTCAAGCTGCATTTCACCCAATATGATAACCATTCCAATATCCCGAGTTGGGGCGGTGGATATAACAACATCTTCCAGGACGAACGTGACGTGAAGTTTATCGTCATTGCGCCCCTGAATATTTTCTAATGCGAGGGAATGCCATGATGACGAAACCGATATTGCTTGCCCTGATGACGCTGGGGCTTGCCGCCTGTGTGCAACAGCCGCAGGCACCAAAGGAAGATGCGCGATTAAAAGAGGCTTATAGCGCCTGTATTACTACGGCAGAAGGTTCTCCGGAAAAAACAGCGGCGTGCAGAAGTGTGCTGGATGTCCTGCGCAAAGAGAAAGCGCACCAGCAATTTGCGCAGGAGGAGAGCGTGCGCACCCTGGATTATCAGCAGTGTCTTGAAGCGACGCATACCGGAAACGGGCAGGCGGTAAAATCCCGCTGTGACCAGATCTGGCAGGAGATACGCCACCATAACACGGTAAATTAACCGTCTGAAAGGGCCCGCTTCGGCGGGCTTTGTCGTGTGGTGAAAGCAGAAAATAAAAAAGCCAACCCGGAGGTTGGCTTTATAACGATGCGGGTGATTATTTATCAGCCGCTTCGTGCGCGTTTTCGTCAGTACGGCAGTCACCTTCGGCGCAGTGGCCATACAGGTAGAGACTGTGGTTCGTCAGACGAATACCATGCTTAGATGCGATTTCACGCTGACGCGCTTCAATAGAGTCATCGCTGAACTCGATCACTTTGCCGCAATCCAGGCAAATTAAGTGGTCGTGATGATGCTGCTGCGTCAGTTCAAAGACAGATTTACCGCCTTCAAAATTATGGCGGGTCACAATCCCGGCATCGTCGAACTGGTTAAGTACACGGTACACCGTGGCCAGCCCAATCTCTTCGCCCATGTCGATCAGGCGTTTATATAGATCTTCCGCACTGACATGATGGTTCTCCGGCTCCTGAAGCACTTCCAGGATTTTTAACCGAGGAAGCGTGACTTTCAGGCCGGCCTTCTTTAATGCGGTATTGTTGTCAGTCATGCGGAATCTGTCCTGTTGCTAAACGATTCACTTCCCGTCGGGAAGCTACAAGGAATGCACCTGGGATAATGCGTCTCATTATAGAACTGCCATGCCTGAATGAAAACTGCAAGTCCTCAAGTAAAGTAAGCTTATAAAACGTGGTAGCGTCTACAAAGTCCTTTGGGCTACCCGTTTTAATCAGGGGCCATTGTACAGCGCTGGAGAAAAAAGTTAAAAAATTGTAGCAATTATTTCCATCGCTTTTATCTATTAATCCGGCGCAACCAGCAGGTTGCGCCAAACATCATCAGGCATTGAGGATGTCGTTCAGATGAAGTTCTTCAGAAATCTGTTTTACCCATTTGTCGACGCGGCCAGCGGTCAGTTCAGGCTGACGGTCTTCGTCAATGGCAAGGCCAACGAAGTGGTTGTCGTCCGCCAGACCTTTTGACGCTTCAAAATGGTAACCTTCGGTCGGCCAGTGGCCTACGATAGTTGCGCCGCGTGGTTCAATGATGTCGCGAATGGTGCCCAGCGCGTCACAGAAGTACTCTGCATAGTCTTCCTGATCGCCACAGCCAAACAGAGCAACCAGTTTGCCGTTAAAATCGATATCTTCCAGCGTCGGGAAAAAGTCATCCCAGTCACACTGTGCTTCACCATAATACCAGGTCGGAATGCCAAGCAGCAGGATGTCGTAACCTTCCAGATCCTCTTTGCTGCTTTTAGCAATGTCATGCACATCGGCAACATCTTTACCAAGTTGAGCCTGGATCATCTTTGCGATGTTTTCGGTATTACCGGTATCGCTGCCGAAAAAAATGCCTGTGATTGCCATGAGTAAAATAACCTCTTGAAACTTAATGATATGGTGGTGGCGATTGGCCCACGGATAAGGGCAATCATAGCAGATCAGAGAAGCACGCGGAAACTGCAATCACGCAAGACTGCACTCTGTGCAACATGAAAGTGAATTTTTGCGATAATTCAGAGGGTTTCCTGGTCGTTCAGCGCGTTAAGCTGAGCCAGTAACATCTCTTCAATCAATTCGCTCCGGCTCATTTCCCGCGCATCCGCCAGCGCGTTTAGCGCGTCGACAGCCTCGGCGTTGAGTTTTAATTCGACGCGTTTAAGCCCACGAACCTTGTCGCGTTTAAGCTGATTGCGCTTATTGATGCGCAATTGCTCGTCGCGAGAGAGCGGATTGGTTTTAGGACGTCCCGGGCGACGTTCATTCGCGAACAGATCTAATGTCGTGCGGTCCGTTTGTTCTTTAGCCATGATTTAAGAATACTACGGGAAGTACAAGCAATCGGGTCATAGCCCGGGCTGATTAGCGCGCCATCATACATCAGCGATGCGGACACGCCAACGACCGGGCGCTTTCAGGCAACCGGTCGCCGGGTTTTTAATCAGTTTGTCTTTTCAGCGAGATAACGGCGGATGGCGCGCAGAACCGCTTCTGGCTTTTCTGCATGCACCCAGTGCCCGGCACCGGCAATGACATGCGCGCGTGCCTGCGGGAACTGTTGCAGCAGTTCGTCACGATACTGTTCGGTAACATAAGGCGAGTTGCCGCCAGGGATAAAGAGAGCGGGGTGGTTCCAGGCAGGCACAGTTTCCCAGCCCACTATGTGGGAATACTGATCCCACAACGCGGGCACATTGAAGCGCCACTTGCCATCGACAAACGACTTAAGCAGGAACTGAATTACTCCTTCTTCATTTATATGCTCGCGCATGACGGCGGCGGCCTGCTGGCGCGTAGTGACGCCGGCGTCGGTCACCGCATTGATGGCGGCAAAGATCTCATCGTGACGGCGTACATGGTAATTGACCGGGGCAATATCGATAGCGACGAGCTTGTCGATGCGTTCAGGCGCCAGTGCGGTAAAGGCCATCACCGCTTTCCCCCCCATGGAGTGACCAACGAAAGTCGCTCGCTCAATACCGTGAGCATCAAGGGTATCCAGTAAGTCCTGTGCCATCGCCGGATAATTCATCTCCGGTGAGCGTTCGGAAAGGCCATGATTGCGCATATCAACCTGAATAATATCATGGTCATTGACGAGGTCGCGGGCGAGCACGCCAAGGTTGTCCAGGCTACCAAATAAACCGTGCACCAGCACGATGGGGGAATTGTTGTGCGATTGTTGTGCAGATTGCGCTCGGGTATTCAATTTCATGGCAAAGTTCTTTTTTTCGCTCTTTCGGATTAAGGTATTATGTTGAACATTCTGCCGTCCGGCTGCAAGGTTTTGACACACTCTGACTTTGCCGCCATCCTGGTTTGACGCTATCCGCTGTTGGGATTTGACTTTATAATCTCAATAACTTGTATTCAGAATAGACACTGCACTGGATTAAGATGAAAACGATCGAAGTTGATGATGAGCTCTACAGTTATATTGCCAGCCATACAAAGCACATTGGCGAGAGCGCATCCGACATTTTACGGCGCATGTTGAAGTTTTCCGCCGCTTCGCAGCCAGCTGCCGCTGTTCAACTCGCGAAAGAACCCCCTGCACCTGTTACGGTTGAAGAAGTGAAACCGGCTAATACGGCAAAAGATAAAGTCCGCGCGGTGCGTGAACTGCTGCTCTCTGACGAGTATGCAGAGCAGAAAAAGGCCGTTAATCGCTTTATGCTGGTGCTGTCTACACTTTACTCATTAGATAAAAAAGCTTTTGCAGAATCCACTGAGTCTCTGCATGGGCGCACCCGCGTATACTTCGCCGCGGATGAACATACCCTGTTGCAAAACGGCAATCAGACGAAGCCAAAACAGGTGCCTGATACCCCGTACTGGGTTATCACTAACACGAATACGGGTCGTAAATGCAGCATGGTGGAACACATCATGCAATCAATGCAATTCCCGGCGGAATTGATTGAAAAGGTTTGCGGCACAATTTAATCCTTGCATAAAAAGGACCAGGCAATGGCTAACCACGAACGTGCGGGGCAACCTGCGCAACAGAGCGATTTGATTAACGTCGCCCAGCTTACTGCGCAGTACTATGTGCTGAAACCAGAAATCGGCAATGCTGAGCACGCGGTAAAATTTGGTACGTCAGGTCACCGCGGCAGCGCGGGGCGTCACAGTTTTAACGAACAACACATTCTGGCAATTGCTCAGGCTATCGCCGAAGAGCGCGCCAAAAACGGTATCACCGGTCCGTGCTATGTCGGTAAAGACACGCACGCCCTGTCTGAACCTGCCTTTATCTCTGTGCTGGAAGTGCTGGCGGCGAATGGCGTTGATGTGATCGTGCAGGAAAACAATGGCTTCACGCCGACGCCTGCGGTGTCCAACGCTATTCTGGTGCATAATAAAAAAGGTGGCGCGCAGGCTGACGGTATCGTCATTACCCCGTCACATAACCCACCGGAAGATGGCGGTATCAAATACAATCCGCCAAACGGTGGCCCGGCTGATACCAACGTGACCAAAGTGGTTGAAGATCGCGCGAACGCGCTGCTGGCTGATGGCCTGAAAGGTGTGAAACGCATTACGCTGGATGCCGCACTGGCGTCCGGTCACGTGAAAGAGCAGGATCTGGTGCAGCCGTTTATCGAAGGGCTGGCCGATATCGTCGATATGGCGGCTATCCAAAAAGCGGGCCTGAAACTGGGCGTTGATCCGCTGGGTGGTTCCGGTATCGAATACTGGAAACGTATTGCGGCGTTCTACAAGCTTGACCTGACTATCGTTAACGATCAGGTTGATCAAACCTTCCGCTTTATGCACCTCGATAAAGACGGCGTGATCCGCATGGACTGCTCCTCTGAGTGCGCTATGGCCGGTTTGCTGGCGTTGCGTGACAAGTTCGACCTGGCCTTTGCCAACGACCCTGACTATGACCGTCACGGTATCGTGACGCCAGCCGGGCTGATGAATCCGAACCACTACCTGGCGGTCGCGATTAACTACCTGTTCCAGCATCGTCCGCAGTGGGGCAAAGATGTCGCCGTGGGTAAAACCCTCGTCTCTTCTGCCATGATTGACCGCGTGGTGAATGACCTGGGGCGTAAGCTGGTGGAAGTGCCGGTCGGCTTTAAATGGTTTGTTGACGGTCTGTTTGACGGCAGTTTCGGCTTCGGCGGCGAAGAGAGCGCAGGGGCTTCCTTCCTGCGTTTCGACGGCACGCCGTGGTCTACCGATAAAGACGGTATCATCATGTGCCTGCTGGCGGCGGAAATCACCGCGGTTACGGGTAAAAACCCGCAGCAACACTACGATGAGCTGGCCGCACGTTTCGGCGCGCCGAGCTACAACCGTCTCGGTGCCAGCGCAACCTCCGCACAGAAAGCGGCATTGTCCAAACTCTCTCCGGAAATGGTCAGTGCCAGCACGCTTGCGGGGGATCCCATCACCGCACGTCTGACGGCAGCTCCGGGTAACGGCGCGTCTATCGGTGGTCTGAAAGTGATGACCGACAACGGCTGGTTCGCTGCCCGTCCATCAGGTACAGAAGACGCCTACAAAATTTACTGCGAAAGCTTCCTCGGTGAAGAACACCGTAAGCTGATTGAGAAAGAAGCGGTAGAAATTGTCAGTGAAGTGCTGAAAAACGCGTAATCCTCATCAGGCCCTGTTCAGGGCCTGATTCTTTTCTACAGCATAAATCGATAGCCAATGCCGGTTTCTGTCAATAAATGGCGGGGACGTGCAGGATCGGCTTCCAGCTTCTGACGAAGATGGCCCATATAGATGCGTAAATAGTGACTATGCTCAACGGCGTTTGGTCCCCAGACCTGGCTTAACAACTGGCGTTGGGTCAACACCTTACCGTGGTTATTGAGTAACACGGCCAGCAGACGAAACTCGATAGGGGTAAGATGCAGCTCTTCACCCGCCCGCATAATACGGCGGTTGGCGAGATCAACCTGAATATCTGAAAAGCTCACCAGGGGATCGCTTTGTTGCATACCCGCATTGCGACGCAGCGCTACGCGCAGGCGCGCCTGTAATTCCCCGATACCAAAGGGTTTACTCAGATAATCGTCAGCCCCGGCATCCAGCGCGGCAATCTTGTCGCTCTCTTCGGTTCGCGCGGATAGCACGATAACCGGAATCTGGCTCCACTGACGCAGATCGCGGATGAAATCAATGCCATCACCGTCCGGCAGGCCTAAATCGAGGATCACAAGGTCCGGCTTGCGCGTTGCGGCTTCGATAAGGCCGCGCTGTAGTGTTTCGGCTTCCCAGGCGCGCAACCCCTCGGCTTCCAGCGCAGCACGCAGAAAACGACGTATGGCCTGTTCATCTTCAACGATGAGAACGTTAATCACAAATCCTCGGCTAATTCATCCAGTTGCGGTGGTGGTTCCAGCGGCAGTGTAACATAAAAACTGGCCCCGCCCTCCGGGCGGTTGGCGGCGGAAATCGTCCCGCCATGTACCTCGACAATCGCCTCGCAGATGGCCAGCCCTAAGCCCACGCCGGGAATAGCCGACTCTTTGCTGCCGCGTGCAAATTTAGCAAAAATCGCCTCTTCCTGCCCGGCGGGAATACCCGGCCCGTTATCCCACACTTCAAGTGTCAGCCGCGAATCATCATGTCGGGCATCGATACCGATATTCGCATTATGCCCGGCGTATTTAACGGCATTTTCCAGCAAATTAATCAGTACGCGTTCAAACAACGGCCCATCGACGTGTACCAGCATCAGCGGGTCGGGGAGGTTAAGCGCAATATGGCGTTCGCCGAGACCGGGTTCGAGGGTTTTCAGCGCGCTTCCCACCACTTCTTCCAGCGTCAGCCACTCTTTTTTAAGATTAAAACCGCCGGACTGAATACGCGCCATATCCAGCAGATTGTTCACAAGCCGGGTGGTATTGAGCACATGCTGACGAATTTCGCTGGCCTGAGGCGCGTGTTTTGACCCTTCGCTGGCAAGGTCCAGAGTCAGGATTTCAGCCTGGCCAAACAGCACGGTAAGCGGCGTGCGCAGATCGTGAGAGAGTGCCGCCAGCAAGGAGTTGCGTATGCTTTCCCGTTCACTGGCAAGGCGTGCCTGCTCTTCGCTGGTGGCGAGCGCCTGGCGCTCCAGCGCGCTGGCTACCAGCAAGGTAAAGGTTTCCAGCAGGCGCTGCTGTTCGGGGATCATCAGCAGGCGCAAGTTTGCCGGTTCCACAATCAGTAAACCGTGTGTTTTCTGAGCGCTTTTTAATGGCAAAATCTGATAGGGCACGCCGGGGAGGGTATCGGTACCGGCACCCGCCGGCTGCCCCTTATCAAAACTCCAGCGAGCGATAGCATCATCCCACGGGCTGATGCCCTGTGTCTGGGTAACGGCGACCAGTTTTCCCGAATGATTGGGCAGCAAGACCTGGCTGCGGGCATCAAATGTTGAGCGAATAAACGCCTCGCTGGTTGTGGCGATATCGGCTTCACTGCGCCCGGTGGCCAGCGCTTTCGACATCTCATACAGATGGCGCGTACGCTGTTCACGGTAGCGGGCGACGCGCGCCTGATAGCGCACACCGGCGGTGAGGTTGCCAATCACCAGGCCAACTGTCAGCATCACGCCAAACGTCAGCAGGTATTGCACATCGGAAACGGCCAGCGTACCGCGCGGTGCAATAAAAAAGAGATCAAAACTGACGACATTGATCACTGTGGCAAATGCTGACGGCCAGCGGCCATACAGCAGCGCGACCACCACCACGCCAAGCAGATAGACCATCACGAGGTTGGCGGCGTCAAAGGCTATCAGCCACTGCATCGCAATCAGTGTAATGGCAGCGCACAGAGCAACGGCCACCAGACACCCTTTTAACTGGACGCGCCATTTTTCCATAAATGGACGGCTGTCGCCGGGACGGGATGGCAGCGTAACGGGGGCGTCATCCGGCGCAATGATCACCAGATCGAGATCCGGCGCGCGGCGCGCCAGCCGGTCCGCAAAGGATTCAGCGCCAAACCAGCGTCGTTTATTGCGTCTGCCAATAAGGATTTTGCCGAGGTTATGCTCACGCGCGTAGCGCAAAATGGCTTTATCTTCTGCCGGATCGGAGAGGGTTGCGGTCTCCGCGCCCAGCTCTTGCGCCAGGTGTAATGAGGCGAGGATCGCCCGACGCTGTTGCTCGGGTAGACGGTGCAGGGCGGGGGTTTCCACATACACCGCGTGCCAGACGCTGCCCAGTTTTGCCGCCAGCCGGGCGGCGGTGCGGATAAGTTTTTCGTTACCAGAACCGTGGCCGACGCAAAGCAGGATCGCGTCGCGCGTATGCCAGACTTTTTCATCCCCAAGACGGTCGCGCCAGGCGCGCATCTGGTCGTCAACGCGGTCGGCTGTACGGCGCAGGGCCAGTTCACGCAAGGCGATGAGGTTGCCTTTGCGAAAGAAATGCTCGATAGCGCGTTCGGCCTGACCGCCAATATAGACTTTGCCTTCGTGCAGGCGCTGGCGTAAATCGTCTGGCGGAAGGTCGACCAGCACAATTTCGTCTGCAGCGTCAAAGAAGGGGTCGGGCACTGTTTCGCGTACCTGTACGCCGGTGACGCCACTGACCACATCATTCAGACTTTCCAGATGTTGCACATTCACGGTAGTCAGCACATCGATGCCCGCTTCCAGCAGCTCTTCCACATCCTGCCAGCGTTTCGGGTGACGGGAGCCAGGCGCGTTGCTGTGCGCCAGCTCGTCCATCAGTATCAATGCCGGACGCCGCGCAAGGGCGGCGTCAAGGTCAAACTCCTGAATCAGGCGAGCGCGATGGGCAATACGCCTTGGCGGCAACACCGCCAGCCCATTGAGCAGGGCGGCGGTCTCCTTGCGCCCGTGGGTTTCCACCACGCCCACCAGAATATCCAGCCCCTGTGCCCGTAGCCGCTGTGCTTCCTGCAACATGGCAAACGTCTTCCCTACGCCAGCACAGGCACCGAAGAAGATTTTCAGTTTGCCACGATGATCCGTCGCCGCATGTTCCAGCAGTCTGTCGGGGTCCGGGCGCAAAGGCTCGTCTGTCATGACTTATTTATCCTTGAGCGCATCCAGCGCCAGATTCAGTTCAACGATATTCACCACCGGCTGGCCAATAAAATCGAAAAGCGGGTGAGTGGTGTTTTGTTCTACTAACCGGGCAACGGTCTGTGCGGGCAGATTGCGTGCCTGGGCAACACGCGGGATTTGCCATTCCACAGCCTGCGGCGTCAGATTGTTGTCCAGACCGCTGGCCGATGTTGTTATCAGTTCTACCGGCACACGGGCATCAGCCTGTGGGTTTTCCTGACGCAACTGGGCAACGCGCGCAGCCACTTCTTTATCGAGCTCCGGGTTACTGGCCGCCAGATTACTCCCACCGGACGCCATCGGATTATAAGGCGCATCGGCGGTGGCGGAAGGGCGGCCATGAAAATATCCCGCTGCGGTGAAATTCTGCCCAATCAGGCGCGAGCCGCGAACCACATCGTCTCCCTCACGAATAAGCGAACCGTTGGCCTGTGTCTGAAATAACCACTGCCCCAGCGCCGTAGTAACCAGCGGGTAAAGCCCGCCGGTAATCAACGTCAGTACAATTAAGAGTACAAATGCCGGACGAATCAAAGCCATTTTTTTATCCCTCTTACACCAGGCCGAACAGGGTCAGCAACAGGTCAATAATCTTGATGCCGATAAACGGCACCACCAGTCCGCCCAACCCATAAACCCACAGATTGCGGCGCAGCATGGCGGAGGCGGTCAACGGTTTGTAGCTCACCCCTTTCAACGCCAGCGGGATCAAAAAGACAATGATCAGGGCATTGAAAATAACCGCACTCAGAATGGCCGATGCCGGGGAGTGCAGGTGCATCACATTCAGCGCATTGAGCTGCGGGTATGTGGCGGCAAAGGCTGCGGGGATGATGGCAAAATATTTCGCCACGTCGTTGGCGATGCTGAATGTGGTCAACGAACCACGGGTCATCAGCATCTGCTTGCCGATATGCACCACCTCAATCAATTTGGTGGGGTTAGAATCCAGATCCACCATGTTGCCGGCCTCTTTCGCGGCCTGGGTCCCGGAGTTCATAGCAACCGCAACATCCGCCTGCGCCAGTGCCGGGGCGTCGTTAGTGCCATCACCGGTCATCGCCACCAGACGGCCTTCTGACTGATACTGGCGAATCAGCGCCAGTTTTGCTTCCGGGGTTGCTTCGGCCAGGAAATCATCCACCCCGGCTTCGGCGGCGATAGCGGCGGCAGTAAGACGGTTATCCCCGGTGATCATGACCGTCTTGATGCCCATTTTCCGCAGTTGGGCGAAACGCTCTTTGATGCCGCCTTTGACGATATCCTTGAGTGAAATCACCCCCAGGACACGCGCCCCTTCCGCCACCACCAGCGGTGTGGCACCGAGACGCGCTACTTGTTCCACACGCTGCTCGACATCGGCCGGGAACTGACCGTTGTTAGCCTCAATATGACGACGAATGGCATCCACTGAACCTTTGCGGATCATGCGCCCTTGCACGTTAATGCCACTCATACGGGTCTGCGCGGTAAAGGGGACAAACGTCGCCTGCAGACTTTGTACATCCCGTTCACGCAGGTTAAAGCGCTGCTTTGCCAGTATCACAATGCTGCGGCCTTCCGGCGTTTCATCCGCCAGCGAAGAGAGTTGCGCAGCATCGGCCAGGGTTTTTTCATCCACACCGTTTGCAGGCAGGAACTCGGAGGCCTGGCGGTTACCGAGTGTGATGGTGCCGGTTTTATCCAGCAGCAGTACGTCGACATCACCTGCGGCTTCTACGGCGCGCCCGCTGGTGGCAATCACATTGGCGCCGAGCATACGGCTCATCCCGGCGACGCCGATGGCCGACAGCAACCCGCCGATGGTGGTCGGGATCAGGCAGACCAGCAGGGCCACAAGAACGGTGACGCTGACTGGCGTGCCGCCGTAGACCGAGAATGGCCACAGGGTGGCGGTCGCCAGCAGGAAGACAATGGTCAATGCCACCAGCAGAATGGTCAGCGCGATCTCATTGGGCGTCTTACGGCGCTGGGCGCCTTCCACCATGGCAATCATCCGGTCAAGGAAGGTTTCGCCAGGGTTAACGCTACACTGAATCACCAGCCAGTCGGAGAGAATGCGCGTCCCGCCGGTCACGGAGGCGAAATCGCCGCCGGACTCGCGGATAACCGGCGCGGACTCCCCGGTAATGGCGCTTTCATCCACCGACGCGCCGCCCTCAATGACTTCGCCGTCGCAGGGAATAATGTCGCCAGCTTCCACCAGCACCACGTCACCTTTACGCAAATCAGCGGCGGGAATGTGGTCGATTTGTGCATCATGCTGCGGTGCGCGTAATTTGCGGGCGAAGGCCGTTTTCTTCACTCCTTTGAGGCTGTTGGCCTGCGCTTTACTGCGACCTTCCGCCAGCGCTTCTGCGAAGTTGGCGAACAGTACGGTAAACCACAGCCACAGACTGACCGCGCCGGTAAACCAGGCGCTGCCGTCGAGATACCCGCTCGCCATCGCAATCGCCAGCAGCGTAGTCAGCACGCTGCCGATCCAGACGATAAACATAACCGGATTGCGCCACTGGATATGCGGGCTCAGTTTGGTAATGGAATCAATCAGCGCCTGACGCACCAGCGTCGGTTCGAGCAGGGCCATTTGTTTGCGACTCATGACAAATACTCCGCAAATCAGCGTAAAGAGAGGTATTCCGCCACCGGACCCAGGGCCAGTGCAGGAATAAAGGTCAGGGCACCAACCAGCAGTACGGTACCGATCAGCAGGCCGATAAACAGCGCGCCGTGCGTCGGAAGCGTCCCGGTACTGGCGGGCTGGATTTTCTTGTTGACCAGCGACCCGGCAATCGCCATGACCGGCACAATGATGCCGAAACGACCGATGAACATGCAGAACGCCAGCAGGCAGTTCCAGAACGGCGTATTCGCGCTCAGGCCAGCAAAGGCACTGCCGTTGTTATTCGCAGCAGAGGAGACGGCATACAGCACTTCGCTAAAACCGTGGATACCCGGGTTGAGCATGCCGCTGCGTCCCGCCTCGGTCATCATTGCCAGCGCGGTGCCAATCAACACAAGGGCAGGGGTGACGAGGATCGCCAGCGCGGTCATTTTCATTTCGCGCACATCGATCTTTTTGCCGAGGTATTCCGGGGTACGGCCAATCATCAGCCCGGCAATAAACACCGCCAGCAATACAAACAGCAGCATGCCGTATAAACCGGAACCGACGCCGCCAAATACCACCTCGCCGATTTGCATCAGCCACATGGGCACCATCCCGCCCAGCGCGGTAAAGGAGTCATGCATGGCGTTAACGGCACCACAGGAAGCTGATGTGGTGATGACCGCAAAGAGGCTACTGGCAAGAATGCCGAAGCGGCTCTCTTTCCCTTCCATATTGATGGCGCTGTCACCGCCTAACGTCAGGAAGTGCGGATTACCCTGCCATTCGGCCCACATGACCACGGCAACGCAAATGACGAAGATTATCGACATCGCCCATAAAATGGCGTGTCCCTGGCGGCGATCGCTGACAGCATCACCAAAGGCGAAGCACAGCGCCGCCGGGATTAAAAAGATCGCCAGCATCTGCAGGAAGTTGGTTAACGCTGTAGGGTTTTCAAACGGGTGCGAGGAGTTGGCATTAAAGAAGCCGCCGCCGTTGGTTCCCAGCATTTTAATGGCTTCCTGTGAGGCAACAGGCCCCATCGGCAATAGCTGTTTTGCCCCTTCAATAGAGGTAAAAGGCTGATAAGGCAGGACGTTTTGCAGAGCGCCTTGTTGAATAAAGATCAGCGCAAGGATTAGCGACAGTGGCAGCAGCACCCACAGAGTAATGCGGGTTAAATCGACCCAGGCATTACCGAGCGTCGTCACGCTATGGCGGGAAAATGCGCGGATCAGGGCGAAAATGACCGCAATGCCGGTAGCGGCGGAGAGGAAGTTTTGTACCGTGAGCCCTACCATCTGGCTGAAATAACTCAGAGTGGTTTCACCCGAATAGGATTGCCAGTTGGTGTTGGTCACGAAACTCACGGCTGTGTTCAGCGCCAGATGCCATGACAAGCCAGGGAACTGTTGCGGGTTAAAAGGCAGGATGCCCTGCAACATCAGCATGACGAACAACAGTACCAGCCCGAAAATGTTGAGCCACAATATCGCCACCAGATACTGGAACCAGCCCATTTCGCGGGAATCAATCCCCATCATCCGCCATAGCCCGGTTTCCAGAGTGGATACGCCAGGAAGGGAAGCGCCGACGATCATCTTCGCCAGTAACGTCCCGAGTGGGCGAGCAAGAATAAACAGGACCAGTAAAAAGCTGGCAATCAGTAAAAACGCCTGGGCTGCCATCAGAAAGCCTCCGCGTTAATCAGGGCATAGACCAGATAGCCCAACAACAGGAAAACCAGCACGATGCCGGTTACGACGCCTGCACTCACAATCCACCTCCAGGTGTTTTAGGGATTGCAGTGAGGGTAGGATTTTGCGTGCAAAGATTTCGCAAAAATCAGCCGGGCGGGTGTAAAAAAAATATAAAAATGGATAAAACCATATTTTAACTAATGTTTAGTATTAATTTAACTTTTATGTAACTTAATTACGGCGTGAATGTAAATAACGTCAGAAATGACAAAAAAAGTGGTCGGATGAGTAGTAAAATTACAAACAAAACGGTACTATTTTAACCAGATTCAGATGCGCCCCACAGGATCAGTCAAGGATCTCTGTCATGGGGGAACATTTTTCCGGTGAATGTTACCGGCCAACAAAGGGGAGAGAATTATGACCGTATATAAAACATTTCCAGTTCATATCGTCCTGATGCGTCGCATTTTCGCCGTGCTGGCTGGCGTACTGGCATTGCCGGTAATGATGTTCTGGAAAGACCGCGCACGTTTTTACAGCTATCTGCATCGCGTCTGGGCTAAAACCAGCGATAAACCGGTTTGGATGGCTCAGGCCGAAAAAGTGACCTGCGATTTTTATTGATCACTTGATTACACTCAGCAATAAAAAAACCGCTACGTTTCTGACGTAGCGGTTTTTTTTACCTTTCAGGAGCCGCAACTCATCGGTGAAAGTCGCGAATCCTGTGCAGGGCAATGCATCTTCATATGTCAGATTATGTGCGTCGTTCTGCTGGCGCGTTACATTCACCCGCTACACTTAACCCACGCTGTTGTTTTGAGGCGCAAGCTCTGCTTGCACTCGCAACCTTCCTTTAACACACTATCGACATTTTCTGACGGATATCTGTTACCTGGAGAGTTATGACCACCCATCTGGTCTGGTTTCGCGCGGATTTACGCGTACATGATAATTATGCCCTCGCTGCCGCCTGCAATCATCGCGACGCCAGTGTCAAAGCCCTGTTTATTGCCACGCCGGGGCAATGGAAAAAACATGCGATGGCCCCACGGCAGGCTGCATTTCTCGCCACTCACCTCAACGCGCTCCAGCAGGCACTGGCGGAGAGAGGCATTCCGTTAATTTACCGGGAAGTAGACGATTTTGCCGCCAGTGTTGATACCGTGGCGGCGGTGTGCGCTGAAGAAAAGGTCAGCCATCTTTTCTATAACTACCAGTACGAAGTGAACGAACGCCAGCGTGACGCGGCGGTGGAAAAGGCGCTTGTCGATGTCGCCTGCCAGGGATTTGATGACAGCGTAATGCTGGCGCCAGGCAGCGTTGTGACCGGCAATCATGAAATGTACAAAGTCTTTACACCCTATAAAAACGCCTTTTTGCGGCGGCTGAAAGATGAGCTACCCGCATGCGTTGGCGCACCAGATGTTCGGACGGGGGGCGCATTAGACGGGCCGCTTGCGACATTGACGTTCGATTATCCGCAAGAAGAATGTGATTCAACCCTGTTTGCGGTGGATGAGAAAACGGCAATTCAGCGCCTGCGCGCTTTTTGCCAGCAGCACGCCGCCGCTTACGAGCAACAGCGGGATTTTCCGGCAATTGAAGGCACCAGCCGCCTTTCTGCCTGTCTGGCGTTAGGGGTTCTTTCGCCGCGACAATGTTTGCATCGTCTGCTGGCCGAGCAGCCCGATGCCTTGAACGGCGGCGCTGGATCCGTATGGTTAAACGAGCTGATCTGGCGGGAGTTTTATCGCCATTTGATGACTTATCATCCTGATTTATGTAAGCATCGTCCTTTCATTTCGTGGACGGATAAGGTGCAATGGAAAGACCATCCGGAGCAGCTTCGCGCCTGGGAGGAGGGGAGAACGGGTTATCCGATTGTGGATGCGGCCATGCGCCAGTTGAAGAGCACTGGCTGGATGCATAACCGCTTGCGGATGATCGTTGCCAGTTTTCTGGTCAAAGATCTCTTGCTCGACTGGCGTTTGGGCGAGCGTTATTTTATGACGCAACTTGTCGATGGTGACCTGGCTGCGAATAACGGCGGCTGGCAGTGGGCGGCGTCGACAGGGGCAGATGCCGCACCTTATTTCCGTATTTTTAACCCTACGACTCAGGGGGAACGGTTTGATAGCGATGGCGAATTTATTCGGCGGTGGATCCCTGAACTTGCTGCTGTGCCGGGTAAGGCTATTCACGACCCCTGGACATGGGCGGATAAAAGAGGCATTTCTCTGAATTATCCGCGCCCGATAGTGGAACACAAACAGGCACGGGCTGCGACGCTTGCGGCCTATGAAGCCGCCCGTAAACCGTAAAGAGAGTGACGATGAAAAATACCGAACTGGAAAAACTGATCAACGAAAAACTCAACAGTGCGGCGTTCAGCGATTACGGTCCGAATGGCCTACAGGTTGAGGGACGCGAAACCGTCAAAAAAATCATCACCGGTGTAACGGCAAGCCAGGCATTGCTTGATGAAGCGGTACGCCAGGAAGCCGACGCGGTGATTGTGCACCATGGTTATTTCTGGAAAAACGAACCGGCGATCATTCGTGGCATGAAGCGCAATCGTCTGAAAACGCTGCTGGCGAATGATATCAACCTCTACGGCTGGCATCTGCCGCTGGATGCGCACCCGGAGCTGGGCAATAATGTCCAGTTGGCCTCGCTGCTGGGGATCACGGTGATGGGCACCGTTGACGGTGATGCGCTGCTGCCGTGGGGTGAACTGGCAATGCCGGTACCGGGGCTGGAACTGGCATCCTGGATTGAAGCGCGTCTTGGGCGCAGGCCGCTGTGGAGCGGTGATACCGGGCCCGATCTGGTTAAGCGCGTCGCCTGGTGTACCGGCGGTGGTCAAGGCTTTATCGATAACGCTGCCCGTTTTGGCGTTGACGCGTTTATTACCGGAGAAGTCTCTGAGCAAACCATTCACTCGGCGCGTGAGCAGAACCTGCATTTTTACGCGGCAGGTCATCATGCCACCGAGCGCGGCGGTATTCGTGCACTGAGCGAATGGCTGACGGAGAATACCGATCTGGACGTGACATTTATTGATATTCCGAATCCGGCATAACCGATACAGTGCGATCCTCGTAAGGGGATCGCGTAAATAATGGTATCGCTACTCAACTTCAATAACCATTCACTGAGAAAATTTTTTGCTATTAATGATTGTATGATTTACTTATTACGACAATCTATAATATCATTCTGAATGTTTTATTTGTGAAAATAGTTTCTTGTTAATCTTATACTGTTTAGAATACTATTCTGAGAGAGTTTTATAGAAAGCATTCATGGAATAAATGAATGCTCGTCAAATGGAATGGTATAGTTATGAACGGAATATCATGGCGTCTGGTTTTATTTTCCATGGCCTTAGTTAGTGTTTCTTCTTATGCTGGTATTGTTGTCAACAGTACGCGCGTTATTTATTCTGCTGATCAAAAAGAAGTAACCGTTGGCATGAGAAATACAGGGAAATCCCCCTCGCTGGTGCAGAGCTGGATTGATACCGGTGACCCGTTAGCGGCACCCGAAAGCATTCATGTCCCTTTTGTAATTATGCCCCCTATTACGCGGATTGATGGCGGCAAAGGCCAGACATTACGGTTGGTCTACACGGGAGGAGATCTGCCGAAAGACAGAGAGTCTGTTTTCTGGCTCAATATTCTGTCCGTCCCACCCAAAAAATTAGATACCAGTAACCATTATCTCAACGTTGCTTATCAGACGCGGGTAAAACTTTTTTATCGTCCCACAGGGCTGAAAATGAGCCCGGAACGCGTTGCGGAAAAATTGCAGTGGAAAACAGAAGCCCACACGCTTATCGCCTATAACCCCACGCCTTATTATATTTCACTTGCCAGTGTGGATTGGGAGTCTGCCGGAAAAACCATATCTGTGCCTGGCGTCATGGTTGCTCCTTTTGGACAAAATAGGATAGAGATAAAACAAGATACACCCCTTGCCGCCCCTCTGAATTATACGATTATCGACGATTTAGGCAGGGCAGAAACATTGTCATCTGCACTTAACTGACAAGGATGAAAGAGCAAAAGGAGAACATTATGCGTAATTATTTATTTCTGGTTCTAAGTATGGCGGTCAGCCAGCCATTATATGCGACGGCCTGGGGCACGGACTGCAGTTATGACACCAAGACCTTTAACATTTCCATTCCCGCCGGTAAAAAAGTAACCATTGATCCTAATGCACCTGTGGGTACCGTATTTTTTGAACATTATGTCGCGCCGCAAAGTGGGCAAAATTTTAAATGCCAGTCAATGGGAGCTATGAACTTGCAGGGAGGCTATGTTTACGGCGAAGGTGGTCAGACTGTTACTATGAGTGGTGGAGGATTGGTCAGTCAGACGGGTTCTAATTACCCTGTCTATAAAACGAATATACCGGGAGTTGGACTGGTCGTGCGTCTTATGAATTATGCTTTTCCTTATTGGTCTAGCCCTGCTAATTATACAAATTATGCCATTGATTATACAGTTTCCGTGACCCAGGCTTTTGATATTAACATAGTTAAATACGGCGATATTCCGGTCGGAGCACGAACCGTTAATATTGATTCCACGGTTATTCCCAGTATTAATTCTATTTCCAGAGTTTCTAAAAGCAGTAACACCGCCCGCTTACCCAACGGCGATGTACTAATGGCCCGTTTCGTGCTTTCACCGTCGACATTTAACATCGTAAGTGGTACCTGCGATACGCCGGACGTGGCTGTTAATATGGGCACGCGCGTGTTGGGAGAAACCAGCAACCGCGAAGGCGGAAAGTTCGCCACTCCCTGGGTTGATGCCAGTATTCGTCTGATCAACTGCCCAGTGTTCTACGGCACGGGGGAGCGGGGAGAAAATAAAGATATTGTCCGCAATAATATTATGACGGTGACGTTAATGCCTGTTAATGCGACAACTAGCAGTCAGGGAATCATGCCGATCGATACGGGGAGTTCTGCGGCATCGGGAGTGGGGATTCAGTTAGCATACGGTACGTCAGCTTCACCGCAACTGGTGGATTTCTCCGCGGGAAAGGGCGTGCAAAACTATACAATGTCACCCAGCCAGGGAACGACTTACACCATACCTCTGGTAGCGCGTTATATGCAGACGGCATCCACCATCAATAATATTAAAGCTGGCAACGCTAACGGTAAAATCACATATCTAATTGATTATTATTAAATTTATTGCTTGTGTCACGTGCTGGAATAGCTATTCAGCGCGTATATGTTTATCGACGGGGGGAAATGACCACGTTATCTTATTTTACGTATCGATAACGTATCTGTGGCATAAGGAGCGGGACAGTGCAGAGAGCACGTTGTTATCTGTTAGGTGAAACGGCGGTGGTACTGGAGCTGGAGCCTCCCGTCACATTGGCGACGCAAAAACGTATCTGGCGCTTAACACAGCGTCTGGCGGATGTGCCCGATGTGGTTGAAGCTATTCCTGGAATGAATAACATCACCGTGGTATTGCGCGATCCGCAAACCCTGGCGCTGGATGCCATTGAGCGTTTACAGCGCTGGTGGGAAGAGAGCGAAGCGCTGGAGCCTGAATCGCGCATAATCGATATCCCGGTCATTTATGGCGGCGAAGCCGGGCCGGATCTGCCTGATGTGGCGCGCCATACCGGGCTGACGCAGAAACAGGTCGTTGAGTTGCACTCTTCCATTGATTATGTGGTGTGGTTTTTAGGATTCCAGCCGGGCTTCCCGTATCTGGGCGGTCTGCCCGAAAACCTCGCCACGCCGCGTCGCGCCGAACCTCGCGTGCGTGTGCCTGTCGGATCTGTTGCCATTGGCGGGGCGCAAACGGGGATCTATCCGCTCGAAACGCCGGGCGGCTGGAACCTGATTGGCCGCACCGAACTGCCGCTGTTTAACCCGTCGCTTTCAGAACCTGTATTGCTTCGCCCCGGTGACACACTGCGGTTTATCCCGCGTAAGGAGGGCATATGCTGAAAATTCTTCGTGCGGGTATCTACACCACAATCCAGGCAGGTAAACGCGTGGGGCTGCGGCAATCCGGCGTCAGCTATTGTGGCGCGCTGGATGGCCCGGCGCTGCACATCGCCAACGCGCTGGTCGGTAACGACGGCGATGCCCCAGGCCTTGAGATAACGCTCGGTCAGTGTGAAGTGCAGTTTAACGAAGCGACGTGGTTTGCGCTGACGGGCGCGGGTTGTGAAGCCAAACTCGACGGCAAAGCTGTCTGGACGGGCTGGCGGTACCCGGTCCAGGCTGGGCAAAAGCTGGTACTGAAACGGCCGCAGCACGGCATGCGCAGTTATCTGGCCGTTGCCGGTGGACTGAACGTGCCGGAAGTCCTGGGCTCCTGCAGTACGGATTTAAAAACCGGGCTAGGTGGGCTGGAAGGCCGCTTGCTGCGTGATGGCGACGAAATCCCGTTGCGGGCTGTTACGCAGAACTTTAAGGGGCCACAAGGGGTGAAGCAGTTGCTTTGGGGCAACCGCATTCGCGCACTGCCAGGGCCGGAGTATCGGGAGTTTGATCAGCACTCGCAGGAGGCCTTCTGGCGCGTGCCATGGCATCTCGACCCGCAAAGTAACCGTATGGGATACCGTTTGCAGGGCCATAAGTTAATACGTGCCACCGATCGCGAGCTGGTGTCGCACGGGCTTTTACCCGGCGTGGTACAGGTGCCGCCGAATGGGCAACCCATCGTGTTAATGAATGATGCTCAGACAACGGGCGGTTACCCGCGGATCGCCTGCATTATCGAGGCCGACATGTACCATCTGGCGCAGATCCCTCTTGGGCATCCTATCCATTTTGTCCCCTGTACACTGGAAGAGGCGCTGGCGGCGCGCCAGGATCAGCAACGTTACCTGGAACAACTGTCGTGGCGGCTGCGTAATGAAAATTGACTTAAACGCCGATCTGGGGGAAGGGTGCGGCAATGATGCTGCGCTTCTGAAACTGGTCTCCTCAGCCAATATCGCCTGTGGCTTTCATGCGGGCGATGCGCAAACCATGCACGAATGTGTTCAGGAGGCGTTGAAAAATGGCGTGGCGGTGGGGGCACACCCGAGTTTTCCTGACCGGGAGAATTTTGGCCGCACGGCGATGCAGTTACCCCCACAGACCGTCTACGCGCAGACGCTTTACCAGTGCGGCGCGCTGGCGGCGATTGTGCGTGCCGAAGGGGGACGCATGGTTCATGTCAAACCGCACGGCATGCTGTATAACCAGGCCGCCGTCGATCCCACGCTGGCGGAAGCTATCGCCCGCGCGGTGCGCGATTGTGACCCGTCGTTGATTCTGGTCGGTCTTGCGGGCAGTGAGCTTATTCGCGCCGCAAAACACCTTCAACTTACCACGCGCGAGGAAGTGTTTGCCGATCGCGGTTATCAGGACGATGGCACGCTGGTGCCACGTTCACAGCCGGGGGCACTGATTACCGATGACGAGACCGCGCTGACGCAAACGCTGGGGATGGTCTTATCTGGCAAGGTAAAAAGCGTCAACGGGCGTGATATTTCGCTGCGGGCGCAAACCGTCTGCCTGCATGGCGACGGAGAACATGCTCTGGCATTTGCCCGTCGTCTGCGTGAAGCATTCGATCGGTCTGGTATTGTCGTGAGTGCAGAAAATTAAAAGGATGTTGTGATGCCAGAAGGTCCTGAAATTCGCCGTGCAGCAGACAGTCTTGAAGCGGCCATCAAAGGTAAACCGCTCACGGATGTCTGGTTTGCCTTTCCCCATCTTCACTCTTTCGCGCAGACGCTGGTTGGCGAGTGCGTTGAACGCATTGAAACCCGGGGTAAAGCGTTGCTGACCCACTTTTCCAATGGCATGACGATGTACAGCCACAACCAGTTGTATGGCGTCTGGCGGGTGGTTGAAGCGGAAGAGGTGACTGAAACCAACCGCGTGCTGCGTGTACGGCTGGCGGCGAAAGACAAAGCCATTTTGCTTTATAGCGCCTCTGACATTGAGATACTGACCGCCGACGAACTGGCCGTTCACCCTTTCTTACAGCGCGTAGGACCGGATGTGCTGGATATGTCACTGACCGTCGAACAGGTCAAATCGCGGTTATTATCTCCCCGGTTTTGTCGTCGCCAGTTTTCCGGTTTGCTGCTTGATCAGGCGTTTCTCGCCGGACTGGGGAACTACTTGCGCGTGGAAATCCTGTGGCATGCCGCCCTTGCGCCGCAGCATAAAGCGATCGATCTCAATGAGGCCCAGCTCGACACGCTGGCCCAGGCGCTGCTCGACATTCCGCGCCTTTCCTACCAGACGCGTGGCAGGGTGGATGAAAACCACCATCACGGGGCGCTATTTCGCTTTAACGTTTTTCACCGTGCCGGGCAGGTCTGCGAGCGCTGCGGGGGGATAATCGAAAAATCGACCCTCTCTTCACGTCCGTTTTATGGGTGTCCGGGGTGTCAGAAGTAATTCTGCTTAGCCGGGCCACTGGTTTTGGCGTTAATTCTTTGCCGCCAGACGGCAGCCAATAAAAAACCCGCCGCAGCGGGTTTTTTACTATCAGCAGCTTAATGCTTTTCGAGATCGGTTTTGAAATCGCGTTTTTCATAACCGGTGTACAACTGACGCGGACGGGCAATTTTAATGCCGTCGTCGTGCATTTCGTTCCAGTGTGCAATCCAGCCCACGGTACGCGCCATCGCGAAGATAACGGTAAACATGGAAGACGGAATGCCCATCGCTTTAAGGATGATACCGGAGTAGAAGTCCACGTTCGGGTACAGCTTACGCTCGATGAAGTACGGGTCGTTGAGCGCGATGTGCTCAAGTTCCATTGCCACTTCCAGCAGATCGTCTTTGGTACCCAGCTCACGCAATACTTCGTGGCAGGTTTCACGCATAACGGTCGCGCGCGGGTCATAGTTCTTGTAGACACGGTGACCGAAGCCCATCAGACGGAACGAATCGTTCTTGTCTTTGGCGCGACGCAGGAATTCCGGAATGTGTTTAACGGTGCTGATCTCTTCAAGCATTTTCAGCGCGGCTTCGTTCGCGCCGCCGTGCGCCGGTCCCCACAGGGAGGCAATACCCGCAGCGATACAGGCAAACGGGTTTGCACCCGAGGAGCCGGCGGTACGGACGGTGGAAGTCGAGGCGTTCTGCTCATGGTCAGCGTGCAGGATCAGGATGCGGTCCATTGCACGTTCCAGCACCGGGTTCACTTCATAGCTTTCGCACGGAGTGGCGAACATCATATGCAGGAAGTTACCGGCGTAGGAGAGGTCGTTACGCGGATAAACGAAAGGCTGACCGATAGAATATTTGTAACACATCGCTGCCACAGTCGGCATTTTGGACAACAGGCGGAAGGCTGCAATCTCACGGTGACGCGGATTGTTCACATCCAGAGAGTCATGGTAGAACGCCGCCAGCGCGCCGGTGACGCCACACAGAACCGCCATCGGATGAGAGTCACGACGGAAGCCATGGAACAGACGGGTAATCTGCTCGTGAATCATTGTGTGTCGAGTGACGGTGAGTTTGAACTCATCGTATTGCTCCTGCGTCGGTTTTTCGCCGTACAGCAGGATATAGCAGACTTCGAGATAGTTGGAATCGGTGGCCAGTTGGTCGATCGGGAAACCACGATGCAACAGGATACCTTCGTCGCCATCAATGAAGGTGATTTTGGATTCGCATGATGCGGTAGAGGTGAAACCTGGGTCAAAAGTGAATACACCTTTTGAACCGAGACTACGGATATCAATAACATCCTGACCGAGCGTGCCCTTTAGCACATCCAGTTCAATAGCAGCGTCACCATTATAGGTGATGTTTGCTTTTTTATCAGCCATTTACGGTCTCCTTAGCGCCTTATTGCTTAAGACTACCTGTTACCGGATTTGCATTCAAACTGCCTTTTAACGCTACCAGATTATTATTTGGCTCGCTGCTCTGATGAGAGGAAAAACCAGGGTACAGAGCGATGGGCGCTAGCAGGTACACATTGAAAGTACAGTCAAAACAGCAACAAATCAGGTTCTTAGCAGTCGGATTTTGTCAAACCTGCTATCACTAATAACTGTCCTGATTAATTCGGTCAACTTCATCACACTGTTGCATAACTTATTTGCAGGTGAAAGATAGACCCCATAACTTTTGCGAATTATATCTCTCTTCTGATGAAGTTTGTAACAAGAATGTTTAACTTTTGTCAAATCAGATGATTAAATTTTAAAATAATGTTGTTATCGTGACCATGATCACTGTTCAGCATAAAACCCGACAAACTATATGTAGGATAATTGTAATGATTTTGTGAACGACCTATACTGCCGCCAGGTCTCCGGAATACCCTGCAATCCCGAGCCACCCAGCGTTGTAACCTGTCGTTTCGCATCTGGAAGCTGAAATTTTGCATTACGCGCAGTTATAGAAAAGGACGCTGTCTGACCCGCAAGCAGACCGGAGGAAGGAAACTATAAGAACAGCATGTGGGCGTTATTCATGATAAAAAATGTGAAAAAACAAAGACCTGTTAATCTGGATCTCGCAACGATCCGGTTTCCTGTTACGGCAATAGCGTCCATTCTTCACCGCGTTTCCGGCGTCATCACCTTTGTGGCGGTCGGTATCCTGCTGTGGTTACTGGGCCTGTCGCTGTCATCCGAAGAAGGCTTCCAGTCTGCCTCCGCTATTATGAGTGGTTTTTTTGTTAAATTCATTTTGTGGGGCATTCTGACTGCGCTGGCTTACCATGCGGTTGGCGGTATTCGCCACATGCTGATGGATTTTGGCTGGCTGGAAGAAACTTTTGAGGCAGGAAAACGTTCCGCCAACGTGTCATTTGCAATTACTGTCGTGCTTTCACTTCTCGCAGGAGTCCTCGTATGGTAAGCAACGCCTCCGCATTAGGACGCAACGGCGTACATGACTTCATTCTGGTCCGTGCTACCGCAATCGTCCTGACGCTCTATATCATCTATATGGTCGGTTTTTTCGCTATCACTGGCGATATTACCTGGCAAGTCTGGACAGGCTTCTTCTCATCTGCCTTCACGAAAGTCTTCACCCTGCTGGCACTGTTCTCCATTTTGATTCATGCCTGGATTGGCATGTGGCAGGTGTTGACCGACTACGTTAAACCGCTGGCTGTGCGCCTGATTCTGCAACTGGCTATTGTCGTTGCACTCGCGGCTTACGTTATTTATGGATTCGTTGTGGTGTGGGGTGTGTGATGAAACTGCCAGTCAGAGAATTTGATGCTGTCGTTATTGGCGCAGGCGGCGCAGGTATGCGCGCGGCGTTACAAATTTCCCAAAGCGGCCAGACCTGTGCGCTGCTTTCTAAAGTTTTTCCAACCCGTTCTCACACTGTATCCGCTCAGGGCGGCATTACGGTAGCGCTGGGCAATACCCACGAAGATAACTGGGAATGGCACATGTACGATACGGTAAAAGGTTCCGATTACATCGGCGACCAGGATGCCATTGAATATATGTGTAAAACCGGTCCGGAAGCCATTCTGGAACTGGAACATATGGGCCTGCCGTTTTCGCGTCTCGATGACGGCCGCATCTACCAGCGTCCGTTCGGCGGCCAGTCAAAAAATTTCGGTGGCGAGCAGGCTGCACGTACCGCAGCGGCGGCTGACCGTACCGGGCACGCGTTATTGCATACGCTTTATCAGCAAAACCTTAAAAACCACACTACTATTTTTTCCGAGTGGTACGCGCTGGATCTGGTGAAAAACCAGGATGGTGCAGTCGTCGGTTGTACCGCGCTGTGCATTGAAACCGGTGAAGTGGTTTATTTCAAAGCCCGTGCGACCGTACTGGCAACGGGCGGCGCTGGTCGTATTTACCAGTCCACCACCAACGCGCACATCAATACCGGCGACGGTGTCGGGATGGCGCTGCGTGCCGGTGTGCCGGTGCAGGATATGGAAATGTGGCAGTTCCACCCGACCGGTATCGCCGGGGCAGGGGTGCTGGTCACCGAAGGTTGCCGCGGTGAAGGCGGCTATCTCTTAAACAAACATGGTGAGCGTTTCATGGAGCGCTATGCGCCGAACGCAAAAGACCTGGCGGGTCGTGATGTGGTGGCACGTTCCATCATGATCGAAATCCGTGAAGGTCGTGGCTGTGACGGTCCGTGGGGACCACACGCCAAACTAAAACTCGACCACCTCGGTAAAGAGGTGCTGGAGTCGCGTTTGCCTGGCATTCTGGAGCTGTCCCGTACTTTTGCGCACGTCGATCCTGTAAAAGAGCCGATCCCGGTGATCCCAACTTGTCACTATATGATGGGCGGGATCCCGACCAAAGTGACCGGTCAGGCGCTGACGGTGAACGCGCAGGGCGAAGATGTGGTGATTCCAGGCCTGTTCGCAGTGGGCGAAATTGCCTGCGTATCGGTGCACGGTGCCAACCGTCTGGGCGGCAACTCCCTGCTTGACCTTGTGGTCTTTGGTCGTGCGGCAGGTCTGCATCTGCAAGAGTCTATCGCTGAGCAGGGCGTACTGCGCGATGCGAGTGAATCTGACATTGAAGGTTCGCTGGAGCGTCTCAACCGTTGGAACAACAACCGTTCAGGTGAAGATCCGGTGACCATTCGTAAAGCGTTGCAGGAATGTATGCAACATAACTTCTCGGTCTTCCGTGAAGGCGACGCGATGGCGAAAGGTCTTGAGCAACTGAAAGTCATTCGCGAGCGTCTGAAAAATGCCCGTCTGGATGACACTTCCAGTGAATTTAACACCCAGCGTGTTGAGTGCCTGGAGCTGGATAACCTGATGGAAACCGCGTACGCGACGGCGGTATCTGCCAACTTCCGTACCGAGAGCCGTGGCGCGCATAGTCGCTTCGACTTCCCGGAGCGTGATGATGAAAACTGGCTGTGCCATTCCCTGTATCTGCCAGAGACGGAATCCATGACGCGCCGTAGCGTCAACATGGAACCGAAACTGCGTCCGGCTTTCCCGCCGAAGATTCGTACTTACTAATGCGGAGACAGGAAAATGAAATTCGAGTTTTCAATTTATCGCTATAACCCGGATGTTGACGACGCTCCGCGCATGCAGGATTACACCCTGGAAGGGGAAGAAGGTCGTGACATGATGCTGCTCGATGCGTTGATGCAGCTAAAAGAAAAAGACCCGAGTCTCTCTTTCCGTCGTTCCTGTCGCGAAGGAGTATGCGGTTCAGACGGCCTCAACATGAACGGGAAAAACGGTCTGGCGTGTATTACGCCGCTGTCGGCGCTGGGCAACGGTAAGCAGAAGATTGTGATTCGCCCACTGCCGGGGCTGCCGGTAATCCGTGATTTGGTTGTGGACATGGGACAATTCTATGCCCAATATGAGAAGATTAAGCCTTACTTATTGAATAATGGGCAAAATCCACCTGCGCGTGAGCATCTGCAGATGCCCGAACAGCGTGAAAAACTCGATGGGCTGTACGAATGTATCCTTTGTGCATGCTGCTCCACGTCCTGTCCGTCGTTCTGGTGGAATCCGGATAAGTTTATCGGTCCAGCCGGTCTGCTGGCCGCGTATCGCTTCCTGATTGACAGTCGTGATACCGAGACCGATAACCGCCTGGAAGGGCTGAGTGATGCTTTCAGCGTATTCCGCTGCCATAGCATTATGAACTGCGTCAGTGTTTGTCCGAAGGGACTGAACCCGACGCGTGCCATCGGTCATATTAAATCGATGTTGTTGCAACGCAGTGCGTAAGTCAGAGGGGCGCTTTTCCCCTCACCCTAACCCTCTCCCCCAAGGGGAGAGGGAATAGATTGCAGGAGACCTTTAAAAACTGCCGCACGTTCTTCCCCCTCTCCCTCCGGGAGAGGGCAGGGGTGAGGGAAAATATTCAGACAGTTTTTAAAGGTTCCTTCGCGGGCCAACAAAGAGAAGAGCTCGCAAGTGAACCCCGGGACGTGTGCGCCCTGCCGCGCGCGTTGTAGTTATCCACGGCGAAGTAAGCATAACAATGCTTAAGGGATCACGATGCAGAACAGCGCTTTGAAAGCCTGGCTGGACTCTTCTTACCTCTCTGGTTCGAACCAGAGCTGGATAGAACAGCTCTATGAAGACTTCTTAACCGATCCTGACTCGGTAGATGCGACATGGCGTTCCATGTTTGAAGAGTTACCGGGCACCGGAGTGAAACCGGATCAATTCCATTCCAAAACACGTGATTATTTCCGTCGTCTGGCGAAGGATGCCTCACGTTACTCTTCCTCCATTTCTGACCCTGACACCAATGCGAAGCAGGTAAAAGTCCTGCAGCTCATTAACGCCTATCGTTTCCGCGGTCACCAGCAGGCCAATCTCGATCCGCTGGGACTGTGGCAACAAGAGCGTGTTGCAGACCTCGACCCGTCATTCCATGACCTGACCGAGGCAGACTTCCAGGAGACGTTCAACGTAGGTTCTTTTGCCATCGGCAAAGACACGATGCAGCTTGGCGATTTGATCGCAGCTCTGAAACAAACCTACTGCGGCTCCATCGGTGCTGAATATATGCACATTACCAGCACCGAAGAAAAACGCTGGATCCAACAGCGTATTGAATCCGTTGCTGGCAAAGCCTCCTTTACCGCTGATGAGAAAAAACGTTTCCTCAGCGAACTGACGGCGGCAGAAGGGATGGAGCGTTATCTGGGTGCGAAATTCCCCGGCGCGAAACGCTTCTCGCTGGAAGGCGGCGATGCGCTGGTGCCGATGCTCAAAGAGATGATTCGCCATGCCGGTAAAAGCGGCACGCGCGAAGTGGTGCTGGGTATGGCGCACCGCGGTCGTCTGAATGTGCTCATTAACGTGCTGGGTAAAAAACCGCAGGATCTGTTTGACGAATTTGCGGGTAAACATAAAGAGCATCTCGGTACGGGTGACGTGAAATACCATATGGGGTTCTCGTCCGATATCGAAACCGAGGGTGGGCTTGTGCACCTGGCGCTGGCGTTTAACCCGTCGCACCTTGAAATCGTCAGCCCGGTAGTGATGGGGTCCGTGCGTGCACGTCTTGACCGCCTGGATGAGCCGAGCAGCAACAAAGTTCTGCCAATCACGATTCACGGTGACGCGGCCGTTACAGGTCAGGGCGTGGTTCAGGAAACCCTGAACATGTCCAAAGCGCGCGGTTATGAAGTGGGCGGTACCGTGCGTATCGTCATTAATAACCAGGTGGGCTTCACCACCTCTAACCCGCTTGATGCGCGCTCCACGCCATACTGTACCGATATCGGTAAAATGGTGCAGGCGCCGATTTTCCACGTTAACGCGGATGACCCGGAAGCCGTTGCTTTCGTTACCCGCGTGGCGCTGGACTTCCGCAATACCTTCAAACGCGATGTGTTCATCGACCTGGTCTGCTATCGCCGTCACGGTCATAACGAAGCCGACGAGCCGAGCGCAACTCAGCCGCTGATGTACCAGAAAATCAAAAAGCATCCGACCCCGCGCAAAATCTATGCTGACAAGCTGGAGCATGACGGTGTTGCGACGCTGGAAGACGCGACCGAACTGGTGAACCTCTACCGTGACGCACTGGATGCCGGCGAGTGTGTTGTGAAAGAGTGGCGTCCGATGAACATGCACTCTTTTACCTGGTCGCCGTACCTCAACCACGAATGGGATGAGAGCTACCCGAACAAGGTCGAAATGAAGCGCCTGCAGGAACTGGCCAAACGCATCAGTACGGTGCCGGAATCCATCGAAATGCAGGCCCGCGTTGCAAAAATTTACAACGACCGTCAGGCGATGGCGTCGGGCGAGAAACTGTTCGACTGGGGCGGCGCGGAAAACCTGGCCTATGCGACACTGGTTGACGAAGGCATCTCCGTACGTCTGTCCGGTGAAGATTCTGGTCGCGGCACGTTCTTCCATCGTCACGCGGTTATCCATAACCAGGCCAACGGTTCAACCTATACGCCGCTGCATCACGTCCACAATAGCCAGGGGCCGTTCAAAGTCTGGGACTCCGTTCTGTCTGAGGAAGCGGTTCTGGCGTTTGAGTACGGTTACGCCACCGCAGAGCCGCGTACCCTGACCATTTGGGAAGCGCAGTTCGGTGACTTTGCCAACGGCGCTCAGGTGGTTATCGACCAGTTCATCAGCTCCGGTGAGCAGAAATGGGGCCGTATGTGTGGTCTGGTGATGCTGCTGCCGCACGGTTACGAAGGCCAGGGGCCGGAACACTCCTCCGCGCGTCTGGAGCGTTATCTGCAGTTGTGCGCTGAACAAAACATGCAGGTCTGTGTACCGTCAACCCCGGCGCAGGTTTACCACATGCTGCGTCGTCAGGCGCTGCGCGGTATGCGCCGTCCGCTGGTTGTCATGTCGCCGAAATCGCTGCTGCGCCACCCGCTGGCGGTCTCCAGTCTCGATGAACTGGCGAATGGCACCTTTATGCCTGCGATCGGTGAGATAGACGCCCTTGATCCGAAAGGGGTTAAGCGCGTCGTTCTGTGTTCTGGTAAGGTTTATTATGACCTGCTTGAACAGCGTCGCAAGAACGATCAGAAAGACGTCGCCATTGTCAGGATTGAGCAGTTGTATCCGTTCCCGCACCAGTCGGTGCAGGAAGCGCTGAAACCGTATGCGCATGTACAGGATTTTGTCTGGTGCCAGGAAGAGCCGCTCAACCAGGGCGCATGGTACTGCAGCCAGCATCATCTGCGAGAAGTGATTCCGTTTGGGGCAGCCCTGCAATATGCAGGTCGCCCGGCCTCCGCTTCGCCAGCGGTAGGATATCTGTCCGTTCACCAGAAACAGCAACAAGCTCTGGTCAATGACGCGCTGAACGTCGATTAATTAAAGGATAAATAATGAGTAGCGTAGATATTCTTGTACCCGACCTGCCTGAGTCCGTTGCTGATGCGACCGTTGCGACCTGGCACAAAAAACCGGGCGATACCGTCCAACGCGATGAAGTGTTGGTAGAAATCGAAACTGACAAAGTGGTACTGGAAGTACCGGCATCGGCAGACGGCATTCTGGACGCAGTGCTTGAAGATGAAGGCACTACCGTAACGTCACGCCAGATTCTGGGCCGCCTGCGCGAAGGTAACAGCGCTGGCAAAGAGAGCAGCGCGAAATCTGAAGCCAAAGAGTCTACCCCGGCTCAGCGCCAGCAGGCGTCTCTCGAAGAGCAAAACAATGATGCGCTCAGCCCGGCTATCCGTCGCCTGTTGGCCGAGCATAATCTTGAAGCCAGCGCCATTAAAGGCACCGGTGTCGGTGGTCGTCTGACTCGCGAAGATATTGAAAAACATCTGGCGAAAGCACCGGCGAAAAAAGAAGAAAGTAAACCTGCCGCGCCGGCTGCAGCACCTGCTGCGCCGCAACTGGCGGGCCGCTCTGAAAAACGCGTGCCGATGACCCGTCTGCGTAAACGTGTGGCAGAGCGTCTGCTGGAAGCGAAGAACTCCACCGCCATGCTCACGACTTTTAACGAAGTGAACATGAAGCCGATTATGGATCTGCGTAAGCAGTACGGCGATGCCTTTGAAAAACGTCATGGCATTCGCCTGGGCTTTATGTCCTTCTACGTGAAAGCGGTGGTAGAAGCGCTGAAACGCTACCCGGAAGTGAACGCCTCTATCGATGGTGACGATGTGGTGTACCACAACTATTTCGATGTCAGCATGGCGGTCTCTACGCCGCGTGGCCTGGTGACCCCGGTTCTGCGCGATGTGGATACCCTGGGCATGGCCGATATCGAAAAACGCATTAAAGATCTGGCGGTGAAAGGGCGTGACGGCAAACTGACCGTTGAAGACCTGACCGGTGGTAACTTCACCATTACCAACGGCGGTGTGTTTGGTTCGCTGATGTCTACGCCAATCATCAACCCACCGCAGAGCGCAATTCTGGGTATGCATGCCATTAAAGACCGCCCGATGGCTGTGGATGGCAAAGTTGAAATTCTGCCCATGATGTATCTGGCGCTCTCTTATGATCACCGCCTGATTGACGGTCGCGAATCCGTTGGCTTCCTGGTGGCGATTAAAGAGCTACTGGAAGATCCGACACGTCTGCTGCTGGACGTGTAGTGTCCTTTGCCCGGCGGCGTAATGCTGCCGGGTTACAAAAACGAACACCTGCATTGTAAGCCGGATACGCGCAGCGCCGTCCGGCGTAACAAGTCTAATGAAGGATGGATAGAACACATGAACTTACATGAATATCAGGCAAAACAGCTTTTTGCCCGTTACGGTTTGCCTGCTCCTGTAGGCTATGCGTGCACGACGCCGCGTGAAGCGGAAGAGGCTGCGTCCAAAATCGGCGCGGGTCCGTGGGTAGTGAAGTGCCAGGTACACGCAGGTGGCCGTGGTAAAGCGGGCGGTGTAAAAGTTGTTAACAGCAAAGAAGATATTCGCGCGTTCGCGGAAAACTGGCTTGGCAAACGTCTGGTGACCTATCAAACAGACGCCAATGGCCAGCCGGTCAACCAGATCCTGGTTGAAGCAGCGACTGACATCGGCAAAGAGCTGTATCTGGGCGCTGTTGTTGATCGTAGCTCCCGTCGCGTTGTGTTCATGGCGTCTACCGAAGGTGGCGTAGAAATCGAAAAAGTGGCGGAAGAAACCCCGCACCTTATCCACAAAATCGCCCTTGACCCGCTGGCCGGCCCAATGCCGTACCAGGGACGCGAGCTGGCGTTCAAACTGGGTCTGGAAGGTAAGCAGGTTCAGCAGTTCACCAAAATCTTTATGGGCCTGGCGACCATTTTCCTGGAGCGCGACCTGGCGCTGATCGAAATTAACCCGCTGGTCATCACTAAACAGGGCGACCTGATCTGCCTCGATGGCAAACTGGGTGCTGACGGCAACGCACTGTTCCGTCAATCCGAACTGCGCGAAATGCGTGACCAGTCTCAGGAAGACCCGCGCGAAGCGCAGGCGGCACACTGGGAACTCAACTACGTTGCGCTGGAAGGCAACATTGGTTGCATGGTTAACGGCGCAGGCCTGGCGATGGGGACGATGGACATCGTTAAGCTGCACGGCGGCGAACCGGCAAACTTCCTCGACGTGGGCGGTGGCGCGACCAAAGAGCGCGTAACCGAAGCATTCAAAATCATTCTGTCTGACGAAAACGTGAAAGCCGTTCTGGTTAACATCTTCGGCGGTATCGTTCGCTGCGACCTGATTGCCGACGGCATCATCGGCGCGGTAGAAGAAGTAGGTGTTAACGTACCGGTTGTCGTTCGTCTGGAAGGTAACAACGCGGAGCTGGGTGCGAAGCGTCTGGCTGACAGCGGCCTGAATATTATTGCAGCGAAAAGTCTGACGGATGCAGCGCAGCAGGTCGTTGCCGCAGTGGAGGGGAAATAATGTCCGTTTTAATTGATAAAAACACCAAAGTTATCTGCCAGGGTTTCACCGGAAGCCAGGGTACTTTCCACTCCGAACAAGCGATTGCTTACGGTACGCAAATGGTCGGCGGCGTTACGCCAGGCAAAGGCGGCACCACCCATCTGGGCCTGCCGGTGTTTAACACCGTGCGTGAAGCGGTAGAAGCAACGGGCGCAACCGCGTCGGTTATCTATGTTCCGGCGCCGTTCTGCAAAGACTCCATTCTGGAAGCGATTGACGCAGGCATTAAGCTGATTATCACCATTACCGAAGGTATCCCGACGCTGGATATGCTGACCGTGAAAGTGAAACTCGACGAAGCGGGCGTGCGCATGATTGGGCCGAACTGCCCTGGCGTTATCACCCCAGGCGAATGCAAGATCGGCATCATGCCGGGCCACATTCACCAGCCAGGCAAAGTGGGCATCGTCTCCCGTTCTGGTACGCTGACCTATGAAGCGGTTAAGCAGACCACTGACTACGGCTTCGGCCAGTCCACCTGTGTGGGTATCGGCGGCGACCCGATCCCGGGCTCTAACTTCATCGATATCCTGAAACTGTTCCAGGAAGATCCGCAGACCGAAGCGATCGTTATGATCGGTGAAATCGGCGGTAGCGCGGAAGAAGAAGCGGCGGCTTATATCAAAGATCATGTGACCAAACCGGTTGTCGGTTATATCGCCGGTGTGACCGCGCCGAAAGGCAAACGTATGGGCCACGCGGGTGCAATCATCGCAGGGGGTAAAGGGACAGCGGATGAGAAATTTGCCGCTCTGGAAGCCGCTGGCGTGAAAACCGTTCGCAGCCTGGCCGATATCGGCGAAGCGCTGAAAGCGATTATCAAATAAGACTCAATGCCCCTCGTTGAAAGGGGCTGTAATATGTTCGACATGGTTGGCCGCTCCGAAAAGAGCGGCCTTTTTTATGCGCCGATTTTACGCACGCGGGTGTTTTCACCGGTCAATGTTTGGCCGTCAGGCGCGACCGGGGCCATCGGAGGGATGGCCTCACCGGTGCGTGTATCCACCAGCAACGAATACGGTTCGCCAGGTGCAAAGAGATAGCCTTCGCCCCACTGACGTAGTGCGACAATAACCGGAAAGAGCGATTGCCCTTTTTGCGTCAGTACATACTCCTGATACGCCGTGCCGTCAGACGCAGGCTGGGTGGCGAAAATACCCGCCTCGACCAGCTTACGCAGACGGTCGGTGAGAATATTGCGCGCCATCCCCAGGCCACGCTGAAAATCGCCAAAACGCCGCACGCCGTCGAACGCGTCGCGCACGATAAGCAGTGCCCAGCGATCGCCGATGATATCGACTGACCGGGCGACCGGGCAGGGCTGGTAAGCGGGGGAGCGTTCAGATGTCATAGCCGGGCCTCGTGAAAAACTTTCAAGTTGCATTTTAAAACTGGTTTATTTACGCTTCAACTAGTTTTTTTTTGCAACCAGGTGGGGCGATGAAAGAAGAGATATGCAGTATGCCTGCTGCACCCCTATGCAGTGAAACCATGAAACCGACAGCGATGCCGCGTAGCCTGGTGTTGCTGTTTGCTATCGCCAGTGGGCTGAGTGTGGCGAATGTTTATTACGCGCAACCGCTGCTCGACATGCTGGCACGGGACTTCGCCATCAGTCAGGCTGCGGTGGGCGGTGTGGTCACCGCCACGCAGGTGGGCTGTGCGCTGGCATTACTGCTGCTGGTGCCGTTGGGGGATATTGTGGAGCGACGGCGCCTGATGTTGTTGCAACTGCTGGCGCTGATTGCTGCGCTTGGTATCGTTGTGGTGGCGCAATCTGCCTGGGTTTTGCTGGTGGGCATGCTGGCGACGGGGTTGCTCGGCACGGCGATGACGCAGGGGCTTATCGCCTGTGCGGCCAGTGCTGCCGAAGTTCAGGAGCGTGGGCGGGTGGTTGGCGCGGCACAAAGCGGTGTTTTTATTGGTTTGCTGCTGGCACGTGTCTTTGCCGGTGTGATGAGCGATCTGGCGGGATGGCGCGCAGTATATAGCGCTTCTGCGTTAATGATGCTGGTACTGCTGCCGCTGCTCTGGCGACAACTGCCGCACTTTGGTGTGCATCCCGAATCCGTCAGTGCGAGACAACTGCTGTTCTCGATGCTGACATTACTCTGTACCGATCGCGTATTGCAAATTCGTGGTGTGCTGGCGTTGTTAATGTTTGCCGCCTTTACGATTTTCTGGAGTGCAATGGTGCTCCCGCTAAGTGCGCCTCCCTATAGTTTTTCACATACGATGATTGGGCTGTTCGCGCTTGCCGGTGTGGCGGGAGCTCTTGCCGCGACCAGAGCCGGGCGTGATGCCGATCGCGGTCATGGGCAGCGCACCAGTTTTTATGCGCTGGTGCTGCTATTGCTGGCATGGTGGCCCCTGTCACAGATTGAACATTCACTACCACTGTTATTGGTAGGGATTGTGCTGCTGGATTTGGGTGGGCAGGCGCTGCATGTTACCAATCAGAGCATGATTTTGCGCACGTCAGCGACGCACGGACGGCTGATTGCCCTCTATATGCTGTTCTACGCCACGGGAAGTGGGGTCGGGGCTATCGCGACCACTGCGGTATTTGCTCACCATGGCTGGCAGGGGGTCTGTTTATTAGGGGCGACGGTAAGTTTACTGGCGCTGATGATATGGGCGTTAACGCGGCATCTGATGCCAGATGAGAGTTAAGACAACAGGGGTAATGAAATGAACGAACGGGAACTGCTGGCTGAGGCTGATGCGCGTGGCTTACGTTATCTGGAGGGGAACAGCACGCGACGCGTTTTTCCTGATGCTGACGCTATCGCCGCGCTGAGCGCGTTTGATGAACCGCTACCGCAGGCAGGGGAATCGGCGGAGCAGACGCTGGCCCTGCTGGATGATATTGGTTCGCCTGCGACTACAGCATCGAACGGGCCGGGTTATTTTGGTTTCGTGGTGGGGGCGACATTGCCTTCCGCCTCAGCGGCTGAGCGGTTAATGGTCGCCTGGGATCAGTGTGCGTCGTCGTTTCTGAATTCACCGGTTGCCGATACGGTGGAACGTGTTGCGGGCCGCTGGGTGCTGGAAGCGCTGGATTTGCCGCGTGAAAGCGCCGTTGGTTTTGGCACCAGCGCAACGGCATGTACATTAGCCGCTCTGGCGGCAGCGCGTCGTGAGTTGCTGGCACGTGAAGGCTGGGATATCGACAACGACGGGTTGCCCGGCGCGCCGGAAATCAAAGTGGTGGTCTCCGAACTGGTTCACATCACGGTGAAAAAGGCGCTGCGTATTCTGGGATTCGGCATGTCGCGATTGATTATTGCGCCAGTAGACGCGTTCGGGCGGGTTGACGTGCAGCAACTGCCACCGCTTGATGCCCGCACCATACTTTGCCTGCAGGCAGGGGAGGTGAATACAGGTGAGTTTGATCCTTTCGCACAGATTATCCCACGGGCCCACGCGGCAGGGGCATGGGTCCATGTTGATGGCGCCTTTGGTCTCTGGGCTCGCGCGTCATCACAGGCGGCGCTGACACAGGGCATTGAACTGGCTGACAGTTGGACCACCGATGCCCATAAGTGGCTCAACACGCCTTATGATTGCGCGATGGTCATTTGTCGCGATCCTCAGGTTCTGGCCGGGGCGATGAACAGCGATGCGGTCTACATGAGCGCCAGTGCCGATGCGCAGAAGAATCTGACGCTGGAGTTTTCTCGTCGTCCACGAGGAGTCCCGGTCTGGGCGGCGCTGCGCGTGCTGGGTCGTGAGGGGGTACGCGAGATGGTCGACAGACACTGCATGCTGGCGCGTGTCATCAGCGAGGGGCTGAAACAGCTTGGGTTTGAGGTGCTGAACCGTGTGGTGATTAATCAGGTACTGTTTCGTTGTGGAAGTGACGCGCAAACGGAGGCCGTACTGGCTGCGGCACAAGCCTCGGGTAAAACCTGGTTTGGCAGTACCCGCTGGCAGGGAAGACCAGCGCTACGTATCAGTGTTTCATCCTGGCGCACACAGCGGCAGGATGTGGATGCGCTTCTGGAATTGTTGGGACAAATTAACGCGGAAAGCCAACAATCATAACCTTGAGGAATGTTAATAAGCCGTTCCTGTTAGATTTTTACTTAAGGCTGCGTAACACTACGCGGCCTTTTTTATTGAATAGTAACCTTGTGGTGTTAAATATTTTTTCCTGAAAGTGAAATTATTGTGAAATAAATGAGGGTAATAAAATCACCTCTTTTTCCCTGAGCAATCGGACCTTTTTTGCAAGCCGTAATGCGCACCCAGGATTAAACGTTAAATAAGCGGGTAATTATTTCTCTTTCGCGACCGTTTGATAACGGTTGTTTGCGTTAAGATATACATATTGTTAACACCTTTTTTACTAAAAGGATGCTGTGTCTACAAAATTAACAGAAACCGATGAAATTGATTTAAATCAATATTTAAAAGCTTGGAAAAGGCACCAAAAATAGTTAAATTGTCGCCGATCAAATTGGCTTAAAACTGCTAAATTCAGTATAAATTGATCACTGTCGAAAAACGTAAAACAAACACAATAAAAACCTTTTTATTGTAAGGGGTTTGCGGAGTAATATATTCGAGAGATCAATTTGGGTTTTTTATTAACGTAGTTGTAACTTTTTTGAATCGGCATCAACGTTATTGCTGATGATGATTTAAAAGTGCAACAACTTTTGTATTGGGGCATGCGCGTAAACCTTCGCTGACGAGGTTTACTCTCGGAGTCTTCATGCGATGAGCAAGGAGTCATGATGTTAGATATAGTCGAACTGTCACGTTTGCAGTTTGCCTTGACCGCGATGTACCACTTCCTTTTTGTGCCACTGACGCTCGGTATGGCGTTCTTGCTGGCCATTATGGAAACGGTCTACGTCCTCTCCGGCAAACAGATTTATAAAGATATGACCAAGTTCTGGGGCAAGTTGTTTGGTATCAACTTTGCACTGGGCGTGGCCACTGGTTTGACCATGGAGTTCCAGTTCGGGACTAACTGGTCTTACTATTCTCACTACGTTGGGGACATCTTCGGTGCGCCACTGGCCATTGAAGGTTTGATGGCCTTCTTCCTCGAGTCCACTTTTGTAGGTCTGTTTTTCTTCGGTTGGGATCGTCTGGGCAAAGTACAGCATATGGCAGTGACCTGGCTGGTCGCGCTGGGCTCCAACTTGTCCGCGCTGTGGATCCTTGTGGCAAACGGCTGGATGCAAAACCCGGTTGCTGCCGATTTCAACTTCGAAACCATGCGTATGGAAATGGTCAGCTTCGCCGAACTGGTACTCAACCCGGTTGCTCAGGTGAAATTTGTCCATACCGTGGCCTCTGGCTATACCTGCGGTGCCATCTTCATCCTTGGTATCAGCTCTTACTACCTGCTGCGCGGTCGTGACATCGCGTTCGCGAAACGCTCCTTTGCTATCGCAGCGAGCTTCGGTATGGCTGCTGTGCTGTCCGTTATCGTACTGGGTGATGAATCTGGTTACGAAATGGGTGACGTGCAGAAAACCAAACTGGCGGCCATCGAAGCTGAGTGGGAAACCCAACCTGCACCGGCTGCGTTTACCCTGTTTGGTATTCCGGACCAGGATGCGCAGAAAAACCATATGTCCATCCAGATCCCTTACGCGCTGGGCATCATCGCTACCCGTTCTGTCGACACGCCGGTTATCGGCCTGAAAGACCTGATGGTGCAGCATGAAGAGCGTATCCGTAACGGTATGAAAGCGTATCACCTGCTTGAACAACTGCGTTCCGGTTCGAAAGACCCGTCCGTACGCGATGAGTTCAACAACGTGAAGAAAGACTTGGGTTACGGCTTGCTGCTCAAACGCTATACGCCGAATGTGGCGGATGCGACCGAAGCGCAGATTAAACAGGCAACGCAGGACTCCATTCCTCGTGTGGCGCCGCTGTACTTCGCCTTCCGTATTATGGTGGCGTGTGGCGTGCTGATGCTGTTCATCATCGCCGTGTCGTTCTGGACCGTTTGTCGTAACCGCATCGGCGAGAAAAAATGGCTGCTGCGTGCTGCGCTGTATGGCATTCCGCTGCCGTGGATTGCTATCGAATCCGGCTGGTTTGTGGCGGAGTATGGTCGTCAACCGTGGGCTATCGGTGAAATGCTGCCGACCGCTGTGGCGAACTCGACCCTGACCGCAGGCGACCTGCTGTTCTCGATGATCCTGATTTGCGGTCTGTATACCCTGTTCCTGGTGGCTGAAATGTTCTTGATGTTCAAGTTCGCACGCCTGGGCCCAAGCAGCCTGAAAACTGGCCGCTATCATTACGAGCAGTCCACTGTGGCTTCTCAGCCGGCACGCTAAGACAGGAGTCGTCAAATGATCGATTATGAAGTATTACGTTTTATCTGGTGGCTGCTGGTTGGCATTCTGCTAATTGGTTTCGCCGTCACCGACGGCTTCGACATGGGGGTGGGCATGCTCACCCGTTTCCTGGGTCGTAGCGATACCGAACGCCGTGTGATGATTAACTCCATCGCACCACACTGGGACGGTAACCAGGTATGGCTGATCACGGCGGGTGGTGCGTTGTTCGCTGCCTGGCCAATGGTTTATGCCGCCGCGTTCTCCGGTTTCTATGTGGCGATGATCCTGGTGCTGGCCTCTCTGTTCTTCCGTCCGGTAGGTTTTGACTATCGCTCTAAGATCGAAGAGAGCCGCTGGCGCAACATGTGGGACTGGGGCATTTTCATCGGTAGCTTTGTGCCGCCGCTGGTCATTGGTGTTGCCTTCGGTAACCTGCTGCAGGGCGTACCGTTCAGCGTCGATGAATATCTGCGTCTGACCTATACCGGGAACTTCTTCCAGTTGCTTAACCCGTTTGGTCTGCTGGCCGGTGTGGTAAGCGTGGCGATGATCATCACCCAGGGAGCAACCTATCTGCAAATGCGTACGGTGGGTGAACTGCATCTGCGTGCACGTACTACTTCGCAGGTTGCTGCACTGGTTACTACGATCTGCTTCGTGCTGGCCGGGGTGTGGGTGGTCTACGGTATTGATGGTTATGTTGTGACTTCCGCCATGGATCACCATGCTGCTTCCAACCCGCTGAATAAAGAAGTGGCGCGTCAGGCCGGTGCCTGGCTGGCAAACTTCAATAACATCCCGTCATTGTGGGCGATTCCTGCACTTGGTGTGGTGTTGCCGCTGCTGACGGTGCTGACTTCGCGTGCGGAAAAAGGCGCACTGGCGTTCGTGTTCTCTTCACTGACGCTGGCCTGCATTATCCTGACTGCGGGTATCGCGATGTTCCCGTTCATCATGCCGTCAAGCATTATGATGAACGCCAGTCTGACCATGTGGGATGCTACCTCCAGTCAGATGACCCTGAACCTGATGACCTTTGTGGCGCTGGTCTTCGTACCGATCATCCTGATTTACACCGCCTGGTGTTACTGGAAAATGTTCGGTCGTATTACGAAAGAAGACATCGAAAGCAACACCCACTCTCTGTACTAAGTAAGGAGCTGATAATGTGGTATTTCGCATGGATTTTAGGAACGCTTCTTGCCTGTGCTTTTGGAGTGATTACGGCGCTGGCATTTGAACACGTGGAAGCGCTGAAAGCCGGTAAGCAAGAAGAGCATTGATGAACGAGATTATCGCGAAACTTTATGCGGTAATGGATAAGCGCCCGTTAAGGGCGCTTTCCTTAATTATGGCATTAGTGCTGGCAGGCTGTATCTTTTGGGATCCCTCGCGCTTCGCGGCAAAGACCAGCGACCTGGAAATCTGGCATGGCTTTCTGCTGATGTGGGCCGTCTGCGCTGGTGTGATTCATGGGGTAGGATTCCGTCCCCGCGCGATACACTGGCAAGGCATTTTTTGCCCGCTGATCGCAGACCTTGTAATGCTGGCAGGTTTGATTTTCTTCTTCTTTTGAATAAGAAATCTCCGCTTATGATATGGGCTTGCAAAAGCCCATATATTTTTACTCTCCGTTTACTTCTACCCATTCCAAACCATCTTCCCCGCGCGTATAGTAGCGAAGTTTAAAAGCTCTAACTTGAGGTTGAGTCCTGCCATTGTTCATCAGTGCCATCCGCGAACCATGACAGGACACAATTTAATTGCATTACCGGGATGTAAAGTGAATACAACGCTGTTTCGATGGCCGGTTCGTGTCTATTACGAAGATACCGACGCCGGTGGTGTGGTTTACCACGCCAGCTACGTGGCTTTTTATGAACGAGCACGCACTGAGATGCTGCGCCACCATCACTTTAGCCAGCAAGTCTTGCTGGCCGAGCGCGTCGCATTCGTGGTACGCAAGCTCACGCTGGAGTATTTTGCGCCCGCCAGACTCGACGATATGCTCGAAGTCCAAACGGAAATTACATCAATGCGCGGGACCTCTCTGGTCTTCACGCAGCGGATCGTCAACGCAGAGAATACAGTTCTGAACGAAGCTGAGGTACTGATTGTCTGTGTTGATCCACTCTTAATGAAGCCTCGTGCGCTTCCCAAGTCTATTGTCGCGGAGTTTAAGCAGTGACTGACATGAACATCCTTGATTTGTTCCTGAAGGCTAGCCTTCTGGTCAAACTTATCATGTTGATTTTGATTGGTTTTTCAATCGCATCCTGGGCCATCATCATCCAGCGAACGCGCATTCTCAACGCAGCCGGTCGTGAAGCGGAAGCCTTTGAAGACAAGTTCTGGTCGGGCATTGAACTGTCGCGTCTGTACCAGGAAAGCCAGGGGCGTCGTGATAACCTGACGGGTTCGGAACAAATCTTCTACAGCGGGTTCAAAGAGTTTGCGCGTTTACACCGTGCCAACAGCCATGCGCCGGAAGCGATTGTCGAAGGGGCATCCAGGGCGATGCGCATTTCGATGAACCGCGAGCTGGAAAACCTGGAAACGCATATTCCTTTCCTCGGTACCGTCGGCTCCATCAGCCCGTATATTGGTCTGTTTGGTACGGTGTGGGGGATCATGCACGCCTTTATCGCACTGGGTGCGGTGAAGCAGGCAACCTTACAGATGGTTGCGCCGGGTATCGCCGAAGCGTTGATCGCCACCGCAATCGGCCTGTTCGCAGCGATTCCGGCGGTAATGGCCTACAACCGCCTGAACCAGCGCGTGAACAAACTGGAGCTGAACTACGACAACTTTATGGAAGAGTTCACGGCTATTCTGCATCGTCAGGCGTTTACCAGCACCGAGAGCAACAAGGGGTAAACCATGGCCAGAACGCGTGGACGGGGCAGCCGTAACAGTCGTGGCCTCAAATCCGAAATCAATATTGTTCCGCTGCTGGACGTGCTGCTGGTGCTGTTGCTGATCTTTATGGCAACCGCACCGATCATCACCCAGAGCGTGGAGGTTGACCTGCCGGATGCGACAGAGTCGAAAACCGTCAGCACCAATGACGATCCTCCGGTCATTATTGAGGTTTCCGGTGTCGGACAATACAGCGTGGTGGTGGAAAAAGATCGCATGGATCAGCTACCGCCAGAGCAAGTGATTGCAGAAGCGCAGCGTCGCCTGCAATCAAATCCGAAAACCGTTTTCTTGATCGGTGGCGCAAAAGAAGTGCCTTACGATGAAATCATTAAAGCGCTAAACCTGTTACACAGCGCGGGTGTTAAATCGGTTGGCTTGATGACGCAGCCTATCTGATCACCGGCTTAACAGGCGGCAGTTTTTGGGAACCGAGAGTGTCAAAGGCAACCGAACAAAACGACAAACTTAAACGAGCGATAATCATTTCGGCGGTGTTGCATGTGATTCTGGTTGCACTGCTGATCTGGAGTTCGTTTGATGAAAATATTGATGCTTCTGCGGGTGGCGGCGGCGGTTCTTCTATTGATGCGGTAATGGTCGATCCCGGTGCCGTTGTCCAGAATTACAACCGTCAGCAGCAGCAACAGGCCAGCGCAAAGCGTGCGCAAGAGCAGCGTGACAAGCAGGCCCAGCAGCAGGCAGAAGAACTGCGTGAAAAACAGGCTGCCGAGCAGGAGCGCTTAAAACAGCTTGAGCAGGAACGTTTGCAGGCGCAAGAAGCTGCCCGTGAGCAGGCCGCAGAACAGAAAAAAGCAGAAGACGCCGCGAAGAAAGCGCAGGAAGCGCAAAAACAGGCGGAAGAAGCTGCAGCAAAAGCCGCTGCTGATGCAAAAGCGAAAGCGGATGCACAGGCAAAAGAAGCCGCGGAAGCCGCGAAGAAAGCGGCGGCAGATGCACAGAAAAAAGCAGAAGCCGATGCAGCTAAAGCGGCGGCTGATGCGAAGAAAAAAGCCGAAGCAGAAGCGGCCAAAGCTGCAGCCGATGCTCAGAAGAAAGCCGAAGCAGAAGCCGCGAAGAAAGCTCAGCAGGATGCTGAGAAGAAAGCGGCTGCGGACGCTGCGAAAAAAGCCGCAGCAGAGAAGGCCGCCGCTGAAAAAGCCGCGGCTGCCGAGAAGGCAGCGGCAGAGAAAGCCGCCGCTGAAAAAGCCGCTGCTGCTGAGAAGGCCGCTGCAGATAAGAAAGCGGCTGCTGAGAAGGCTGCTGCCGACAAGAAAGCCGCTGCCGAGAAAGCTGCTGCAGCCAAGAAAGCGGCTGCAGAGAAAGCGGCTGCCGCGTCAGGCGTTGACGATCTGCTGGGCGATCTGAGTTCCGGTAAGAATGCGCCGAAAGGTCATTCCAGTGGTACCACAGGTGGCGATTCACCTGCTAAAGGAAGTAAGGCAGGTCAAGGCGGAGCGTCTCAGGCTGATATCAGTGCTTATATGTCTCAAGTGCAGGCGGCGATTAAAGGCCATCTGTATGACTGGGACACTTATGCGGGCAAAACCTGTACGTTGCGTGTGAAAATTGCAGAAGACGGCACTTTGCTCTCAGTGGCGCAGGAGGGGGGCGACCCAGCGTTTTGTCAGGCGATGTTAGCCGCGACAAATCGTATGTCGAAGTTCCCTAAACCGCCAACGGCTGAGGTCTATAAGGTCTTTAGAAATGTACCTCTGGACTTTAAACCTTAGTTACGAATTCTTCTGCACGGGCAGGGAAAACAGACTAAGTTAGTCCCTGTGTTTCGGTAGTTTTGTATAATTGAGTTTGTTAACATTCTGCTAAATTATCGCGGGTTTTCCGCCCGGATAAGGGAGATGAGATGAAGCAGGCATTACGTGTAGCGTTTGGTTTTCTGATGCTGTGGGCAGCGGTGCTGCACGCAGAAGTACGTATCGAGATCACCCAGGGGGTGGACTCGGCACGCCCAATCGGTGTTGTGCCCTTCCAGTGGGCAGGCCCTGGCGGCGCGCCTGAGGATATCGGCAATATCGTGGCGTCGGATCTGCGTAACAGCGGTAAATTCAATCCTCTGGATCGTTCTCGTCTGCCTCAGCAGCCGGCGACGGCCCAGGAAGTTCAGCCCGCAGCATGGTCTGCACTGGGTATTGATGCCGTCGTTGTGGGCCAGGTCAGTCCGAACCCGGATGGCACCTATAAAGTGGCTTACCAGTTGGTCGACACTGGCGGTGCGCCGGGTACCGTACTGGCACAGAACTCCTTCAACGTCAGCAAACAGTGGCTGCGCTATGGCGCGCACACTGCCAGTGACGATGTGTTCCAGAAACTGACCGGCATTAAAGGTGCATTCCGCACCCGTATCGCGTATGTCGTGCAGAGCAGTGGCGGCCAGTTCCCGTACGAACTGCGCGTTTCTGATTACGATGGTTTCAACACTGCTGTCGTTCATCGCTCTTCGCAGCCGCTGATGTCTCCGGCGTGGTCGCCAGATGCCTCTAAACTGGCGTATGTGACCTTCGAAAGTGGTCGTTCTGCGCTGGTGATTCAGGATCTGTCCAGCACTGCGATTCGTCAGGTTGCGTCTTTCCCGCGTCACAACGGTGCGCCGGCATTCTCTCCGGATGGTTCTAAGATTGCCTTTGCGCTGTCAAAAACCGGTAGCCTGAACATCTACGTGATGGATCTGGGGTCTGGTCAAATCCGTCAGGTCACTGACGGTCGCAGCAACAACACTGAACCTACCTGGTTCCCGGATAGCCAGAATCTGGCGTTTACTTCCGACCAGGCAGGTCGTCCACAAGTTTATAAAATTAACGTTAACGGCGGCGCTGCGCAGCGTATCACCTGGCAGGGTTCACAAAACCAGGATGCTGACGTAAGTTCTGACGGTAAGTTTATGGTAATGGTGAGCTCCGATGGCGGTCAGCAACACATTGCCAAGCAGGATCTGGTAGCGGGTGGCGTGCAGGTTTTATCGTCAACGTTCCTGGATGAATCGCCGAGTCTGGCACCTAACGGCACGATGGTAATCTACAGCTCTTCTCAGGGGATGGGATCCGTGCTGAATCTGGTTTCTACAGATGGGCGTTTCAAAGCGCGTATTCCGGCGTCTGATGGACAGGTGAAATCCCCTGCCTGGTCGCCGTATCTGTCTAAATAATAATTGGTAATTAAAGGAATTAACGAAATGCAACTGAACAAAGTGCTGAAAGGCCTGATGCTGGTTATGCCGATCATGGCAATCGCGGCCTGTTCTTCTAAAAAAGCAACCAACGACCAGAATGGCGAAGGTATGCTGGGTGCGGGCACTGGTATGAACGGCAACGGTAACATGTCTTCTGAAGAGCAAGCTCGTCTGCAGATGCAGCAGCTGCAGCAGAACAACATCGTCTACTTCGATCTGGACAAGTATGACATCCGTTCTGATTTCGCTGCGATGCTGGACGCGCACGCTAACTTCCTGCGTAGCAACCCGTCTTACAAAGTCACCGTAGAAGGTCACGCGGACGAACGTGGTACTCCGGAATACAACATCTCCCTGGGCGAACGTCGTGCTAACGCCGTTAAAATGTACCTGCAGGGTAAAGGTGTTACCGCTGACCAGATCTCCATCGTTTCTTACGGTAAAGAAAAACCTGCAGTACTGGGTCATGACGAAGCGGCTTACGCTAAAAACCGTCGTGCCGTACTGGTTTACTAAGAGAATTGCATGAGCAGTAACCTCAGACATCATTTATTGAGTCTGTCGTTACTGGTTGGCATAGCGGCCCCCTGGGCCGCTAATGCTCAAGCGCCAATCAGTAGTGTCGGCTCAGGCTCGGTCGAAGACCGTGTCACTCAACTCGAGCGTATTTCTAATGCTCACAGCCAGCTTTTAACTCAACTCCAGCAACAACTCGCTGATAACCAGGCGGATATTGACACCCTGCGTGGCCAAATTCAGGAAAGTCAGTACCAGCTTAATCAGGTTGTTGAACGTCAGCAGCAAATTCAGCAGCAGATCGGTAGTCTGAGTAACGGCGGTGCGGCAGGTCAAACGCAGCAGGCTTCGGGCGATCAGGGTGGGGCAGCGGCACAGGCAGCGCCTGACGAAGCGGCAACCTCTGGCGCACCGGTACAAAGCGGTGATGCCAATACCGATTACAATGCAGCGATTGCCCTGGTACAGGATAAATCTCGCCAGGATGACGCGATTGCCGCATTCCAGAACTTTGTTAAAAAATACCCTGATTCAACCTATGTTCCGAATGCCAACTATTGGCTGGGGCAGTTGAATTACAACAAGGGTAAAAAGGATGATGCGGCGTTCTATTTTGCCTCCGTGGTGAAAAATTACCCCAAATCACCGAAAGCGCCAGATGCGATGTTTAAAGTCGGCGTGATCATGCAAGACAAAGGTGACACGGCGAAGGCGAAAGCCGTTTACCAGCAGGTGGTCGCGAAGTATCCGGGTACCGAAGGTGCAAAACAGGCGCAGAAACGTCTCGGTTCTATGTGATGAATAGCACATGACCAGAAATCGCTTTTTTTCTGGTCTTGTCGCGTGAATCATAAGCAGTCAGGTGATCTTCCTCGAAATTCTTGTTGCGCTGCGTTCTTAAATCAGTAATATATGCCGCCGTTGCCACGGGATATCAAACAAACCAAAAGCAACGCAAAAGTGGGTCGTTAGCTCAGTTGGTAGAGCAGTTGACTTTTAATCAATTGGTCGCAGGTTCGAATCCTGCACGACCCACCAATCGTTCTGGTGGAACGCGATAGTAAAACGTGAAGGATAACGTTGCGTCAGCAACGGCCCGTATGGCGAGGCGAAGCCGAGTCATCCTGCACGACCCACCACTAAGTCAGTATCCAGCGTAGTATCGGGTGATTAGCTCAGCTGGGAGAGCACCTCCCTTACAAGGAGGGGGTCGGCGGTTCGATCCCGTCATCACCCACCACTCGGGTCGTTAGCTCAGTTGGTAGAGCAGTTGACTTTTAATCAATTGGTCGCAGGTTCGAATCCTGCACGACCCACCAATTTAACGCTTTACTCCAGTGTTAAACGTGAAGGATCTCGTTGCGTTAGCAACGGCCGAATGGCGATGCAAAGCCGAGTCATCCTGCACGATCCACAGCTTTATGTGGTTCCGAGTAAAAATCTTTCAGATGACACCCGTATGGGTCGTTAGCTCAGTTGGTAGAGCAGTTGACTTTTAATCAATTGGTCGCAGGTTCGAATCCTGCACGACCCACCAATTCCAAGGTGGTCACTGGTAGAGGACGTGAAGGATAACGTTGCGTCAGCAACGGCCCGTAGGGCGAGACGAAGCCGAGTCATCCTGTACAACCCACCACTCTGAATGATTAAAGCAGTAAAATCCCGCCTGGGGTCGTTAGCTCAGTTGGTAGAGCAGTTGACTTTTAATCAATTGGTCGCAGGTTCGAATCCTGCACGACCCACCAATGTAAAAAAGCGCCCTAAAGGCGCTTTTTTGCTATCTGCGATATAAAAGATTCGAACCTGCAGCAGGTTCGGGTCGAACGCAGTGAGACAACGGAGCCGCCTGCGGCGACGGCCCGGAGGGCGAGGCGAAGCCGAGTCATCCTGCACGACCCACCAATGTAAAAATGGCGCTGGCGGCGCTTTTTTGCTATCTGCGATATAAAAGATTCGACAAAATTGTCGGGAACAATTTTGAACAACGCGATAGCGTTGGCCCGGAGGGTGAGTCTCAGGATGAGACGAGTACACCTGCAGCAGGTTCGGGTCGAACGCAGTGAGACAACGGAGCCGCCTGCGGCGACGGCCCGGAGGGCGAGGCGAAGCCGAGTCATCCTGCACGACCCACCAATGTAAAAATGGCGCTGGCGGCGCTTTTTTGCTATTTGCAATGAGCCGATTTATCGCTTTCCCTTGCACTTCATCACCCATCCGTTCATTTCTTGTGACTTTTACCCCTTAATCCGCTATCTTGTTTAGTATATAAAACACATTCGCCTTACCTTTGCCGCGCTGTCGTAAAAGAAAGGCATTTTGTTAAGCCAGTAAAACGAGTAAGCATGATGAGCGTAATGTTCGATCCGCAAGCCGCAATCTATCCTTTTCCCCCTAAGCCTCTTCCGCTGAGCCGTGATGAAAAAGAATTTTATCGGGAAAAAATCAAACGCTTGTTAAAAGAGCGTGATGCCGTGATGGTTGCACATTACTACACGGACCCGGAAATTCAGCAACTGGCGGAAGAGACGGGCGGCTGTATTTCTGACTCACTTGAGATGGCGCGTTTTGGAGCCAAACATCCGGCCTCAACGCTGCTGGTCGCGGGCGTGCGCTTTATGGGTGAAACCGCCAAAATCCTCAGTCCCGAAAAAACCATCCTTATGCCGACACTCAACGCAGAGTGTTCGCTGGATTTGGGCTGTCCGATTGAGGAGTTCAGCGCTTTTTGCGATGCGCATCCGGACCGTACCGTTGTAGTGTACGCCAACACCTCAGCGGCAGTGAAAGCCCGTGCTGACTGGGTTGTGACATCCAGTATTGCCGTTGAGTTGATTGAACATCTGGATAGCCTCGGCGAGAAAATCATCTGGGCGCCTGATCGCCATCTCGGCAGCTACGTACAGAAACAAACGGGTGCGGATGTACTGTGCTGGCAAGGGGCCTGCATTGTACATGACGAATTTAAAACACAGGCGCTGATTCGCATGAAGGCGCTTTATCCGGATGCCGCCATCCTGGTGCACCCGGAATCTCCGGACTCTGTGGTCAAACTGGCCGACGCGGTCGGTTCCACCAGCCAGTTGATCAATGCCGCAAAAACACTTCCACATAAGCAACTGATTGTCGCCACTGACCGCGGTATCTTTTATAAAATGCAGCAGGCGGTGCCAGAGAAAGAGTTACTTGAGGCGCCGACCGCCGGGGAGGGAGCAACCTGCCGTAGCTGTGCTCACTGCCCGTGGATGGCAATGAATGGTCTGAAAGCTATTGCCGAAGGGCTGGAGAACGGTGGCGTGGCGCACGAGATCCATGTCGACGCCGCGCTGCGTGAAGGCGCGTTGTTGCCACTGAACCGTATGTTGGATTTTGCGGCTACACTACGTTCTTAATGAGGAAAAATGCGTAGGAATACGCTCTGGGGAAAAGATGGATTTTTTTAGCACGCAGAATATCTTGGTACATATCCCGATCGGCGCCGGAGGCTACGATCTGTCATGGATTGAAGCAGTAGGGACGGTGGCGGGACTGTTATGCATCTGGCTCGCCAGCCTGGAAAAAATCAGTAATTATGCATTTGGCTTAATCAACGTAACGCTGTTTGCCATTATCTTCTTCCAGATCCAGCTCTACGCCAGCCTGTTGCTCCAGCTTTTTTTCTTTGCCGCCAATATCTACGGCTGGTACGCCTGGTCGCGGCAAACAACCGCCAACGAGGCAGTTCTGCAAATCCGCTGGTTGCCTTTACCCAAGGCTTTAGCCTGGCTGGTGGTCTGCGCGCTTGCTATCGGTTTTATGACTTTCTTTATCGATCCGGTCTTTGCGGTGCTCACGCGCGTGGCGGTCTCGATGATGCAGACGGTGGGGCTGAATGTGGCGATGCCCGAACTGCAGCCAGACGCCTTCCCGTTCTGGGATTCCTGCATGATGGTACTTTCCATCGTCGCCATGGTTTTGATGACGCGGAAATATGTCGAGAACTGGCTGCTGTGGGTCATTATCAATGTCATCAGCGTGGTGATTTTTGCCCTGCAAGGCGTCTGGGCCATGTCGCTGGAATATATGATTTTGACCTTTATCGCACTCAACGGTAGCCGGATGTGGATAAATAGCGCCCGTGAGCGCGGCTCTCACGCGTTCTCAAACTAATGATGGTGTGAATGGCTTTGGTCTGGCTGCGTCTCGCTGAGATGGCAGTCAGGCCCACTACAAGGCTGGTACTCCATCTGGATGGTGACATGCTCAATCTGATAGTGATGCACCAGAAAATGTTCAATTTGCCGCAGTAGTCCGTCGTGATCGTGTGGTGGAATAACCTGGACATGTAACGTCATCAGCGCTTTTTCTCCCACCAGCCAGACATGCACATGATGGACATCGCGCACTTCGCTAATGGCCCGCCGCAGATGCCGTTTCAGGGCGTTGATATCCAGTGAAGTGGGCGCCCCCTCCAGCAATTCATTGACGCTTTCACGCAATAGTGCCCACGCGCTGCGTAAGACCAGCACCGAGACCAGTATCGAAAGTATCGGGTCGGCGGGTGTCCAGCCGGTAAACATAATGATCAGCGCAGCGGCAATGGCACCCACGGAACCCAGCAGATCGCCAAGCACATGCAGGGCTGCCGCCCGGACATTCAAATTCCGTTCTTCATTACCACGATGCAGCAGCCAGAATGCCAGGATATTCGCCAGCAATCCCATGACGGCAATCACCATCATTGTCATACCTGCCACGGGTTGAGGATGGTAAAAGCGCTGAATGGCTTCCCAGACGATAAAAAAAGTAATCAATACAAGCGCAATAGCATTAACAAAGGCAGCCAGCGTGGTCAGGCGAAGCCAGCCAAAAGTGCGTCGGGGTCCTGAGGGGCGGTGGGCAAAATGCACTGCCAGCAGGGCAAAAAAGAGTGCAGCAGCATCCGTCAGCATATGCCCGGCATCGGCCAGTAACGCCAGTGAGCCTGAAACCAGTCCCCCAACCACCTCGACCAGCATGAACAATGCTGTGACGCTAAAGGCCAGAAGTAATCGCCGCGCATTGGCGTCAGCAGGCAGGTGAGAGTGAGAGTGTGAATGCGAATGCGCCATAATGAGCCGTCCCGTGTAATTGGCGTTAGCAGCGTCTTACATCATTGCAGATCTTTTGCTAATCAGCAGAAAAAATTGAGGAGAGCCGAAGCTCTCCCCATTTTGGCCGCAGACTATTTTTACTGCGTCGTGCCGTCGGTTTTGGTATCTGTGTCATTGTTAATACCGTTACCGGTCTGAACTTTCTTATTGATATCCGGACACTTACCGTCTTTACACTGAGAGTTTTTATGGATCTCATCTTTTGTCATGTGCTGAGTACCGACATGAGAGTTGGTGTGTTTCTCAGTGTTCAGTTTCATGCCTGAAGAATCAGAACCATTTGTTGAGGTATTTGGCGCAAGGTTCTCTTTCGCATCCGGTGCTGTCTGTCCCGCACTGGCGGCGGCGTTTGCCTGACCATTATTGTTTTGAGAGGTAGAATCCGCAGCGAATGCCGCACCGCTTGCCAGGGTCAGAGTTGTCGTCAAGAAAAGTGTCGCTAATTTATTCATTTTCATCATGATGCTCCTGTTCTGGTCATTGTTTACCGATACGAATCATCGGCCTGACATGCGCGAACGAACTATCACGCTCAGTAGTGAAACATGTTATATATTGCCGATTATGGCAGAATATAATATTGAAAAATAAAACAAACTAAGTATTAACACTTAAAAAGTGTAGCGTCGTTATCGCTATTCGCTACTTTCTGGCGGTTTTTAGGGGCATTCCAGGAATTTTCTGCCTGAACTGTAAATTCGCGTTTACACTACCTGACTGACAAGTTAGATTGGAGAGATTGCATTCATTAAAATAAGTATGGCAACGCTGGAACGATCATGAATTATCAGAACGACGATTTACGCATTAAAGAGATCAACGAGTTATTACCTCCTGTCGCGCTCCTTGAGAAGTTTCCTGCTACCGAAACTGCGGCCAAAACGGTCTCTCATGCCCGCAAAGCGATTCACAAAATTTTGAAAGGCAATGACGATCGCCTGCTGGTGGTGATTGGCCCGTGCTCTATTCACGATCCGGCTGCAGCCAAGGAGTACGCAGCGCGTCTGCTGACGCTGCGTGAAGAGCTTCAGGGTGAGCTGGAAATTGTGATGCGCGTTTACTTTGAAAAACCGCGCACCACCGTCGGCTGGAAAGGGCTCATCAACGATCCGCATATGGATAACAGCTTCCAAATCAACGATGGCCTGCGCATTGCGCGTAAGTTATTGCTGGATATCAATGACAGCGGATTACCGGCTGCCGGTGAATTTCTTGACATGATCACCCCGCAGTACGTTGCCGACCTGATGAGCTGGGGCGCTATTGGCGCACGTACCACTGAATCCCAGGTTCACCGTGAGCTGGCCTCTGGTCTTTCTTGCCCGGTGGGATTCAAAAACGGCACTGACGGCACCATCAAAGTCGCCATTGACGCGATCAATGCGGCGGGAGCGCCACACTGCTTCCTCTCCGTGACCAAATGGGGTCACTCCGCGATTGTTAACACCAGCGGGAATGGCGACTGCCATATCATTCTGCGCGGTGGTAAAGAGCCGAACTACAGTGCAAAACATGTGGCAGAAGTGAAAGTGGGGCTGGAAAAAGCCGGTCTGCCTGCACAGGTGATGATTGATTTCAGCCATGCGAACTCCAGCAAGCAGTTCAAAAAGCAGATGGAAGTGGGGGCAGATGTCTGTCAGCAGATTGCTGATGGCGAGAAAGCAATTATTGGCGTGATGATTGAAAGCCACCTGGTGGAAGGCAATCAGAGTCTCGAAAGTGGCGAGCCGCTGGTCTATGGCAAGAGCGTGACCGATGCCTGCATTGGCTGGGAAGATACCGACACGGTCCTGCGCCAACTAGCGGCAGCAGTAAAAGCGCGTCGCCAGTAACTACACTTCATCCTTAAGCCTGTCTCTTTATTGGCTGCACTCAGAAACCCCGGTCACAGAGTTATCTATGCTCTCGGGGATTTCTTTCTTTGCCGCCCCGACATAGCCTCCAATGATTTTGTGTATTGGCGCCACAAAGAAAAAAAGCGTGGATTGCTCCACGCTTTTTTATGCTTTGCGAAAATTATTTCGCTTTACCCTGGTTGGCTACGGCAGCCGCTTTTGCAGCGATCTCGTCGGCGTTCCCCAGGTAATAGTGTTTGATAGGCTTGAAGTTTTCGTCGAACTCGTAAACCAGCGGCACGCCAGTCGGGATGTTCAGTTCGAGGATTTCGTCTTCACCCATGTTATCCAGGTATTTCACCAGTGCACGCAGGGAGTTGCCGTGTGCGGCGATGATGACGCGCTCACCGCTTTTCAGGCGCGGCAGAATGGTTTCGTTCCAGTAAGGCACAACGCGTTCGATAGTCAGCGCCAGGCTCTCGGTGGTCGGCAGCTCTTTCTCAGTCAGTTTTGCATAACGCGGATCGTGGCCCGGGAAGCGCTCGTCATCTTTCGTCAGCTCCGGTGGCGTAACAGCAAAGCCGCGGCGCCACTGTTTCACCTGCTCGTCACCGTATTTCTCAGCGGTTTCTGCTTTGTTCAGACCCTGCAGCGCACCGTAGTGACGCTCATTCAGTTTCCAGGATTTCTCTACCGGCAGCCATGCCTGATCCAGTTCGTCCAGCACATTCCACAGGGTGTGGATGGCACGTTTCAGCACAGAGGTATACGCAAAGTCGAAGCTGAAGCCTTCATCCTTTAGCAGTTTACCTGCTGCTTTGGCTTCGCTAACGCCTTTCTCGGACAGATCAACGTCGTACCAACCGGTGAAGCGGTTTTCATTGTTCCACTGGCTTTCGCCGTGACGAACCAGAACCAGTTTAGTAACAGCCATACACTTACTCCTTCATAAGCCTGATTGAATGATAACAATTCTCATTATATTGCCCTGTAATGACCAGCAGCAACGATTACCCTTAACCATAGCGAAAATAGTGGCCCAGTGTAAGGTGCTTGTGAATTAGTGGTTACCATTTTGTCGATGATTGGCCGATATTTCAGCGAAATGGGCAAAAAAAACCCTCCGCGTGGAGGGTTTGTTATCAGGCGGGAATAAAGTGATATTCCGTCAGGCTGACATATTCATCGCCGGGTTGCAGAATACAACTGCCGTGAGGATAGTCCGGGCGGTTCGGGCTGTCGGGTAAAAACTCGCTTTCCAGCGCCAGACCCTGCCACGCACTGTAGGCCGTATTGCCGCGTGCGGGTGTCCCTTCAAGGAAATTCCCGGAGTAAAACTGTAGCGCCGGGGCAGAGGTATAAACAGACATTTGCAGCTTATTGTCCGCCGACCAGACGTGTGCGGCAGGCTGGCTGGTATCGCCTTTGGCTTGCAGCAAAAACGCATGATCGTAACCTTTTACCACGCGCTGATCGTCATCGCTTAAGAAATCCTGTGCCAGCGTTTTCGGCTGGCGGAAATCAAAGCTGGTCTGCGCCACGTTTTTCAGGTCGCCCACCGGGATACCCATGCTGTCGACCGGTAGATAAGCATCCGCCAGCAATTGCAGCCTGTGGCTGCGCACGTCGCTCTGATCGCCGTTAAGGTTAAAGTAGGCGTGGTTGGTCAGATTCACCGGGCAAGGTTTATCCGTGGTCGCGCGATACTCGATAGCGAGGCGGTTATCTTCGCCAAGGCGATAAAGCACGCTGGCGTTCACTTTACCAGGAAAACCCTGGTCGCCATCAGGCGAGGTTAATGAGAGCAGCGCTTCACTGTCATTTTGTCGCTCAATCCGCCAGCGGCGCTTATCAAACCCTTCCGGGCCGCCGTGTAACTGGTTTTCACCCTGGCTTGGCACGAGCGTATAAGTTTCCCCGTCGAGGATAAACTGGCTTTTGGCGATACGGTTCGCGTAGCGCCCCACCGAGGCGCCCAGAAAGGCGTTCTGATGGATATAATGTTCGGGGGTGGCACAACCGAGCAGCGCTTCACGCACTGAGCCATCGGAAAGCGGGACCCGTGCTGACAGCAACGTTGCGCCCCAGTCCATGACGGTGACCACCATCCCTGCGCTGTTGCGCAGGGTAATCAGACGGAAGGGCAGTCCATCTGGCGCTGCCCCGGAAGATTCATTTAGCACTGTCCCGCTCCCTGTGAAGGTTTGCACACGTAAAAGGTTTCTTTAATGCCGGTTTTAGCTTCGTACTGTGCCGCAACGGCCTCTTTCACCGCAGGCACCAGCGCTTCCGGCACCAGCGCGACCACGCAGCCGCCAAATCCGCCGCCGGTCATGCGCACGCCGCCTTTATCGCCGATGGTGTTTTTCACGATCTCCACCAGAGTGTCGATGTGCGGTACGGTGATTTCGAAATCATCACGCATGGAGGCATGGGATTCCGCCATCAGGACGCCCATACGCTGCAGGTCGCCTTTTTCCAGCGCGCTGGCGGCTTCCACGGTACGCGCATTCTCGGTCAGCACGTGGCGGACGCGGCGGGCAACCACCGGATCCAGTTCGTGCGCGACGGCGTTGAACTGATCGATATTCACGTCACGCAGCGCTTTTTGCTGGAAGAAACGCGCGCCGGTTTCGCACTGCTCGCGACGGGTGTTGTACTCGCTGCCCACCAGGGTGCGTTTGAAGTTACTGTTAATGATGACGATGGAGACGCCCTCCGGCATGGAGACCGCCCTGCTGCCCAGCGAGCGGCAGTCGATCAGCAGCGCGCTGCCTTTTTTACCCAGCGCCGAGATGAGCTGGTCCATAATGCCGCAGTTACAGCCGACAAACTGGTTTTCCGCTTCCTGGCCGTTCAGGGCGATTTGCGTGCCGTCCAGCGGCAGGTGGTACAACTGCTGAAACACGGTGCCGACCGCCACTTCCAGCGAGGCGGACGAGCTCAGGCCCGCGCCCTGCGGCACGTTACCGCTGATCACCAGGTCCGCGCCGCCAAAGCTGTTGTCACGTTTTTGCAGATGCTTCACCACGCCACGCACATAGTCTGACCACTGCTGTGAAGGGTGGGTCACAATGGGGGCATCGAGTGAGAATTCATCCTGCTGGTTGTCGTAATCGGCGGCGATAACGCGCACGGTACGATCCTGACGCGGTGAACAACTGATCACGGTCTGGTAATCGATGGCACAGGGCAGCACAAACCCGTCGTTATAATCGGTATGTTCGCCGATCA
>NZ_JBEULY010000017.1:0-82152 GCF_040578655.1 Phytobacter sp. RSE-02 | reverse complement strand
CAGCACGTGTCCGCGGTCCTCAAGCCAGCGCTTAATCTTGCGGGCGCCCCAGCGGTCATGGGCGCAGTGGGCCATGCGCAACAGGTCCGTAATGCTGTCATCGGTTCGCCGGGGCGAATGGAGAGGCACCCGTGAACGGTCGGCAAGACCGGCTGCACCGTCCTCAGTCCACCGGCGAAGCCACTTGTAGCCGGTGGAAGGCGAAATGTTGAAATGACGGCAGAGTGCCCGGAGGTTCGCCCCGTCCTGCGAGGCGAACAGTACAAACTCAGAACGTAATGACATGGTATCTCTCGCATCCCAGGGCATAAGTGACTCCATAAACGGGTTCTTATGCCTCAGTTGTAAGTGTCTACCATGTCCCCGAACAAGCGTTCACTATGTCTCCGGACCGTACAAGGGAGAGGGCCAGGGTGAGGGGGAAAATGCGGCTCTGATGGTCATTCCGTTCACCTTATGTTCCTTGCTTTTCTGTCGCGACAGAACCCGTGAACGTGCCAGGGGGACACAAAGATGTCGCTGTGGTTGTCATGCTGGGAAACGGGTCAGCCTGGCTAAAAAGGTTGCAGACGTTCACAGTATCTACCACGTAGCCCCGGCAAGTGCAGCGCCACCGGGGGATCTCTCAATCACCACGCCTCACGTTAAGAATTCAGGAGCCGTTTATCCCAAAATAACAACAGACCTTACCGTAACTTTTCAGCCCAGCCATTTCAGTTATGCCCAGATTTAATATCCATCATCTTTATTTCTTCAACATGCCGCTTATTCAAATTAATCACACATTGATCAATATATGACTGGTAGTCATTTGCATCCTCACCTATTTGTGACGCGACAGCCAGGCATAAATTTTCTCTATATGCTTTCCAGTCCACTTGTGCAGCCAGAAATGATTTACTGTAGATATCCCCTATCGTCAATTTCGGATCTTCGCTGCGGAAGACCGGACCTGGATTGTTAATTTTTATTTGCTTATTCGTCTCAGCAATAATATTATCCAGAGCATGAGAGGATTCCGCCGATTTTTTTGACAGACAATCATAAGCAATATGTATATTGCTCTGATTTTTAAAGCAAACATCCCTCTCCATCCCTTCATAAAGAGCCGCATATGAAACTACAGGCATCAGAAACAGGAGCGCCAGCGTTGCACGTAAATATTTCATTGCAAATACCTTATTCTTTGACGGTTTGACTCATAGCTCATATATATTGAGTCAGCTTTAATATAATTAATGAGTTCGATTCTTCCTTTTATCGCCGATTTAATTAAACCAGTAACATCGTGAACACCCTGAAAAAATATATCGACAATTACATCTCTTATTTTCAAATCTAATTGCCCCCATAATATATCATTTCCAATATCTAAAGAAGTTTGTTTATAAAAAAATTTGGCATATTCGCGTTTTTCACTGTAAGAAATATCAAAGAGTTGTATTTGCTGTATATGTGTTATTTCCCCAACCAAAGGGCCATAATCTTTTACAAATTTAAAAGCATTACGTCCATACAGTCCCGCAGCTTTAGAACAAATTATGGCCCTATACTCCTCAATACCGCTTTGCCTCATTTCCGTGAGAATTCTTCCGGCGCTACGTTTTTTCATGTCATAACCACGACCAATAGTCACACCAGAATCACCTTCTGGCCAATGAAGAATTCGCGAGAACTGACGTATATGCTTGGGCTGGCGAAACGGTTCCACAGCTGTAATATAATCTTTTCCTTCAGCGTCAAAGGTAATCTGTCCTTCTTTGACGTTTAAAGGTCCCGCCACATGGCGCGGCCTCCAGCCCGGAGAAATGGACTGAGCAAACATAGAAAAAAACATAGTTTCTACGGGATGTATAAGTCCGGATGGTGACATGTTGAGCAGGCGCTGATACCAAACGATGGCCGCCTCTGTTTCCGGATCGTATTTACCTGTAGAACGGATATTATTTCCACGGATGTGATTATATCCGGCATCAATAATCATCTTTTGCAACGCTTTCACGTCATTCGGATTGTTCATTCCGGACGTCCCCACGGAACCTGATACGCCAGAAAACTGTGAGGTATTGTCAGCCATAATGATATTCCCTTTCAGATTACTACCAACCAGTGGGCTTCGGCACCATCACCTCCACTGATCACCTGGTCTCGGTATAGATGACCTATCCAGGACGCGTGAAAAGCATAACGCATGGATGCCACTTCTCCACTCTCATCTTCATGCTTACAAAAAAACCTCCAGGTCAAACAGACATACTGCGTTTCCCTTCGATATCTGAGAGCGTAAGCCGTGTCCTGGTCTGCTCTCAAAGGTGAAAGTTGAACCATATTCTTACTTCATTAGCGCAACGCTAATTAATGATACACACAAATATTATGGATATTACCCCCATTAATATTCCCAATGGCTTATCGATACCTTTCTCCTTAATTCCCCCATTATCTTCTTCATTATTTCTCCACAATATGGACTTTTGTAAATCCATATTATCTCCCCAGAAAATGCTTAACGCCTGGCGCAAAATTCATATATTCTTACGGTAAATGAGAACGATCATTCTCAACACCACTACCCGGAGCCCGGCATGACACAAAAAGTCTCGCAGCAAGAACGCCATCAGATGCGCCAGGACGAAATCATTGTCGCGGCGCGGCGCTGCTTTCGTGCCAGCGGTTTTCACGCGGCCAGCATGTCGCAAATCGCGCTGGAGGCTCAGTTGAGCGTCGGGCAGATTTATCGCTATTTCGCCAGTAAAGACGCCATTATCGAAGAGATGATCCGCCGCATCATCGACTACCGTATCGCGGAAATGGAAAGCAACGCCCAGACTCAGCATATCCCGCAGGTGCTAGCCTGGCGGCAAACGCTCAGCCACGACGATGATGCGCTGATGCTGGAAGTGGCGGCCGAGGCAACCCGCAATCCACGCGTTGCAGCAATGATGGCGCAGGCCGATGCGCGCATGTATGAAACCGCCTGCGCCCACCTGAAAAAGGCGCACCCGCATCTTGAAGAGAGCCGTGTCCGCTGCTGCGTGGAGATTATGGCGTCGCTGATAGAAGGCACCATTTTTAGAAACCTGACGCCACAAAAATGCGACCCGGCGCAATTACAGAAAATATATCAGGACATAATACATATGTTATTTACTGAAAAATAATCCGGGATTAAACGAATTTCAGGCGATGTATAACGACATCGCCCGTCATCATTTCCGCTAATAGCGGAAGTGGCGTATTGCCATCGCCAAAATATGGTCAACCAGCCGCCCTTTGATTATCAACGGGCAGGCCTTTTACACGCCGGGAAAATATAATGAAGTTAATAAAAACCACCGTCGTGGCATTATTCGCATTAACTGGCTGCGACAATGCCACGCCACCTGCACAACACAACGCAGCCCCGGAAGTCGGGGTCGTCACGCTCCAGAGCCAACCGCTTGCCGTATTCAGCACCCTGACCGGGCGCACCTCGGCCTCGCTAAGCGCGGAAGTCCGCCCGCAAGTTGGCGGCATCATTCAGAAGCGCCTCTTCACCGAAGGTGACGCCGTGAAAGCCGGCCAGCCGCTGTATCAGATTGACCCGTCCAGCTATCGTGCCGCCTTCAATGAAGCCGATGCCTCACTCAAACAGGCGCAATCGCTGGTGGAATCCGACTGTCAGAAAGCGCGCCGCTACGCGCTGCTGGTAAAAGACAACGGCGTATCACAGCAGGATGCCGACGACGCGAAATCTACCTGTGCGCAGGATCGCGCCAGCGTCAGCGCCAAACAGGCGGCGCTGGAAAGCGCGCGTATCAACCTGAACTGGACCACCATCACGTCGCCGATTAGTGGGCGGATTGGCATCTCATCTGTCACTCCCGGTGCGCTGGTCACTGCCGAACAAACCACGGCGCTGGCCACCGTGCGCGGGCTGGACACCATGTATGTCGATCTCACCCGCTCCAGTGCCGACCTGCTGCGTTTACGTAAGCAGGCGCTCGTCAGTAACGACAGCACGCTGAATGTATCGCTGATTCTGGAAGATGGCAGCACCTACAGCGAAACCGGCAAACTGGCGCTGACCGAAGTGGCCGTGGATGAAGCCACCGGTTCTGTCACCCTGCGCGCTATCTTCCCTAACCCGCATCAGCAACTGCTACCCGGCATGTTTGTCCGCGCCAGAGTCAATGAAGGCGTGATGGAAAACGCCATTCTCGCCCCACAACAGGGCATCACCCGCGACAGCAAAGGCAATGCCACGGCGCTGGTGGTCAACGCTCAAAATAAGGTCGAGCAGCGCAGCGTCGAAACGGGTGACACCTACGGCGATAAATGGCTGGTCCTGAAAGGGCTGCAAAGCGGCGACAAGCTGATTGTTGAAGGTACCGATAAAGTCACCGCCGGTTCAGAGGCGAAAGCCGTTGAAGTGCAAAACAACGGAGGCAAAGCCTGATGTTCTCCAGCTTCTTCGTGCGTCGCCCGGTCTTTGCCTGGGTGATCGCCATACTGATCATGATGGCCGGGGTGCTGGCTATCCGCACGCTGCCCATCGCGCAATACCCGGACGTGGCGCCCCCCTCGATAAAAATCACCGCCACCTACACCGGCGCATCGGCGCAAACGCTGGAAAACAGCGTGACCCAGGTTATCGAACAACAGCTTACCGGGCTCGATAACCTGCTCTATTTCACCTCCACCAGCAGTTCCGATGGCCAGGTGACCATCACCGTGACGTTCGAACAGGGTACCGACCCGGACACCGCTCAGGTGCAGGTACAGAACAAGGTGCAACAGGCCGAATCCCGCCTGCCAACCGAAGTCACCCAATCTGGCGTGACGGTGGTGAAATCCCAGAGCAGCTTCCTGCTCATCATGGCGATGTATGACAAAACCGACCGTGTTTCCAGCTCCGATATCGCCGACTGGCTGGTGAGTAATGTGCAGGACCCGCTCGCGCGCGTTAACGGCGTGGGGAGCCTGCAGGTGTTCGGTGCGGAATATGCCATGCGTATCTGGATGGACCCGGACAAACTGGCCTCTTATGCGCTGATGCCGTCTGATGTGCAGACCGCCATTGAAGCGCAAAACGTGCAGGTTTCCGCCGGGAAGATCGGTGCGCTGCCGGCCTCAAACAGTCAGCAACTGACGGCCACCGTGCGTGCGCAGTCTCGCCTGCAAACCGTGGAGCAGTTCCGCAATATCATCATCAAAAGTGAAACCAACGGTGCGGTGGTCCGCGTCGGCGACGTTGCCCGCGTAGAGATGGGCAGCGAAGACTATTCGGCGACAGCGAAACTAAACGGCCACCCGGCGGCGGGCCTGGCGGTGATGCTGGCTCCTGGCGCGAACGCCCTGGATACCGCCACCCTGGTGAAAGATAAAATTGCCGAGTTCCGTCATAGCATGCCGCAGGGTTATGACGTCGCCTACCCGAAAGACAGCACCGACTTTATCAAAATCTCCATTGAAGATGTGGTGCAGACGCTGATCGAAGCCATCGTACTGGTGGTCTGCGTGATGTATCTGTTCCTGCAAAACGTCCGCGCCACCCTGATTCCGGCAATGGCGGTACCTGTCGTGCTATTGGGGACCTTTGGGGTACTGGCGCTCTTTGGCTACTCGATTAACACCCTGACGCTGTTTGCGATGGTGCTGGCGATTGGCTTGCTGGTGGATGACGCCATCGTGGTGGTGGAAAACGTCGAGCGTATTATGCGCGACGAAGGGCTGCCCGCCCGCGAAGCCACTGAAAAATCGATGGGCGAAATCTCCGGTGCGCTGGTGGCGATTGCGCTGGTACTCTCCGCCGTGTTCCTGCCAATGGCCTTCTTTGGTGGCTCTACCGGGGTGATCTACCGTCAGTTCTCGGTCACCATCATCTCGGCCATGACCCTGTCGGTGATTGTTGCGCTCACCCTGACCCCGGCGTTGTGCGGCACGGTGATGCAGCACAGTAAGCCCCATAAGAAAGGCTTCTTCGGCGCGTTCAATCGCTTCTATGCCCGCACCGAAAATAAATACGAGCATCGTGTCCTGCGCGTCTTGCGCCGTTCCGTGACCGTGATCGCCACCTATGGCGTGCTCTGTGCGGCGATGGCGTTTGTCATGTGGCGTCTGCCCGGCAGTTTCCTGCCGACCGAAGACCAGGGCTCTGTCATGGTGCAGTTCACCCTGCCCGCCGGGGCCACCGCCCCGCGCACCAATGCGGTCGCCAGCAAAGTAACCGACTGGTTCCTCACCAAAGAGAAAGCCAATACCAACGCCATCTTCACGGTCACCGGCTTTAGCTTTAGCGGTAACGGCCAGAACGCCGGGATGGCCTTCGTCTCGCTGAAAAACTGGTCAGAGCGTAAGGGGGCGGAAAATACCGCCCAGGCAATCGCCCTGCGGGCCACCCGGCAGCTAAGCACTCTCCGCGATGCCAGCATTTTCGCCATGATCCCACCGTCAGTGGACGGTCTGGGGCAGAGTAACGGCTTTACCTTTGAGCTGCTGGCAAGTGGCAGTACCGATCGCGACGAACTGCTGAAAATGCGTAACCAGTTGATTGGCGAGGCCAGCAAAAGCCAGGAGCTGCAAGCCGTTCGCGCTAACGACCTGCCACAAATGCCGCAGTTGCAGGTGGATATCGACAGCAATAAAGCCGTCGCACTGGGCCTGTCGCTCAGCGATGTCAGCAATACGCTCTCCAGCGCCTGGGGCGGGACCTATGTGAATGACTTTATCGATCGTGGACGCGTGAAGAAGGTCTATATCCAGGGGGATAGCGCGTTTCGCGCCGCGCCGTCTGACCTGAAAAAATGGTACGTACGCGGCAGCGATGACAGCATGACGCCGTTCTCCGCCTTTGCCACCACCCACTGGGAATATGGCCCGGAAAGTCTGGTGCGCTACAACGGCTCGGCGGCCTATGAAATTCAGGGGGAGAATGCCAGCGGGTTCAGTTCCGGCGTCGCGATGACCAAAATGGAGACCCTCGCTAATAATCTGCCCGCCGGCTCTACCTGGGCCTGGAGCGGCTTGTCATTGCAGGAGAAACTCGCCAGCGGCCAGGCCATGAGCCTTTATGCCATCTCGATCATGGTGGTGTTCCTCTGTCTGGCAGCGCTCTACGAGAGTTGGTCCGTGCCGATTTCGGTCATCCTGGTTATCCCGCTCGGTCTGCTTGGGGCGGCGCTGGCGGCCTGGATGCGTGGTCTGAACAATGACGTCTACTTCCAGGTCGCGCTACTGACCACCATCGGTCTGTCGTCGAAAAACGCCATTTTGATTGTCGAGTTTGCCGAAGCGGCGGTGCAGGAAGGCTATTCCCTGAGCCGGGCGGCGCTGCGTGCGGCACGAACCCGCTTGCGCCCGATTATGATGACTTCGCTGGCGTTTATCGCCGGGGTGCTGCCGCTGGCAGTGGCGACCGGGGCCGGAGCCAACAGCCGTGTCGCCATCGGGACCGGCATCATCGGCGGTACGCTGGCCGCCACGCTGCTCGCCATCTTCTTTGTTCCGCTGTTCTTTGTGCTGGTGAAACGTCTGTTCGCCGGTAAACGTCAACGCCAGGAGTAATTATGTTTCGAATTAGCATGCTTGTTTTGGCTCTCCTGAGCGCGGGCTGTGTGTCGCTCGACCCGACCTATCAACGCCCGACAGCCCCGGTTCCTGCCACTTTGCCGGGTAGCAGCGGTGAGGCGAAGGCGGTCGCCACCGACTGGCAGCAGGTGGTCAATGACAGCCGCCTGCAGCAAGTGGTGAGCCTGTCGCTCACCCAAAACCGCGATGTGCAAAAAGCGATTGCCGATATCGATGCGGCACGTGCGCTCTATGCCGAAGATCGGGCCGCGCTCTTCCCCACCGTCAATGCGGAGTTGAGCAACACCCGCAGCCGTACTGCGGCCACCGGCGTGACGTCCAGTGCAGAGGCCAATGGCGCGGTGTCGAGCTTTGAACTGGATCTGTTTGGCCGTAACCAGAGCCTCGCGCGGGCCCAGCGGGAGACCTGGCTTGCCAGCGAATATACCGCGCAAAACACCCGCCTGACGCTGGTGGGTGAAATCACCACCGCGTGGATTACGCTGGCGGCGGATAACAGCAACCTGGCGCTGGCGCAGCAGACAATGGCGAGCGCGCAAAATTCGCTCACGATTGTGAAGCGTCAACAGCAGGTGGGGACGGCGGCGGCGACAGATGTAAGCGAAGCCATGGCGGTCTATCAGCAGGCACGAGCGAGCGTCGCCAGTTACAAAACCCAGGTGGCGCAGGATATCAACGCGCTCAATCTGCTGGCGGGAACGACCGTGGCGCAAAGTCTGCTGCCCGGTACGCTCGAAAGCCTGGCGCAGGACAGCATCAAGCTGACGCCTGCGGGGGTGTCGTCTTCGGTATTGTTGCGCCGTCCGGATATTCAGGAAGCGGAGCACAACCTGAAAAGCGCCAATGCCAACATTGGTGCGGCACGGGCGAATTTCTTCCCGTCGATTTCGTTAACCGCCAGCGCAGGGGTGGGCAGTTCAGCCCTGTCGTCGTTGTTTAATAACGGTATGAAGGTCTGGTCGTTTGCCCCGTCGATTTCGCTGCCGCTGTTTACCGGGGGCAGCAACCTGGCGCAGTTGCGCTACGCGGAAGCAGAGAAGAAAGGGTTGATCGCCACCTACGAGAAAACGATTCAGAGCGCGTTTAAAGATGTTGCCGATGCCCTCGCCCGCCGCCAGACGCTGGATGAACAGCTCGACGCCCAGCGTGAATATGTGGCTGCCGAACAAAAAACGCTGGATATCGCTCAGCGTCAATATCAGGCCGGGACCGGGGATTATTTATCGGTGCTGACCGCACAGCGTTCGCTGTGGTCGGCGCAGGAGGGGTTGATTTCGCTTCAGCAGACAGATCTTGAGAACCGGGTAACGTTGTGGCAATCCCTGGGGGGTGGCGTGGGGTGATTTTCCTCACACCCTAACCGTCTGCCCAAAGGGGCGAGGGGACAGTTCGACTGCCGCCATCCGGGAATCCCCCCTTGCCCGGCGGCGAAATTACACCTTTTTGCCGCCGGGCTTCAGGCCACGGTGAAACTCATTGATGCGCTTCACCGTTTTGATGGCACGCTGGGAGGTAGCCGACGCCACGGACAACACAATCATCTCCAGACACAGCAACACCGTGCCATGCAGCGGGATTTTGCCCTTCTCACCGCCGCGCGGCACATGGATCACCACGTCAGCCTCTTTGCTAAAACGAGAATCCAGCGCATTGGTCAGCAAAATCGTCGGAATACCCAGCCGTTTGGTCTCTTTCAGGGTCGTAAGACCCTCCCGATGGGCCGATTTCTGCGCCATCATCACCAGCACATCGCCGCGTTGCAGGCTAATCAACTGCTCTGCCAGCCCAATACCGGTACGGTTGAGGGCCACCGCGGGCAGCCCGACGCGGCTGAACAGGCGGGCGGTGTAATCGGCCAGAATCCCCGAAGCGCCAATCCCAAAAATGGCCGCCTGACGCGCCTCCACCAGCAGGGCGACAGCCTGTGCGATGGCATAACGGTTATCCGGCGCAGATAACACCTCGCAGGTGTACTGGTGCCCTTCGAGCACAAAATCGATGCCGGAATTAACATCGCATGACAGCGCCCCGACCGTGGTACTCATCTTTTCCGCCGAGGTCACCGTCGGCCCAAACCAGTGCTCCATCGTCTGTTTCAGGTCGCGTAATCCGGCAAAGCCGAGCGCCTGAATCGCGCGCACCACCGTGGCGTCCGAGGTTTGCGTGGCCGCCGCAATTTCAATGGCCGTATGCTCCAGCACCACGTCCCGGTTTTCGTGGATGTAGCGCGCCACCGACAATAAGCGTGGCGACAGCGTATGCGCCCGCGCCCGGTAGCGCTCGCCATAGACATCCACCCGCCCTTTGCTTTTCGTTGCGCGCATCATGGCGTTGCACCCGGTAACGGACGCCCGGCAATCTGCGATTGCACCTGCGCCGCCATCAGCCCCAGCGCCGCATAGGAGTTGGAAATGGCCTCTTCCCGTGAAATCAACACATAATGCCCGGTACGGCAGGCCGACAGAAAATTACACCAGCCCGGCATTACCGCATCCATCGCCGCCATCTCATCCTGCGGCTTACCGCCGGTATCCCCACGCCAGGTAGCGAAGACAAAATCGGCATCCAGCTCCGGCAACCGCTCCGCGCTGACATCAATACGTCCGCCCTCCGGGATGCGCTCAATCAGCGGCGGGAAGGTGAACCCGGCATCACGCAGCACACGTCCCAGCGAATGATAGGTATGCAGGGCGTTGATTTTCCCCTGGTTGGCCTGAATCACCGACACGCGGATTTTACCGGCATCCACCGTCGCTTTTAGCGCCGCGATTTGCGCCTGATAGCGACGTTCAAGAATGGCAAGTCGCGCCTGACTGCCGGTCAACTCCGCCAGTTTGCTGTAGATACGCGGCGCGCCACCGTCAAGGTGATCGATACTGACGGTCGGGGCGATTTTTTCCAGTTGCTCCACTGGCGTATTGCGACTCGGCTCGGTAATGATCAGATCCGGTTTTGCCGCCGCCACGGCTTCAATATCAATGGTTGCGGTGCCGATAAACGCGATCTGGCTGTTATCAAAATCCACCCCGGTCAACATCGCACTGGAGCGCAGCGTATGGCTGCCGTCGGGCCGGGTGCGACCATGGCTGGCGACCGGCGGCACGCCCAGCTCAATCAGCGGAATGGTGATATCGAGATCGTGCAACGAGACAATACGCTGCGGATGCAGCGGCACGGTCACCGTCCGCCCCAGATCATCGGTAAAAGTGCGGGTCGCGGGTTCGGCATGCACCGCCGTCACCGCCAGTAATAAAAAAGCGAAAAGTAAACGCATACGGCTCCCTGAGTTAAAACCGGTCCCGCCGCTGCCAAAGCAACAGCAGGAAAAATGGTCCGCCCGTCAATGAAATCACAATGCCCGCCGGGATTTGCAGCGGTGCAAATGCCAGCCGCCCGAGCGAATCGGCCACCAGCACCAGCAGCGCACCGAGCAACGCACTGCCGGACAACAGCGCCACCTGGCCGCCGCGCAGCAGAAAACGCGCCATATGCGGCGCAATCAGCCCGACAAAACCGATGCTACCCGCACAAGAGACGCAGGCGGCGGTCAGTAACACCGGAGCAAAAAAACGAATGCGCATCAGCCACGCCATCCGCACGCCCAGCCCGGCGGCGGCCTGATGGCCGAGCAGCGCCACATCTGAGGCCCGCGCGGTAACAAACAAAATCAGCGCGGCAGGCAGCGCCCAGCAGGTCGCCACCACCAGCAGCGGCCAGGTGGCGGTATGCAGGCTGCCCGCCATCCACACCAGCGCGGTCTGCACATCGCGCACATCGGCGGTGGTCATAAACACCCCGATGCCTGCCGCAAACGTCCAGGAGACGCCAATACCGAGCAAAATAAAACGCGGACGCGAAAAATCCCGCGCCAGCAGCAGCACAATCAACGCCGCCAGCAGGCCGCCGGCCATGCCCACTACGGGCCGCCAGGCCAGCCCCAGCGCCGGGAAGAGGAGGATTAACGCCAGCACCGCCACGCTACTACCCTCTTTCACCCCCAGCAGCCCTGGGTCCGCCAGACCATTGCGGGTGATCGACTGCATCGCCGCCCCGGCCATACCCAGCATGGCGCCGCACAGTAGCGCCATCAGCAGGCGCGGCAAACGGATATCCCACACGATGTACAACTGTTCGGCATTAAGTGCCTGTGGGAAAAAGAGAGCACGCCCGATCGCCGATGCGGGAACCGGTAGCGAGCCTTGCATCAGGCCGGAAAGTAATAACCCCAGCGCGAGCACCAGCAGCACGGCGCCCCACACTGCCGTCTTTGGCCGCCATAAACGGGAAAAACGCCCCAGACGAAACGAACGAAAGCCTGCGCGCGATAGCAGCGAACTCATTTGAATAACCTCGATGCCAGCAGGATAAACAGCGGTGCTCCCACGAGCGCGGTCATCACCCCGGTTGCCAGCTCATGAGGGGCGACCAGCGTACGGGCGGCGATATCCGCCAGCAGCAACAGTAACGCCCCTGTGAGCGCACAAAGCGGCACGCCCGGGCGCAGGTCATCGGTAGCAAAACGGCGCACCAGATGCGGGACGACCAGGCCGACAAAGCCGATCGGCCCGGCCAGTGATACCGCCGCCCCGCACAACAAGGCAATGGCAACAAGCCCAAGGCCACGGGTACGTGCCAGCGAAATCCCCAGCCCGATAGCCACCTGATCCCCCAGCGCCAGCATATTGAGCGCCGGGGCCACCCACAGTGACAGAACCAGCCCAATCGCTGCCACCAGCGCCGCAGTGCGGACCGCCTCCCAGCGTAGCCCTGCCAGATCCCCGGCAAGCCAGGTGCGCATTGCCAACAGGGTTTGTTCATCAAGGATCAGAATGGCGGCGGTGAGAGAGGAGGTAAACGCGGTGAGCGCCACGCCACACAGGGTGACCTTCATCGGCGTCAGTCCGCTTTTCCCGGCGCTGGCAATACCCATCACCAGCGCAAACAGCGCCCCGGCACCGCAGGCGGCGATCAGCGGTTGCCCAGGCCCGAAAGCAAGCCCAAGCGCGGTGGTCGCAACCACCGCCAGCGCCGCTCCTGCGTTCAGCCCAAGGATATGCGGCTCACCGAGCGGATTGCGGATCACCGTCTGTAACAGCGCCCCGGCGACGCCGAGCGCCGCCCCCACCACCAGCGCCGCCACAAGGCGCAGCAGACGCAGGCTGATAATTATCTGATGGTCGAAGTTGCGCGGGTCAAAGGCCAGAAACGCACGGACAACGGTTTGCGGGCCAATCGTGCGCGCCCCCAGCCCCAGATGGGCCACCGAGGCCAGCACGAGTAACGCCAGCACCAGCAGGAGTGCCAGCCCGCTTCGTCCGCTACGGCGGCGTACAAGAAGGGGTTGCGTGGTCATACGTGCGGCTCGTGCTGACGGCGAAATGGCATAAAGAAGGGTTTCCCGGTCATCGGGTTAATGGAGACATGCACATCAACATCAAAGACCGATTTGATAAGCTCCGCCGGGCAGGGATCGCCCTCGTGCAACACGCCTTCCACTTTGCCCTGACGCAGAAAGACCAGCGTATCGCCGTAATTCACCGCGAAGTTCAGATCGTGTAATACCACCACTACGGTGCGCCCGTGTTGGCGGGTCAGCGAATGCAGCAGTTCAAGGATCTCCACCTGATAACGCAGGTCGAGGAAAGTGGTGGGTTCGTCGAGTAAAATCACCGGGGTTTGCTGGGCCAGCGCCATCGCAATCCAACAGCGTTGACGCTGACCACCGGAGAGGCTGTCGACCGGAAGATGCGCGAACGCTGTGGTGCCGGTTACCGCCAGCGCCTCTTCAACCGCCTGCTGGTCGTCGTCAGACCATTGGCGCATAAAGGTTTGCCAGGGGAAACGTCCACGGGAGACCAGTTCAAACACAGTGAGCCCTTCGGGGACTAACGGTGACTGAGGCAGGATCCCCAACTGGCGCGAGACCGCTTTGGTCGGCTGTTGGTGAATGGCTTTGCCGTCAAGCTGGACGCTGCCGCCCAGCGGTTTGAGCAGGCGCGCAATGGTACTGAGGAGTGTGGATTTGCCGCTGCCGTTCGCACCGACCAGCACGGTCATTTTGCCGGAGGGGATGGCAAGGCTGATGCCATCAACAATCACCTTTTGTTGATAACCTGCCGAGAGATTATCCAGCACAATTCCGGGCCGACTGGCCGCGTTGTCCACCTGCTGTGGCATGTATACTCCTGCGCCGCAACCACGTGGTACACTCCGCGCGCGCCAGCTTAACAAATAAAAATAAATATCATTCTCTTTTAGATTTTGCCGCCAGGCAATGTAGTAGTCAAGAGATTCAAATACCCATAACTTCACCGGTTATTTTAGGGTGACTACAGCCACTTCATTGGCTGAGCTTTATTTTTAATCTTTTTATTTTCAATAAACTAAATGGATAAAGGGGATATTTTCAGGCGCATTTTCACCCGCAAAATGCGGTGTAGTCATTTTTCTCACTTTTCCATTTACTACTACATTTCGCCATGATTGAATGATTCTCAATTACATATCCGGCATGAATATTTCAAGCCGAAGGATAGATTTACAGTCGCGGGCAATGAATAAAAATCTTCCCTTATGCATGACTGGCAGAGGGCATTTTGGAAAAACGGACAACATGGCTGAGTTAACTTCTTCGATCTCCGGGAAAAAAGGGCACGCACTGTTTTCTGCGTTGTTCCTGGGGGCAACCTTTTCACCTCTGGCACAGGCAGCAACAAACGCTGCGCAGGATAAAGACAGTGACACGCTGACCGTACTGGCAGGCGCGTCATCGGCAGATCAGGCTGCGACGGCGGGCTATCAACCGCTGAACACCTCGGCGGCAACGCTCACCACCATGCCGCTGCTGGATATTCCGCAGGTGGTTAACACCGTGAGCGATAAAGTGCTGGAAGATCAGCATGCGACAACGCTGGATGAAGCACTGTATAACGTCAGTAACGTGGTGCAGACCAACACCTTAGGCGGCACGCAGGATGCCTTTGTGCGCCGTGGCTTTGGCGCGAACCGCGACGGGTCAATCATGACCAATGGCCTGAGAACGGTGCTGCCGCGCAGCTTTAATGCTGCGACCTCGCGCGTCGAAGTACTGAAAGGCCCGGCCTCCACGCTGTACGGTATTCTGGATCCCGGTGGGCTTATCAATGTTGTAACGAAACGCCCACAAACCACTTTTGGTGGCTCCGTCTCTGCCACCTCTTCCAGCTTTGGCGGTGGCACCGGGGATCTCGATGTTACCGGGCCGATTGAAGGCACTCGCCTGGCGTATCGTTTGACTGGCGAATATCAGAATGAAGATTACTGGCGCAACTTCGGTAAAGAGAAAAGCACTTTTATCTCCCCGTCGCTGACCTGGTTTGGCGATGACGCCACGGTGAGCGTGCTGTACTCGCACCGTGACTACAACACCCCGTTTGATCGCGGCACGATTTTCGATCTCAAGACCAAACAGCCGGTGAATGTCAGCCGTGAAACCCGCTTCGATGAGCCGTTCAACATTACCGATGGTGCGTCTGATCTGGCGCAACTGAATGCCGAATACCGTCTCAACAGCGCATGGACGGCGAAGTTTGACTACAGCTTTAGCCAGGACAAATACACCGATAACCAGTCGCGCGTGATGGCCTATGACGCCGCCACCGGGAATCTAACGCGCCGCGTGGATGCCACGCAGGGATCGACCCAGCGGATGCACAGCACCCGCGCCGATCTGCAGGGCAACGTGGATATCGCCGGGTTTTATAACGAGATCCTGACCGGCGTGTCGTATGAAAATTACGATCTGCTGCGTACCGATATGATTCGCTGTAAAAACGTCAAAGATTTCAATATCTATAACCCGACCTACGGCAAAGCCAGCAAATGTACGTCGGTGTCAGCATCGGACAGCGACCAGACCATCAAGCAGGAGAGCTACTCTGCCTATGTTCAGGATGCGCTGTACCTGACGGACAAATGGATCGCAGTCGCCGGTGTGCGCTACCAGTACTACACCGAGTACGCAGGCAAAGGCCGTCCGTTCAATGTGAACACCGACAGCACCGACGAGCAGTGGACGCCGAAATTCGGCCTGGTCTACAAGCTGACGCCGTCCATCTCCCTGTTCGGCAACGTGGCGCAGTCGTTTATGCCGCAGTACTCCATCGCCAGCTATATTGGCGATCTGCCGCCCGAAACCTCCACCGCGTGGGAAGTGGGGGCGAAGTTCGACCTCTTTGACGGCGTCACCGCCAATATTTCCCTGTTTGATATTCACAAACGCAACGTGATGTACAGCGAGATTGTCGGTGACGAGACCGTGGCGAAAACCGCAGGCCGCGTGCGTTCGCAGGGTGTGGAAATGGATATCGCCGGCGCGCTGACCAGCAATATGAATGTTATCGCCAGCTACAGCTATACCGACGCCAAAGTACTCGAAGACCCGGAATATGCCGGGAAACCGCTGCCAAACGTGCCGCGCCATACGGGTTCTGTGTTCCTGACGTATGACATCCGCAACATGCCAGGCGGCAATACGCTGACGCTCGGCGGCGGCGGTCACGGGGTGAATCGTCGCTCGGCTACCAACGGCGCGGATTACTACCTGCCGGGCTATTTTGTGGCTGACGCCTTCGCCGCTTACAAGATGAAGCTGCAATACCCAGTCACGCTGCAATTGAACGTGAAAAACCTGTTCGACAAGTCCTATTACACCTCGTCCATCGCCACCAACAACCTGGGTAACCAGCCTGGCGATCCGCGTGAAGTGCAGTTCACGGTGAAAATGGATTTTTAAGGTTAATGTTTGTGAGCATTGCCCCGCGTTTGCGGGGCTTTTTTTTGCCTGACGCAAGCCGCTCCGGTTTCCAGGGAAAGACATCGTTGCGCGTATTGCCTATGATGATCCGCTTAGCGTAACGCCCACAGGGAAAATACCGCACGTCAGGATCGGGAAATCAGATGACAAAAATTGAGCAGCTTGAGCAACTGGTGGCGAAATACCAGAATGATGTGGCCTACTACCACTCCAGAAAATATAACGAAACGCAGCTACGAACTGATTTTCTCGATCCGCTGTTTACCCTTCTGGGTTGGGACATTATCAATGCCCAGGGTAAACCAACCAACGAGCGTGAAGTGCTGGTCGAAGAGGGATTAAAAGCGCGGATGGGGGAAAACGCGAAGAAACCGGATTACACTTTCCGTCTGTTCTCCGAGCGTAAATTCTTTGTCGAAGCCAAAAAGCCGAGCGTGGATATTACCCTCGACCCGGAACCGGCAAAACAGGTGCGACGCTACGGCTTTACCGGCAAATTAAAAATCTCGGTGCTGACTAATTTCGAATATACCGCCATTTATGACTGCTCCAATCCGGTAGAACAGAGCGACCAGACCAGCCACTCACGTATCAAGCTGTATCACTACAGCGAACTGGCGGACCATTTCGATGAAATTATGGCGCTAATTGGCCGTGATAGCGTCTATTCCGGGCAATTTGATAACGAATGGTCCGCCATTGAAAGCAAAATCCTGCGCTTTAGCGTCGACGATCTTTTCCTCCGGCAAATCAATCAATGGCGTTTATTGCTCGCCAGGGAGTTTCTCTCCCTCAAGCCCGGTCTGAATGAAGAAGAGATCAACGATCTGACGCAGAACTACATTAACTGCATTGTCTTTTTGCGCGTCTGTGAAGATCGTGACTTAGAAGCTTATGAGACACTCTGGTCTTTAGCGCAGAAACAGGATTACCAGGCGCTGGTGCAGACGTTGCAGGCCTCGGATCGCAAATATGACTCCGGCCTGTTCGCCCTCGACCATATTGCGGAGCTGATCAGTAATGATAATTCTGCGATCTGGGAGATCATCAATCAGCTCTATTTCCCACAAAGCACTTACTCCTTTGCGGTCTTTTCTTCCGATATTCTCGGCAGTATTTACGAGATCTTCCTGAGCGAAAAAATCAAAATTGGCCCCAACGGCACGCCCGAAATTCGCCCTAAAGAGGAACATCTCGATCGCGATGTGGTGACCACACCGGTACACATCATTAAAGAGATTATCCGCAACACGGTAAGCGAATTTTGCCGGGGCAAAAACGATGAGCAGATCCTTAATGCCAAATTCGCCGATATCGCCTGCGGCTCGGGTGCCTTTCTTCTGGAGGTCTTTCAGTATCTCCAGGATACGCTGGTCGACTATTACATCAGGCACGATCGCACGAAGCTTCAACAGCTTTCGCCGCACAGCTTCAAACTGAAATTGTCGGTGAAAAAAGAGCTGCTCAGCCGCTGTATTTACGGTATCGATAAAGATTACAACGCGGTAAAAGCCTGTGCTTTCGGTCTGCTGCTCAAGTTGCTGGAAGGGGAATCGAAAGAGACGATTGGCGATGACAAACCCATCCTGCCGAAAATTCAGCGCAACATTATTTTCGGCAATAGCCTGGTGGATGCAAATGACGGGATTGCGGCGGCGGATAGCTACAGCGTGAACCCGCTGCATATTGATGAAAACAGCTTCGATGTGATTGTCGGCAACCCTCCCTATATGGCAACGGAGCATATGAAGCAGTTCACCCCGGCCGAATTGCCTGTCTACAAAAAGAAATACCAGTCGGCTTACAAACAGTTCGATAAATACTTCCTGTTTGTTGAACGCGCCATGCAGTTGCTAAAAGAGGATGGCTATCTGGGCTATATTCTTCCGTCCAAATTCACCAAAATCGGCGCGGGGAAAAACCTGCGTAAGCTGCTGGCGGATAACCGCTATCTGAGCAAACTGATTTCGTTTGGTTCGCATCAGGTCTTTCTCAATAAAACCACCTATACCTGCCTGCTGTGCCTGCAAAAATCGCCGCAGAATGAATTCGCTTTTTATGAAGTGAAAGACTTTAAAAAGTGGCTGACCCGTGAAGATAAATCGTCGCTGTTAAGTCTCCATTCGCCCGATAAGCTGGACTCCGACACCTGGGTGCTGGAGAAAGAAACGAACGATATTTTGCAGCGAATGTTCAGCAAGTCTGCCGAACTGGGGGAGATTCTGGGCAAAGGAGCCATTGCCAACGGTATCCAGACCAGCGCCAATGAATATTACGTACATAAAAGCCTGAAAACGGAAAATGGCTATGTCTGGTTCGTTTACGACGGCGTGGAATATTCAGTTGAAGAGGCCTTAACCCGCCCCTATTTTGAAACGCCACGCTCGGGTCAGGATAACTTCTACAGCTATAAAGATGTGGAGCCGAACGCCTTCGTCATTTACCCCTATCATAAGGTGGATGGCCGCATTCAGTTTATTGAGTACGACGATTTACGTGCCCTTTATCCGCAGACGTTCGCTTTTCTGCAGGTGGTCAAACCGCATCTTGATAATGGCAAGCGGTCGATAAAACCAGACCCGACAACGCCGCATGAGTGGTATCGCTATGGGCGCAGTCAGGCGCTGGAGAACTGCGATGTGCCGCAAAAAATTATCGTCGGCGTGCTGTCGAATGGCTACAAATACGCCATTGATAACCACCGGACGTTTGTCTCTTCCGGCGGCACCGCGGGCTACAGCATTATTAACGTTCCCGACGACTGCCCCTACTCCATTTACTATATTCAGGCGCTGTTGACTTCCCGCCATCTGGAGTGGTTCGCATCGATTTATGGGGAGATTTTCCGCGGCGGCTTTATCGCCAGGGGCACCAAAATCCAGACCCGGATGCCGATTCCGACCATCCGCTTTGCCGACATCGCGGACGCGGCGCGCCATGATGATATCGCCACTCTGCAAAGGCAGCTCAACCACCTGTACGCGCAGATTACGCAGGCATCCGCACGGGAAAAAATCGTTTATCAGCGCCAGTTTGACACCCAGCAGGCGCGGATGGACGCGTTGATTACGGCGCTGTTTGATTTGGGTGAGCTGGACGAGAAAATCCCGTCGGTAGAGGTGTTGTATAAGGGGCTGTGAGTGGTTTTCTCCCGGATGGCGGCGCAAACGCCTTATCCGGGCTATCCCACAGGGAGAGGGGGAAAACCAGTCGTAGCCCCGGTTAGCGAAGCGCCACCGGGGGGGAAGTTATTTCCGTAACCGGCGATCCTTTAACTTTTCCCAGATCGCCATCAGCCTATCGTTATCACTTTTGCTAAAACCTAACGCCGCGAGGATCTTCTCGCCCTGGCTGCGGATCACGGCGGCGATCTCACCGACTTTCACCTGCTGGTTGATACCCGCCAGATCGTGTTCCATCCCCTCAATAACCGGGATATACAGTTGTTCAATCTCCGACGGCACCAGCTCCAGCACGCCGCCACCGTAATAGCGCCCTTCCAGTTCAGCGGTAATGGCCGTCAGCGGATTTAAAAAACTGCACACCAGATTTTCACTGCTGGTAAAGGTCGAACGCACACGATAGGCGGTATCGGTGGTGTAGGCTTCTGCCTGATTGAGGATTAAACGCGGCGCTTCATGGCAGCGTTTCAGCATGCCGATACTGGTGCTGTAAACCGAAGGGACCTTGTACCACGGCTTGCGAATGCGGCACTTATAGCGCGTGTGCAACTCCTGCGACTGGCCGAAAAGGATGTACTCCTTCACTTTTAACGGTAGCGCGTCGAACTCGTCGGCGATATACACAAAATTAGTCGGCAGGCCGTCACGCTGGTTTTCCGCATGTTGGTTTGCATCGTACAAAATCCCCGGACAATGCTGGCTGCGGCCAAACATCGGATGGGCATAATCGGCCAGTTGATACTGCTCAACGGTCTGGTTATCCACGAGGAAAAACTCATTCGCCCCGGTGACGATCCCCACGTCCACGGTGGCAATATCATTAAACTGATGCACCGACGCATGATTGATAAGCGACTGAATCAACGCCAGCTCATCGCGCTCCAGCACCGCTTTGGTCCATTTCCCGGCGACAGTTTCCCCGTTGATCCCCGGCGTACGCGCAAAGAGCGCGTTGGGATCTTCGGCAAGGAAATCAAAGCCGTTAACGCTGACGATCCCCACACCTTCGGTTTCCTGCTGTGGATCGGTTTTCTTCTCAGCCAGGATGATCACCGCCCCCTGCAGGGTGTCTTCAAACCAGATCTCTTTCGGATCGATAATCACGATCTTCGAGCACACCTGCCCCGCGTAACTGCGCAGCGACTGCGCATGCATCACGTGAATGATTTCCGATGGGATCACCATGCCAAGCCGCCCGCCCTCTTTAAGCAGCGCCAGCGAGGAGAGCAAAAACGGGACCCAGGCATTGGTATGTTTGGTGAATTTCTGCTTGAGCTGTTTAAACACCAGCTCCGCCTGCACCTGAAATTCATTTTCGAGGAACTGGTAGCGGATAAACGGCGGATTGCCTACCACGCCATCATAAAGCGTATGGTTTTCAGCGAGTTGCTTATTGGCCCACACCAGGTAGTCGCCTTCGGTCACCGTCGCGTTGGAAAACCCCAGGGTCTCGCAGCGCTGCACGGCTTTTTGCGCCTCGATATCAAAAAGCTCAAAGCATTCCAGGTTGACCGCTTTATCGCCATTGTTGTTATGAATAGCCTGAATAAATGCACCATCACCGCAACTCGGTTCCAGCACGCTGGCCGGATGTGTGCTCAACACCCAGCGGGTCACGTAATCGGCTAAGTTTTGCGGCGTATAGTAACCACCCCGGAGTTTCTGGCTGGTCTGGTCTGCTTTGAATTTCATTCGTTACCTTTGAAAAGCCCGCGCGGTCAGTGCGCCGTTTCTGCGCGACATAGGGTACAGCCTTTGCTGCGATTCTCAAAGGATGAGGAAAACGGTAGCAAGCCCCTTAAATCCACAGGGTTATTGCGATTAAAAAAGTGAACGCAAAATGTGTCTGCCATCATATTTCACAGTGAATAGTTCTCTCAATAAACTATTTGTGAGTTTAATCGCGGATATTTTTTCATATTTATCTATTTTTAGTACTCCCGTAACGTCAGAGGACGCTGTAATGAAATACCGATTGAGTTACCGCCTCATTGCTCAGGGCGGTCTGAACGCCTGGTACAATCTCGATCCGCGCATTACCAACGACTTCCCTCGTTAATTCTCCGCTGCCCATTATTCATTAAAAAAATCAAACTCAACACGACGTTGAGCGATATTTTTTTGCGCGCTTTATACCGCCGGAAATATCGTGACGTCGCAAGGCACGCTATTGGAGAAATATTATGAAACGCATCCCAGAACCTTTCCGCATTAAAATGGTTGAGAATATCCGCATGACCACTTACGACGACCGCGTCAAAGCGCTGGCCGAAGCCGGATATAACCCTTTCCTGCTTAATAGCGAGGATGTGTATATTGACCTGCTGACTGACTCTGGCACAGGGGCCATGAGTGATCGCCAGTGGGCCGGGCTGATGATGGGCGACGAAGCCTATGCAGGCTCACGTAACTACCAGAATTTATGCGCAAAAGTAAAAGAGATCATCGGCTATCCGTTCACCATTCCAACCCACCAGGGGCGCGGTGCTGAACAGATCCTCTTCCCATCGCTGATTGCGCGCTGCAAATCGAAAAAACCAGTCTTTATTTCCAACTTCCACTTCGACACCACCGCCGCACATGTGGAACTGAACGGTGCGAAAGCCATCAACGTAGTGACGCCGAAAGCGTTCGATACCACCTCCTGGTACGACTGGAAAGGCAACTTCGATATCGCTCAACTGAAAGCGACCATCGCCGAGCAGGGTGCGGAAAACGTGGCGGCGATCGTCACCACCGTGACCTGTAACAGCTCCGGCGGCCAGCCGATTTCACTGGCCAATATGCGTGAAGTCTACCAAATCGCGAAAAGTCATAAGATCCCGGTGGTCATTGACTCCGCGCGCTTCTGCGAAAACGCCTGGTTTATTAAGCAGCGCGAAGAGGGCTGCGCGGATAAATCGATTAAAGAGATCATCCGCGAGATGTATACCTATGGCGACATGCTGACCATGTCCGCGAAAAAGGATCCGCTGGTGAATATCGGCGGCATGTGCTGCTTCCGCGAAGACGAAGATCTGTTTAACGAAGTACGCATCCGCTGCGTGCCGATGGAAGGCTTCGTCACTTACGGCGGCCTGGCCGGACGCGATATGGAAGCGATGGCTATCGGCCTGGAAGAAGGCACCAACGAAGATTACCTCACCTACCGTATTGCACAGGTGGAGTATCTGGGCGAACGTCTGCGCGAAGGCGGTATTCCGATCCAGTACCCGACCGGCGGCCACGCGGTGTTTGTCGATGCCAAACTGCTGCTGCCGCATATCCCGGCGGAACAGTTCCCGGCACACGCACTGAATAACGAACTGTATCTGGAAGCGGGTATTCGTAGCGTGGAAATTGGCTCGCTGCTGTTAGGGCGCGACCCGGCCACCGGCCTGCAAAAACCGTCGCCGATGGAGCTGCTGCGCCTGACTATTCCGCGCCGTGTCTACACCAACGACCATATGGACTACATCGCTGATTCGCTGATTGCCGTGAAAAAACGCGCATCGTCCATCAAAGGCCTGACCTTCACCTATGAACCGCCGGTATTGCGCCACTTCGTGGCCCGTTTAAAACCGGTGGAATAAAACTCACCCGGACGCGCCTGCAACGGGCGCGTCTTTCCGATGTTACGCCTGAATAGCTCTACCCCAAATAATTCGAGTTGCAGAAAGTTAGCAAGAGCAGAACCTCCAGGAGCTTACAGAAGGGGGTGAGCACGCCAACGCATATGCAACGTGAAAGATGACGGGTATATACGTCGCCCACTCGGGCGATGCGGAATATGACGTCTATGGAAACGTACTATGGCTACTCTATCAGTAACAAATAAAGCGCCATCGCTCGTTGGTGGCGCAATGATTATTGGTGGCACCATTATTGGCGCGGGCATGTTTTCTTTACCGGTTGTCATGTCTGGCTCATGGTTTTTTTGGTCACTGCTCGCATTAGTTTTTACCTGGTTTTGTATGTTGCATTCAGGATTAATGATCCTTGAAGCTAACCTGAATTATCATATTGGCGCCAGCTTCGACACTATTACCAAAGACCTTCTCGGTAATCGCTGGAATATTATTAACGGCCTTACCGTCGCGTTTGTTTTATATATTCTGACGTACGCTTATATTTCCGCCAGCGGCTCCGTTATTCACCATACCTTTTCACAAATGAATATCGACTTCCCGGCACGGCTGGGCGGGTTGTTATTCGCGCTGGTCGTGGCCTTTATTGTCTGGCTGAGCACACGGGCCGTCAGCCGCATGACCACCATTGTGCTGGGCGCCAAGATCCTCACCTTCTTTATGAGCTTTGGTGGGTTAATCTGGCACGTGCAGCCAGCGGTACTGTTTAACACCGCCGAAGTGAACCCCAGCTACCTGCCCTATCTCGTGATGACCCTGCCGTTCTGCCTGGCCTCGTTTGGGTATCACGGCAATGTGCCCAGCCTGATGAAATACTATGGCAAAGACCCGCTGACTATCCGCCGCTGCCTGCTGCTCGGTACGCTGATGGCGCTGGTTCTCTACGTTTTCTGGCTGGTCGGTACGATGGGTAATATTCCGCGCCCGGCATTTATTGATATCGCCGGGAAAGGGGGCAACATCGATGTGCTGGTACAGGCGCTGAGCGGTGTGCTGAACAGTCGCGGGCTGGATTTGCTGCTGACGGTGTTCTCAAACTTTGCCGTCGCCAGTTCGTTCCTCGGCGTGACGCTGGGGCTGTTCGACTATCTGGCGGATCTGTTTAAGTTTGACGACAGCCCGCAGGGGCGTTTTAAGACCGCGATGGTCACATTCCTGCCGCCAGTTATTGGGGGCGTGCTGTGGCCGAACGGGTTTATTTATGCGATTGGCTTTGCCGGATTAGCCGCGACTGTCTGGGCGGCGATTGTGCCGGCGCTGCTGGCCAGCGCATCGCGTAAACGCTTCGGCAGCCCGCATTATCGTGTGTGGGGCGGTAAGGCGATGATTATATTGATTCTGTGTTTCGGCGCGGGTAACGCCATTATTCACGTGCTTTCCAGCTTTCATCTGTTGCCGGTGTACCGCTAGTTTGCCCTCACCCTGCCCCTCTCCCACCGGGAGAGGGGATCAGGACCGTGGCCCGGACATGAGACCGCATCCGAGATGGCGATTATTCGTCGAAATACCAGTAGCCCTGGTTCACCAGCCCGGTCAGCTCGGTAATAAAGGTTGAGTTATTCAACGCCTCCCCCAGTTCCTCTTTACCGATCAACAAATGGCGGCACAGCGCTTCTGCGGCTTTCGGCGCAACGGTATCGAAACGCTCGCTATTCACGAAGAAACAGTCGCTAACCTGGAACACGCGCAGCCCGCCCAGACGCGTCAGCACCTGGCCTTCCTGCAATGCCTCCAGCACTTCCTGCGGCTCATACGGCGGTTCGGCCGGGGCGATATCCAGCTCATGGCGCGGTGTAGTGATAAAACGGCCAAACCACTGCTTGAAATCCTCCGGCTGATTGATCATCTCGATCATCATGCCGCGCAGACGCTCCAGCTCGTACTCTTCAACCCGCCCCGGATTTTCACGGCAGGTTAAATCCGGATCGGTGTAGTGATCGCCGCCCAGATCTTTATCAACCGCATAATCAGCAAAGCTGCTGATCAGATCGCGGCCATTCGGCCCACGAAAACCGATGGAATAGTTAAACGCGGTCTCGTGGGTAATACCGTCGTGCGGGAATCCCGGCGGAATATAGAGAATATCGCCCGGCGCCAGATCTTCATCAATAATCGGCTCAAACGGCTCAACGTGGAGCAGCGCCGGATGCGGACAGAACTCTTTCAGGGGCAATTTATCCCCTACGCGCCAGCGGCGGCTGCCCATCCCCTGGATAATGAAAACATCGTACCAGTCGATATGCGGGCCAACGCCGCCACCCGGTACGGAAAAAGAGATCATCAGATCGTCAAAGCGCCACTCCGGGATCGCACGGAACGGTTTAACCAGCTCAGCAGACGGCGCATGCCAGTGGTTTACCGCCTGCGCCAGCAGCGACCAACCGGTTTCCCCCAGGCCATCGAAATGTTCGAACGGGCCGTTACTGGCTTGCCATTCACCGTTGAAATGGCTGACGAGGCGGCTGTCGACTTCCACTTCCATCGCCAGGCCTGCCAGCTCATCTGGGGTGATCGGATCAACAAAGTTCGCAAACGCGTTTTTCAATACAACCGGCTTTTTCTGCCAGTATTTCTCTAAAAATTCAGGCCAGTTAAGGTTTAGTTGGTAAGCCATGGGGTCACACCTGTGGAATGATAAGCGGGCGTGATTATGTGAGGGATCGGCGGGATTTACTTTGTCGGTGGTCAAGGGTTAGACGTAAGCAGGATCACGCATAGCACAACTTAAAATCCACTTTTTATTTGTGGTTATATGATCGTGCGGCACTTCTGCTCTGGCGAAAGCATGTACATTTATTGTTCATCTCATCAAACAAGGAGTGTCCTATGTCCCAACATGAAGCGTGCTGCCATTCCTGCGGAATGCCGCTTTCCGCCCCTGATGCCCTGGGGCCGAGCGACAAATACTGCAAGTATTGCACCGACAGCGAAGGCAATCTTAAATCCTGGGAGGAGGCGGTAGCCGGACTTGCAGGCTATCTTGATTCATGGCAACACGTCGGGCCGGAAGAGTCACGCAAGCGCGCGGTGCGCTATCTGACGGCCATGCCGGCCTGGGCAGACAAAGCGCAGGGGCCGGTATAACACGCAAAAGACAAAGGGGAAGCGTCATGTACGAGGAGTTTCAATGGGTTAACGAACCTGCCCAATGGCAATATGAAGAGGGTGTCCTGTCGGTCGTCACCGATGAACACACCGATTTCTGGCACAAAACCTGGTACGGTTTCGAGCGCTTCTCCGGTCATCTGTTCGCCAAAGAGGTCGCTGAGGATTTTACTTTTCAGGTCAAAATCTGTGCGGAATTCACCACCCTTTATGACCAGGCGGGCATTATGTTGATGACCGATAACCGCCACTGGCTGAAGGCGGGTATTGAATTCAACGATGGCGCCCCCGCTATCGGTAGCGTGCTGACACTGGACTATTCCGACTGGGCGACGGGGATTTTTCCGGGCAACCCGCGCGAATTCTGGCTGCGTCTGACGCGTAAAGATGACGCCCTGCGTCTGCAATATACGACGGATGGTCTGAGCTGGCCGTTGCTGCGTTTGTGCCCTTTTCCCGCCGGAAAAGTGAAGGTCGGGGTGATGTGCTGTACCCCGGAACGGCAAGGATTAGCGGTGAAATTCAGCGACATGACGTTAACACCGCCGCTCAATAAGTCCTTGCACGATCTCAGTTGATAATCACGGCATCTGGTTTTCAAAGAAATGTGACAGGCAGAGAGGAGAAGTGGCAACAGACCGCAAGAACCCCCCTAAGCCAGAAAACGCAACGGGCCGTCAGGCCCGTTGTGGATATCGCTATTGCAGTTCCTTCACTCTGGCGCGCTGCGCCTGTTTGCAATAATGGTCGTAATGTTCCTGGAACCACTGTTTCTGCTCTTCGGTCATATTGCCGGTAACGGCATCAATATCAACTGGCTGGCCCATCGCATACATACGGGCAAAACTGCGTGCCAAAAAATCAAAATTCTTCACTGCGTTCAGGTCTTGTCTTTTCATTCGCATACTCCTTCAGTCCGCCGACGTGCTGTGTAAGGCCATATGCATCTCTGTCTTAAGTATTGTCTTATAAATGAACATTTCATAAGCATTGCGTGCCTTCGCAACGACCCGATTGTCCATAACGTCGCCTTGCGCACAGAGTGAAAAAAAGCGTGCCACTGAGTACCCACACAGATCACACTCCTTAAGCAAAATAATTCCCTTATAGATGTTGCGTGTTAACATTGACTAGATAAATATTTCTTAGCGAATACCGAGGCTTCGATGCTGGAGAATGCAACCATCTGATAATCAGCTTTCCGACCCGTGCGGCCGGGCTGGTTATCACTGCGCTAAACACTCGCGCTAACACCCCAGGGTGTTGGCAGGTTTTGCACAAGATGATTACAGGCATTTTCAGCATGAATATTTCCCGTCAGGAACAACGTACCCTGCACGTCCTTGCCAAAGGCGGACGTATCGTTCATACCCGCGACACCTCCGGGCGCGTCACCGCCGTTGAGTGTTATACCCGTGAAGGGCTATTGCTCAGCGACTGCACGCTCGCCGTCTTCAGGAAACTGAGAAGCAAAAAACTCATCCGCTCGGTAAATGGTCAGCCCTATCGCATTAACCGTACCGGTCTGAGCAATGTCCGCGCACAGTTGGACAACCAATAATTGGTGTTAAGCAATCCCCACCCGCGCAGGTGGGGATTACCTGGCAAGTCGGCGACCAGGTTAAAACCCTGAGCTATCGCCGTGCGCTGATAGCCCGCTCGCCCACTGGCAGCAAGGGAGGAACAGCACACTGTAGCCGTTTTGATAACACTAGCCCCCGCCATTGCTTTTCCCTGGTGAAAATAGTACGGTCACACGCAGAGAATTCCTCGTGAATGGTAAAAATTATGCCGATAATTCAGTCTGTTGAACGTGCTTTGCAGATCCTCGACCTGTTTAACGATCAGGCGACGGAACTCAAAATCACCGAGATAAGCAAACAGATGGGATTAAGCAAAAGCACCCTTCACTCGCTGCTCAAAACGCTTCAACTTCATGGCTATATCGATCAGAACCCGGATAACGACAAATATTGTCTGGGGATGAAACTGGTGGAGCGCGGCCACTTTGTCGTGGGCACCATGGACATTCGCCAGAAAGCAAAAAGCTGGCTTTCCGCCCTTTCCCAGGAGACGGGGCAGACGACCCACCTGGGGATTCTGGACGGCAACGAAGGCGTTTACATAGAAAAAATCGAAGGTAAGCAGGCGGCCATCGCCTATTCACGCATTGGCCGCCGCCTGCCGGTACACGCCACGGCCATTGGCAAAGTACTGCTGGCCTGGCTTGGGGACGAGGAACTTAACGCCATACTGGACGGGTATGCGTTCACGCGCTTTACGCCAGCCACCCTGACCGATCGCGACGCGCTGCTGACCGCGCTGGCACAAACCCGCCACAACCATTACGCACTCGATAACGAAGAGAACGAGCCGGGCGTGCGCTGCATCGCGGTGCCGGTATGGAACCACGAATCGCGGGTTATCGCCGCGCTCAGCCTCTCCACCCTCACCTCGCGGGTTAACGACGACCAACTGGCCGCCTGCCGTCAGAAACTGATGGAGGCCGGGCTGGGGCTGTCAAAAACGCTGGGCTACCGCGAACGCTAGCCCGCCATCCTGCTACGCCTCGGGCTGATAGGTGAACGAGGCGAAATCAGCATGGCAACCGTCGCCGCTGATATCCTCGCAGTGCAGGCCAACAAACGCCCCGGTAAAGAAGCCCCGGCCGCCAATATAGTCATCCGATAGCTTCCACGCCTCAAAGGTCAGCGGAATGGCCTGCCAGTTTTCCCCATCAAATGAATAGCTGTAATGGTACTCAAGCTGATCGACATCCACCCGCAGCCAGACGTACTCCACACTCTCCGGCACCTCAATGGGCTTATCGTACAGGTGCCAGTGGGCCACGTTATGGTCGAGCCGGATAATTTTCAGCGTCCGCCCGCGCCCCTCCTCATAGTCCATAAAACAGTACGACCAGTTTTTGCTGTTGTAATAGCAGGTCAGCCCGGCACTCTGCTGGAAGTGGCGCGGCGAAAAGGCCATCTGCGTTTCGGCGCGAAAACGGAAATGCTGCCAGCGGCGGGCCACCGTTGACTGGGTAAAGGTGGAGTTGAGCGAGTCATTGCCGTAGAGGCGCAAAAAGCCGGGACGGGCAGTGAGCGAACCTAACTGCTCATCAAACGGAATACGCAGCGTTTGCAATTCCGGGTCGAGCCGTTCGCTGTCGAAGTCTGTGCGCCATGCGCCTGTGCCTGCGCCAGGCTGCTCCGTCATCCGGGGCCCCGGCACCGTCAGCGCCGCATGTTTGCCCCCCTCAACGTAAGGCCAGCCATCACGCCATTCGATGCGGGTTATCCCCGTCTCGCGCCCGAGCGGACAGTATCCGCGCCCGCCAGCCGCCAGCCGTGGAATGCCCGGCAGATGCAGAGGCCGGCTGGTCAGGTATGCCATATACCATTCGCCGGTATGGGTCTCCAGCAGCGAGCCGTGACCACTTTTTTGCAGCGGATTTTCCGGCAGGTGCCAGCTCGTCATCATCGTGACGTCCGGGTGCAACTCATAAGGCCCGGTAATGTCCTTCGCCCGTAACACCACCACCGCATGTTCGTAGCTGGTACCCCCTTCCGCCACCAGCAGATAGTAGTAGCCATCGCGGCGATAAAGATGCGCCCCTTCGGTATAACCCAACGGCGTACCGGTGAAGAGCGTGGAACGCTGCGGCGAGAGAGAGTGTGTGTCGGCAAAAAATTCCTGCATCACAATGGTGTTATGGGGGTTGCTGTGATGGCGCGGCCCCCACGGACGATAGATGTAATATTTGCGCCCGTCCGTATCGTGGAACAGCGACGGGTCGAACCCGCCGTTGCCCATGGGAATGGGATCGCTCCACGGCCCCTCCACCGAGGGGGCGGTGACCAGGAAGTTGCGGCCATTTTTCCACGGCGAATCAACAATTTTCACGTCGGTATAGAGCAGCCAGAACTTGCCATCGGCGTAGCTCAGGCAGGGTGCCCAGATGCCGCCGGAGTCCGGGTTGCCTTTCATATCCAGCAGCGCCACGCTGTCGAGCGGTGTACTCACCAGCGACCAGTTTTTCAGGTCGCGAGAGTGGTAAATACGTACGCCGGGGAACCACTCAAACGTGGAGGTGGCGATGTAGTAATCCTCGCCCACGCGGCACAGTGACGGGTCCGGGTTGAAGCCGGTCAGGATCGGGTTTTCAATCTGGTACATGGTTCTCTCCTCAGTTCACCGCCGCCGCGGCATCGGCAGGCTGCGTTGCAGGGTGCGCAGCGCGTTGACGTTGCAGTTGCTGGCTGATCTCTTCCACCCGTTTGCTGCTCAGTTTGTAGAACGACAGCAGCGTAAACATGCCGACATAGAGCACCACCGGCACAATGCAGAAGAGGATTTTGATGGTGGTCAGGACGTTATCCGGCTGTACGGCGTTGCTTGCCGAGTAGCTGGAGAACGCAAGGATCCAGCCCACCAGCGCGCCGCCAATCGCCAGGCCGATTTTCAGGCTGAACAGATAGGTAGAGAAGACCAGCCCGTCGAGGCGGCGCCCGCTGCGGCTCTCTTCATAATCGACCACATCGGAGGCCATCAGCCATTGCAGCGGCGTGGTGGTGTTAAAGACAAACAGGAACAGAATATTGAGCGCGAAAATCAGCGCGATATTGTCTGAAGGAATAAAGAAAATGCTCAGACTGATCAGGGAATAAATACCAATGATCCACTTGAATGAGGTAACACGGTCGAAGCGCCCGAGCAGGCGAGATGAGCACAGGGAGCCGAACATGGTCGCCAGGCTTCCGTAAAGCAGGAACTGCGTTGCCAGCTCCGGATGGTCCATTACGTATTTCACAAAATAGAGCGTCGCGCCACCGCGCACCACGTTGGAGCCAGTCGCCATCATTTTAAAGGCGCACATAATTCGCCACTGACTATTACCCATTAAGAGTTTCAGGTCTTTCTTAACGGAAGCGCCCGGCTGGACGTCGAAGGTATAACGTTCTTTGGTGGTAAAGAAGCAGACAAACAACAAGATAACACCGCAAATACCCAGCACGCACATCGCGCCAAAATAGCCCACCTGCTCATTGCCTTTGCCGATAATATTTACCAGCGGCAGGGCAATACCGCTGATGGCTAATGAACCGGCAGCGGCGAGGAAAAAGCGCCAGGATTGTAACGCGTGGCGCTCTTTAGGATCAGAGGTAATAACGCCAGGCATGGCGCAATAGGGAACGTTAACGAAGGTATATACCAGCGTCAGTAAAATATAGGTAATCGAGGCGTAGATAATTTTCCCCTGTGCGGAGAAATCCGGCGTATAGAACGTTAATACGCAGACGATACCAAACGGGATCGCGCCCCACAGCAGATACGGGCGGAACTGGCCGTAGCGGGTACGTGTACGGTCAACCACCAGCCCCATCAGCGGGTCGGTTACCGCATCCAGCACGCGCGAAATCAAAAACAGCGTGCCCATGACACCCGCGGACAGGCCAAAGACGTCGGTATAAAAGTACGCCAGCAAAAACATGGTGGCCTGCCAGACAAAACCGCAAGCGGTATCCCCCAGCCCGTAGCCGATTTTATCTTTCATCGTTAATTGCATGTCTACCTCCAGTCATATGAGAGGGATGGATTGCGAATGGCCGGGACCTACAAAATAAAATGCGTGCAGTGCATTTTGCGAGGAATACACCCTTTATTCGTACGTTTATTAGATGTTCAGTGCGGATTTGATTCTAGGAAGGAATATATGCAGCAACAATTATCAATTTTGCTTTCGCAATTATGTATTTTAGCTTCTGTGATAGCGATACATTTTATCTGGTAACAGAAACAGTTATTTCTCCCGTGAGGGATACTTTATTTCGTAATATTTTTTAGCCGCCGAAACATTTATTCGGCGGCCCGGAAAATTCGTTTAATTATTTAAAGACCCAGCGCTTTTTTACCGGCATTGATCACCTCAATAATCTTATCCGTGTCGTACACGCACCCTTTCCAGGTGCCACCGCTCACCGCCTGGAGCGCCGCCCACAGGCGGGTGTCGTCAGGCAGGAAGTCATGCGCTTTCAGTTCCGGATGCAGCTCGCGCTCTGCCAGTACCACTGCGCCCTCTTCCGGCTTCAGGCGCGCCTCCGCTGTGCCGATAAAGTTCACGCTTCCTGCCAGTGACAGGCGATCGACAATAATCTCGATCAGATCGCCGCTGCGGAGCTTGCCAATCGGCCCGCCCGCCAGCGCTTCCGGCGCAACGTGCCCCAGGCAGGCCCCGGTCGAGACACCGGAGAAACGCGCATCGGTAATCAGCGACACGGTTTTCCCCCACGAGATATGTTTCAGCGCCGAGGTGAGCTGGTAGGTCTCTTCCATGCCGGTGCCGGAGGGCCCGCCACCGATAATGACCATGATATCGCCCTGCTTGATCTGCCCCTGCTTGATGGCTTTGATGGCCGCCTCTTCCGAGACAAAGACCCGCGCCTCGCCGGTATGGCGATAGACGCCGTCGTCGTCCACCACTGACGGATCGATGGCCGTGGCTTTAATGACCGAGCCATCCGGCGCTATGTTGCCCACCGGGAAGGCCACCGTGGAGGTCATCCCTTTGGCTTTCGCCCCTTCCGGCGAGAGGATCACCTCATCCGGCTCCACACCGTCCTGCTCGCGCAGGCACTGGCGGAACTTCGCGCGGCGCTCGGAGTGCTCCCACCAGTCGAGGTTTTCGCCCAGCGTCTGCCCGGTGACTGTCATCACATCTTCATGCAGCAGCCCCAGCCGACGCAGGTGGAGCATCACTTCCGGTACGCCGCCCGCAAGGAACGCGCGCACCGTCGGGTGATAGTCCGGCCCGTTGGGCAGCACACTCACCAGGCGCGGCACTTTGCGGTTGATGGCGCTCCACTGCGCCACGTCCGGCATACGGCATTTGGCCGCATGGGCGATGGCGGGGATATGCAGCAACAGGTTGGTGGAGCCGCCAAAGGCCGCGTGCACCACCATCGCGTTTTCGATGGCTTTGTCAGTGAGGATGTCGCGGGCGGTAATGCCCTTCTCATCCAGCGCCATAACCGCACGCGCCGACTGGCGGGCAATTTCCAGCCAGACGTCCTGGCCCGATGGCGCGAGCGCCGAGTGCGGCAGCGCCAGCCCTAACGCTTCGGCCACCACCTGCGAGGTGCCCGCGGTGCCGAGGAACTGGCAGCCGCCGCCGGGGGACGCACAGGCGCGACAGCCCAGCTCGGAGGCCTCTTTGAGACTCAGTTCGTTGTTGGCGTAACGCGCGCCGATGGTCTGTACCTTTCCGGCGTCTTCGCCGAAGGTGGGCGGCAGGGTCGCCCCGCCCGGCACGAGGATCACCGGCAGATCGTGCATTGACGCCAGCGCGATCATCGTCGCGGGCAGACCTTTATCGCAGGTGGCGACGCCGATCACCGCCCGGCGCGTCGGCAGCGAGCGGATCAGGCGGCGAAAAACGATGGCCGCATCGTTACGGTACGGCAAGGAGTCGAACATGCCATGGGTGCCCTGGGAGCGGCCATCGCACGGGTCGCTGACAAAGGCGGCGAACGGGATGCCGCTCAGGCGGGTGATCTCTTTTGCAGCCGCCGACATTTGCAGGCCGATCTCCCAGTGCCCGGTGTGATAACCCAGCGCAATGGGGCGACCGTCCGAGTGACGGATGCCGCCCTGGGTGCCGATCAGCAGGACTTCTCTGCCGGTGAGTTTGTTGGCATCCCAGCCCATACCGGCATTTTGCGTCATGCCGAACAGGTTGCCGCTGGGGGATTCGAGCAGCATTTGCGGGGTGAGCGGCAGCGCGCCCTGCGGCCCCGCAGCGTGGGTTTTCACCGCATAGAATTGTTCATCCTGCGGCGTAAAAATAGTGTCGATGGACATTGTCGTATTCTCCCGGTCAACCATGTTCAAAGAACGGCTGGTGACATCTTTTTGGAAGTCGTTCTACATTATAGAACAACGTTCTTATTATTTGATTCACTGTAATCCAGGTGTTGCACAGAGGTAAATCAGAGAGACGGGGAGACTGCGCTTTTTTGAGGCTTGATCACAAAATGGGCGGCAACGGGATGTAATGGGGGGATGTGGGAGAGGCAATCGGGTCAGAAGGACGATATAACCGGGTTCAGCGGGCTAAATTTGTGGCCTTGTTTAACGACGTGCCAGCGTTAAGGCTGGCACGGTTAGGGGATGACAGTGTTTTACAGGGGCGTACCTCGCCATGATACGACCGAGACTTTCTGGAATTAGTTAGTTGTCAGTAAATTGAATTGCCACGGGTAATGAAGACACCCTAACCATTTGATAATACTTGTTTTAATATTCTGTCGGTGACATATGATCGCTCGAACCATGCCGACGCTGCGGGCTTCTTCCCGCGTTCCATAGATCTTTTTCTTTATCCGTTCACGCTTCAGCAACTGGAAAAAGCTTTCTGCAACCGCATTATCGTGGCAGTTACCGCGACGGCTCATGCTGCCCTCCAGGCCGTGTGATTTCAGGAACGACTGCCACTCATGGCTTGTGTACTGACTGCCCTGATGCGAGTGAATCAGTACCTGTTTTTGCGGATTACGCCGCTATACAGCCATCAACAATGCATTCAGGACAATGTCATTTATCATCCGGTTTAATGACAGTCTCAGGTCTACCTGATGGCGTTGTGAATACGGCTGCTGAAGCCACGACTGGGATGAGCGTCCAGCACCCAACAGAGCAGGCGAACAAGCCAGCAACAGGTATTGTCACGGATGAAGGCATACCTCAGTCATACAGCTTCGCGAAGTACGCCGCGGCTTTTGTAATATGTCCCGTTTGTCGGTAACCCGCTTCTGCTCTTTCTGGAGACAATGGATCTCAGCCTGAGCATCTGACTGTTCTTTATTAGTGGAAGAATCCGGACCGAACTTCTTTATCCAGGCGTAAAGGCTGTGGGCGGTGATATCGAGGCGTGTTACAACGCTGGAAACAGAATAACCACAATCAAAAACCTGTTTGACTGCTTCAATTTTAAACGCTTGAGGATAACGCTTACCGCTCATGGGCACCTCTCTTTAAGTCATCTTAAATGACTCCGAGGTGTCTGTTAAACCCGTGGCGATTCAACCCGCCGATACCGGCTATCAGCCAATTATTAACTCACTGGGCGGTAAAACCGCCGCCGTCCCGGTCTGGTGGTACTTTATTCATGTGATCAGCAAAGGCATCACCAGCGCAACGGTTGCCGCCCTTCCCTGCCAGCCGGATCTGCGTCAGATCCGTTTTGAGGTGCAGCACACCCGCATTAAGGATCCAGCACTGGCACAGGAACTGCGGGATTTCGTTGAGGAGTGTTATGCCCCTTCCCGCGCCCGCCTGAAATTCCGCGCCGCAGAGCTGGACGATGACACCAGTGACGATACAGCCTGGGTGGGATCATCGTATTTTCTCAACACGGCTGGTTACTACGATACCGACCATGCACTTTCACCACACAGCGCCTGGCCGTACAGCGCATCACGCGACGCCGGGCTGGCCGATACGGGTGCGGACGGCTATCCCACCTGTAAGCAGTGGTGGTCCGACGACACCGTTGGTCTAAAAGCCCGGCTACTGCAACTCCCGGCCCCGGATATCTGGACGGCGTTTAAAAAGCTCGGTCAGTCACAGGCAGTATACGAAGAAGCCGTGCTGCGCTCGCTGGTTAGTGAACGAAATATGCAGGTATCACAGAACGGGCGCGTTTATCCAGGCTATGCCGGCAATGTTGATGGTACTGTCGCCAATGCCGACACCCGGCTGGCATCCAGCGCTGGGAATATTCTCGACAGCATAGCCGCGTTCCCTGCGTTCGACAGCGTGCGCCAGGCACTACCGATGGTACAGGCGCTGCTGCAAATGGCGCTGGTGATCTGTATTCCGCTGGTAACACTCTGCTCAGCGTGGGACGTGAAGGTGGTGATGACGCTGACGTTTGTGCAGTTCGCGCTGTTCTTCCTCACCTTCTGGTGGGAACTGGCGCGGTGGCTAGATAGCTGGCTGCTGGGTGTGCTTTACAGCAGTGATACTCGCAGTAGCTGGAATCTGGCCGGGATCCAGAATACGCAGGATGACGTGATTATCAATCTGGTGATGGGGTCGATGTTTCTGGTGCTGCCAACATTTTGGCTGGGGGCGATGACGTGGGCTGGGGTGAGGGTTGGCGTGGCGGTGAATGGGGCGCTAGCGGGTGGGGTTAAGGTGGCTCAGGATAGTGGAGGCAAAGCTGGGGGAAAATTGTTGTAGCAAGTAGGCTGGTCAAATTAGACTCTCGTCTTCAACAACTAACAACTGTGATGATGTGCTTTGGCGCACAAAATGCGCAGTTCAATTTTATCCCGGCTAAGAACATAGCTGGTGCGGTAGCTATGGCCTTACTGATTTATCGCCTAATATTATAGATTTTAACATTCTAGTGAATTACTAGCTCATGCTGGGTATTTTAAACATCGAGAATTCAAAGAGTTATATTTCTTATTGGCACAATAGCTTTTTCGTCACACACGAGCCGAATTTAAGTCAGATGGTTACAGATAAATCAAAAAATGCCAAATGGACGAATCTAGCGGCAGTAGACAGGGAAGCATTGAGACTAGATCTTAAGAATGTTCCCGAATTACATTTTGTTATTAGCCGCAAATGTGAATTTAGAGGATAAAAGAGATTGACATATATTATTGTTTTGTTGCAACAAGCAACTTCAATTAGCCAAGCAGGCTTCTTGGCAAACCAAAACTCCAACCAGTCCAGTTTGTACACAAAAAACGCAATGGTTATCTGAACAAAACAACTGTATATATACACAGCATAAAAAATATGATAACATGTGCAACAAAGCTATGCTTAACGAGATTAAATAAATGTTAAATATCAATACATTAGGTTTCTTTTCTGGTGGTGGTGGTCTAGACCTCGGATTCTCTGCCGCTGGGTATAATATTATTTTATCTTCAGATATTGATGCTCACTCCTGCGAAACATTAAAGCTTAATCAGGGGAAAAAAAGTTATGTGAAAGAGCATCCTGTTTTATGTGAAGATGTTAGAAAAATTGATAAAAAAGCGATTAAAGGAATCATCGGAGATCAAGAGATTGATTTTGTGATTGGTGGGCCGCCATGCCAATCGTTTTCGGTCTTTGGACGGCGTAAAGGTCTTGATGATCCACGAGGAAACTTAGTTTTCGAATATGTAAGATTAATAAAAGAATTAAACCCAAGAGGGTTTCTATTTGAAAATGTTGCTGGGCTAAAAAGCATCCATGGTGGTGAACTATATAAGGAGCTAGCTAAAGTCCTTTCAATGGATGGGAAATACAAAATATCAGCACATGAATATGAAGTTGCTGAATACGGCATTCCACAATTTAGGAAAAGAATATTTTTCATAGGTTCATTAGACGGTAAAACAATACCTCCAATGGTACCAACCCATGCTCAGGAAAAAGCCTTACCATTAGATTTTAAAGCATTTAATACTGTACAACAGGTATTAACAGGATTACCTACACCTATAACAGATTGGAAAGCTGCGCCCTATGTTAATGGACATGTTGGAAGAAAACATAGCCAGTTAATTATAGATAGATATAAATCCTTAATATACGGAGAGAGAGATCACAAAACTAGAATTAATAAATTAGATCCAGATAAACCTAGCTATACAATTATTGTTGGCTCGGATGCTGGTGGTGGAAAAGGACATGTTCATCCTTTTGAACCTCGTGAAGTAACACCAAGAGAAAGTGCAAGAATCCAAACATTCCCTGACTGGTGGGAATTTTTTGGTACTGGACGTCATATAATCCGACAAGTTGGGAATGCTGTCCCGCCATTGTTTGGTGCATTAATAGCAAATCATGTTGCAAAAGAAATGTTCTCTATCGATACAGAACGAAATATTGATGATTTCATAGACATTCTTGATTTGGGGTTTTTCCAAAATGCTAATAACGGATCTCTTCAGCCACAAGATACATTCGAGTGGTGATGATTGGCCAGAAAAATTAATAGATATAGCCACAATTTTTAATAAATTCGATGGTCATCCTTACGATAGGTTGGCTATCGAACAAGAGTTGCTAAAAATCAGTCCAAGAGCAACTAAGGTTGCTCGTGACCCTTCAAAATTCAGGGATGAAATAAGTGCATATCCAGCTTATTTAGGTCTATATCGCCTTAGTATTGTAAATGGAGTTTGGCATATTTATCTAAGTAATTCTGCTAAACGATTCTTAGTTAATGAAGAACCAAATGTATCGGCCTTTTTATTAATACAGCTATCAATATTCCAATATCCTAATGGAATGGGAGTAGCTTATAGCTCAGGGAGCTCTAACCTGAGAATCCAGGCAAACACCAAGGAAAGAACTCTTAGTTTTATTAGAGATAACATTCATTTATCGCCTTTAAGACTGATATGTAAAGCTATTCATGCTGATTCTATAGTAAATAATATCGATATTTTTGAAGCCAGTGTATCTTATGAGGAAATATTTATTCTGGCAAATGATAAAGATATAAATACTAATGCATCTCCTGATGAATCATTGATACAAGAAAAGTTGTATTTAATAAGAGATCAAGGCATTAAATTCCAAGGGAAATATGAAAGCCGCTTTCATATTTTGAAACATACAGATCTTTTTGAAGTTGAACGTTCTCGAATAAAGTTAAGAGCACCAATAACTAAAGCCGAGAAAGAATTAATTTTCGATAAAATATCCACAATTAATAATATTAGTATTCAGTTCAATGGATTTGACAACGTTGAAAATGAGGTTGATTTACACAACGAACTTCGAACTTGTTCATGGTCTAATTATTATGATGCTTTAAAAACTCTTGACCAAGAGACAATTTTTAAACTAACACACGAAAACAATGTTGTTACTAGTGATTTAGCAGATTTTACCGAAAAAGGAAAAATGGTTGAAATTATCTCCTCTGATAAGCTATATGAGCTCAGAGAAATAAATAAATCTATTTCGACAAAGCAAAACAACTACAAAAACAAGGTATATGTAGACCCTGAATTGACAAGAATTCGACGCCAAAGAGCAAATCTCACACACAAAATATTACTTGAAAAACTTAACGATTATTTAGTATCAAAAGGTGCTACATCTCTTGAAAATGAACATATTGATTTATATGCCAAATTAAAAAACAATAAAAAATTCTTATTTGAAGTAAAGAGCATTGATGATAAAAACCTTTTAAGTCAAACCAGAAAGGGGATCAGCCAATTATATGAATACAGATATCGATATCAAAACATCATTGGCTATGACGTTAATCTATGCCTTGTCTACCCCCACGAGCCTAAATACGTTCCATGGTTGCAAGAGTATCTATGTACAGATCGAGATGTAGGTATTATGTGGTTCGAAGAAGATAAGCCTATTTTTTCAAAATTCTGTGAGCATCTTGAAAAGATTATTTAAATCTAGAATATGAAAAATTCACGATATTCAGTAACTACATTGTGAATTTTTCATATTAGTCAGCCCATTACCAAATTAATTCCTATGATATCTGTCGAAACGCTGCAATCAGCCATTTCCAACGTTTCTGTATGGCGTCATGGAGACGTATGTGCTCCGCATAAACCGTTGCTGCTGTTGTATGTGCTGTCGCAGTACAAAGCAGGCCACCCGCGCCTGTTCAACTACGCTCTAGAGATCCACGAACCACTTACTCGTCTACTAAAAGAGTTTGGCCCCAAGCGACGCACTGACTATCCCAATATGCCCTTCTGGAGACTCAGAACTGACGGCTTCTGGGAAATCACCAACGCAGAAGGCTGTAAACCCCGTAAAGGCAACACCCAGCCGACAAAGAAAGAGCTGATTGATAACCAGGTAGCGGGTGGCTTTGATGAAGCCGCTTATCAACAGTTAATTGCACACCCTGAAGTAATCGACCAACTAGCCCAACAGATCCTGATAGATCGCTTTCCTGAAAGTATCCAGCGGATCCTCGCCAACCAACTGGGTCTGGATTTTATCGATCGTTCGAAGAACCGCGATCCGCGCTTCAGAGATATCGTCCTCCGGGCTTACCACTCGCGATGTGCTTTCTGCGGTTACGATCTACGACTCGATGGTGCGCTGGTTGGTATTCAAGCAGCCCATATCCACTGGAAAACCTATGGCGGACCGTGTGTTGTAAACAACGGTCTGGCGTTGTGTTCACTGCACCATGATGCTTTTGATATGGGCGCGTTCGGGCTGGATGAAAACCTTATCATTCGCATCTCCGGCGGCGTCAGTCGTAGCCCGGTGGTGGATAACCTGTTCTGGCAACGCAACGCCCAGCAGTTGCATCTTCCTCATGACAAATCGCTGTGGCCCACTGAACAATATGTCGGCTGGCATCGTAGGCAGATCTTCAAAGCCTGAGACCGTGAGCTTCGCAGGTATCATCGATTGCCCAATATGCTTTATCCCCTACAGAGGATAAATTTCCTTTGCCCCCTATAGCGGATAAACCCTGCGCACCAAAGTAGATTCCAGACCAACTCTCGCCCTGAGAAACCAGAATCTTGATTATTATTGATACCATATTAATCTGTACGAAGTTTGACCCGCAACCAGAGCCTTCAGGTTGCCACCCTACCCGGTGAGGCTCGCCTTTTCGTCCGCTCCGTATCATCCTCGCGGACAGCGCTTAGCGCCTGATACATCCTCTACCCCACCATGCAGGGAATCCCTCCCTGCCGGGCGGTGTTTCTCTGCTTTCATCACTGGAGAAACGCTATGCCAACTTCATCTTGCCCTGAAGCAAAATCCTTATCGCTGTCTGTCTCAACCGAAGCTTGGGAAAAGGTAGTCAGTTTTCCACCCGATCCCTCTCAGGAAGACGACCGTCTCGAAAACCTGATTGTCGCCACCATGCTGACATTCAAAAGCGCAGGCCCGGATCGTAAGAGTATTAATTTCGGTCTGTACTGTTTGCCTTCTGACGGCAGCAGCAATGTACCGCTGATGACGCCGCTGCGCTTAACGCTTGAAGATAACCACCTGCTGGTTACTGCCCTTCATACCTGCTGATTGCCTCAGCATCCTTCACTCCCCGTGCCGGGCGACTCCCGACCGGGAGCGCTGTACCCGGCTTCTTTATCATGAGGTTACGCTTATGAACAGAAGCAACGATCTTTACCAGAAAGTCATCGATGAAATTATCGCCGCGCTGGAGAAAGGCGTGATCCCCTGGGTTCGCCCGTGGCGGGAAGGGGAACCGGTGGTGCCGATGAATGCCTTATCCGGGCGGTTTTATCATGGCATCAACATTCCTCTGCTCTGGAACAGCGCAGAACGACAGGGATAGCGCTGAGCGCATGACCTTCATATCAACGGTGGAGCATCCCTGCTCTGCCGTTTTTCTCCACTCCAATAAATTTGCGCAGCCTAATAAACAATTTCGCCCCAAATATGACAGCACCAAAAGGCAAAATGCAAAAGGTTAAGGGGAAGAGAGTGAAGGGGTAACGGGCTTACCCGGAAAAGGGGAAAAAGGCCATTATGCGGATATGGCTGACTCGCAAAAAACCAGAGACCATACCATCCGACGGCAAACCGAGCGTCGCGGAGGGATGGCTGCATCCTGAATCTGCGCAAACGCTACTGGCTGAAACTACCCGCCAACAGCTGATCCAGTTTATTCGCCAGAGCACCGCGCTTCCTGCCTCACTATTTGAACGCTTCTGGCTGATACCAACCCACCGCTTCGCAGAACTGGCGCAGTTGTTCCCTGCCTCGGAAAACCACCACCACGCCCACGCAGGTGGCCTGCTCGATCACAGTCTCGAAGCTGCCTGCTATGCCGCACGACTGCGGCAGAGTTATCTTTTCCCGCCTGATGCAGCGCCGGAAGATCAGGAGGCGCAGTCCGAACGCTGGACCACCGTTATCATCTACGCCGCGTTGCTGCACGATCTGGGCAAACTTATCACCGATATTGAGGTGGAAGATGTCAGCGGGAAACGCTGGTTTCCGTGGCATGGCCCACTGACCCAGTCTTATCGGTTTCGCTATCTGCCGCAACGTGATTATCTGCGCCATCCGGCTGCGGCAGCTCTTCTGCTCACCCAACTACTCCCACCGGAAAGCTTTGACTGGCTCGCCGCCGATGCAGCTGCATTATCCATTCTGCTGCACTGCCTGAACGGACAGTATCAGTATGCCGGGCTGGCGGGTGAACTGGTGCAGAAAGCCGACCGGGCGTCGGTGGCGTTTAATCTCGGCGGCGATCCGGTCAAGGCTATCCATCGCCCACAAACCTCGCTGCCGCAGCAAATCATCGCCGCCCTGCGCGACCTGCTGACAAATGAATTCCGACTCAACAACCCGAACTGCGGCTCTGACGGCTGGCTGACGGAAGAAGCGCTGTGGCTGGTCAGCAAGAACGCTGCCGATGCCGTGCGTGGCTGGTTGCTGCGCCAGGGTATTGACGCCGTACCGCAGCATAACGTGCGGCTGTTCGATGAGATGCAGGCACACCAGTTGCTCATTCCCTGTGAGGATAAAGCCATCTGGCATTGCCGGATTGAGGCCAGTGGCGGCTGGAGCAGTGAACTCACGCTGTTACGCTTTTCCCCTTTACTAATTTGGGAAGATCCACAACAGCGGCCCACAACCTTCAGTGGAACCGTTACGCCGATAGCGGAAGTCCAGAATGCGACAGAAACAGTGATTGCAACGGATATCACTGTGGAACAACCATTCCCCCAACCCGAACAGAACGATACCCCACTTTCAGGAGAAGCCTTCTGGCAGTGGCTGGTTCGTAATGTTCAGGCTCAACATCTGGAAGTCAATGAACCTAACGCCCGAATCCATACCGTCGCCGGATCGGTGTTTCTGATGACGCCCGGAATTTTCAAACTCTGGCTTAGCACCTGCGGTCAGAATGTCCCTGAAGAATACTGGCGGGAGGTACAGAAGAAGTTCCAGAACCTGAATCTTCACCGAAAACAAAAAAACGGCCTCAACATCTGGCACTGCGCCGTTGTCGGCCCTCGCCGTTGTTCACGTCTGAAGGGATATCTGCTTGACGATCCCACGCCGCTTTTTGGAGATGACGTTCCCTTTAATAACCCTCATCTCTTGCTCAATGAAGGAAGTCACTCAAATGACCTTTGAACAGATCCTGGAAGAGTATTTTTTTGCCCGCTTATTGCGACCTGACACCCAGAGCTGTTATCGCACGGCAGTAAACCAGTTCACTCACTGGCGCAACGTGTTACCCGCCGAATTGACGTCGCATATGGTGCTGGAGTGGCGTCACTACCTGCTAAATGTGCGCTGTATCAAGCCGGTGAGCTGGAACCACTATATGCGCCATATGCGAGCCTTGTATAACTTCGCCATTGAACAGGGGCTACTGGAGCAGTTCATCAATCCATTCCAGAAAACATCGCTGCGGGAATCTCGTAAGAAAAAGAAAACCCTGACCCGCGAGCAAATCGTCGCATCCCGCAAAGTACTGAACCAATTTATCGAACGGGAGAAAATGCAGCGCGGCTATCGTTCGCCTTTATATCCGGCATGGTTTTGGCTGACCGTGGTTGAAACCTTCAACTACACAGCTATCCGTCTGAATCAGCTTATTCACCTGGGGGTCAGGGATATCGATTTGGTCCATGACACGCTGTTTATTCAGAGCGAAGGCAGCAAAAGCCATGATGAACACGTTGTTCCTATCGCCTCCCGGTTACGGCCCTATCTGGAGCATCTGCTTGAAGAAGAGAAAACAAAGGGAATACGGGCTGACGATCAGTTGTTCAACATCAATCGGTTCAGTCGGAGGACGCTGCGCCAGGGTAAACCAATGACAGAAAATAAGGTGAGTTATTTCTTTGCCAAACTCAGCGATGCCTGTCACAGCCGTTTTTCATCACATCGCTACCGTCATACCGTTGCCACAGAATTGATGCAGAAACCGGAGCAAAATTTGTATGTCACGCAGAAACTACTCGGCCACCGCGATATTAAGGTGACGCTCAGCTATATTGAACACAATGTCGAGATGCTCAGAAGTTGCGTGGAGAGAGATTGACAAAACAGGGAGTGAGTGAAAAGATCCAACCCGAGGCTTTATAAACAAAAAAAGCCGGAGATGCGGCCATTTTGTAGTTGCCGTCAACATCCAGCTTCATTGTACAACATACTGATTGTTGTAGGTTTTCCGATTATCACAATCGTTTTTGGTGCCGAAGGCCGGACTCGAACCGGCACGTATTTCTACGGTTGATTTTGAATCAACTGCGTCTACCGATTTCGCCACTTCGGCACTGAAGGGGATGCTGATAGCGGGTTGCATTATACCTGTTGCAGATCCCGGCGCAAGCATTCCCCCGCCTTGTCGCGTCTAAATGCCGAAAAAATCGACACATCTCCACCGCACTCCCCCACTATCTGGAACGCTTCTCGCAAAACGCTGCAACGTGACGGCGGCGGTTTACATTTATCGCGTCTTGTTATCTGATCCTGTTACGGGTTTTACCCATTCCTCATATCCATAGATCAGGACAAGGCATGCGTTTCTATCAGGTTGAGCCCACGCTGGAGAACTACTGGCGCGGCATAATCCTCTTTGGCAAAAATGTCGCTTCCTACAAATTCGCGCTGGCCCATGCGATGTACGACGTGAAACGCGACGGCAGCGACCTCATCCTGCTCGAAGATCTCGCTGTCCCGTTCAGCCAGCATCTGTGTCGCCACCTGGCGCAGGCACCAAAGCAAATCACCTCCACCAGAAGTCAGTATCTGGATGCCTGTCGCCAGTTTAATGCCGGGGAAATCGACCAGAATGCGCTGACAGAAGCGACGCTGCGAAACGGCTTTAATGTTGTGCTCAATGCGTTTCACAACGTCAATCAGGGCGAAATCGAAAAACGCTTTTTTATCGACGAGCGTAAAACCCACAAAGGCATACGCCTGACGACAAATTTTCATCAGCTCACGGAAGGTATGCAGTATCAAAACCTTAAGCTGGAGACGGACGCCCGCTGGAACCTGGTCGAGCAAGGCTGGGCGATGGGCGTGTCGCGCAACCTCATTGCCGTGGAGCATGACGAACAGGACAACATGCTGTTCAGCATCCAGAATAACCGCCGTGTCGATATCACCAGTTGTCGCGACAGCCTCAACGGCTATCAGAAAGGCCGCTGCTTTTACTGCTTCGCGCCTGTAAGCGTAGAAACCGGCGACGCAAACCTGGCCGATGTCGATCACTTTATTCCGTGGATGCTCAAAGACCAGGTGAGGAATGTGAATGGCGTCTGGAACCTGGTGCTGGCCTGTAAATGTTGTAACCGGGGTAAACAGGGGAAATTTGCCCATGTCCCCTCATTGAAACTGCTGCAGCGCCTGCACGATCGCAACGAGTACTTCATTACCAGCCACCTCCCGCTGCGCGAAACCCTGATGCGCCAGACCGGGGCGAGCACCGTAAAACGGCATGATTTCCTGTCAAATGTCTGGAACACTGCTCGCGTAAACTTATTCCACGAATGGGAGCCAAAGGCCGCCGGGCCGGATACTTTCTGATGACCATTAACTACTATCAAAACCATGCACAGGCATTCTTTGCCGACACCATCGGCGTCGATATGTCATCGCTCTACGCCCCTTTTACCGTGCACCTTACCCCTGGCGCGCGCGTGCTGGACGCCGGATGCGGTTCCGGGCGCGACAGCCGTGCGTTTCTGGAGATGGGTTATCAGGTCGAGGCCTTTGATGCGTCCTCCGAGATGGTTCGCATGGCATCGCAGCATAGCGGGCTGGCGGTTAAGCAAATGACATTCAGCGATGTCGATGCCACTGACCGTTACGACGGCATCTGGTGCTGCGCGTCCCTGCTACACGTGGAAGCACACGCTTTACCGCAGGTGATGTCTACGCTGGCGCAGGCGCTGAAACCCGGCGGAATCTGGTACGTCTCGTTCAAATATGGCGAACAGGAAAGAGAGAAAGAAGGTCGTCATTTCAGCGACTTAACCGAAGCAGGCCTGACCGCGCTGGTCAGCCCATTACCGGATGTTCAGGTGGTGTCGATGTGGACGACGCAGGATAAACGCCCGGATCGTGCGGAAACCTGGCTTAACGCCTTGTTACGCAAAGATTAACTCCACTACTCTGACTATCCTCTACACTCAAATCTCACACCATCATGAGGAAAGGCGATGTCGATTATCAAAAGCTATGCCGCTAAAGAAGCCGGGGCAGACCTGGAGCTGTTTGAGTACGACGCGGGGGAATTGGGTCAGGAAGATGTGGAAGTACAAGTGGATTATTGCGGGATCTGCCACTCGGATTTGTCGATGATCGACAACGAGTGGGGCTTCTCTCAATATCCGCTGGTCGCCGGGCATGAAGTGATTGGTCGCGTGGTGGCGCTGGGTAGTGCCGCGCAAAACAAAGGGCTGAAAGTCGGTCAGCGCGTGGGCATTGGCTGGACGGCGAAAAGCTGCGGTCACTGCGACGCCTGTATCAACGGCGACAATATCAACTGCCAGGAAGGCGCAGTGCCAACCATCCTTAACCGCGGCGGCTTTGCCGACAAAATCCGCGCGGGCTGGCAATGGGTGATCCCGCTGCCGGATACCATCGATGTCGAGACCGCCGGGCCGCTGCTCTGCGGTGGCATTACCGTGTTTAAACCGCTGCTGATGCACCATATCACCGCTACCAGCCGTGTCGGGGTCATTGGGATTGGTGGGCTGGGCCATATCGCCATCAAACTGCTGCGCGCGATGGGCTGTGAGGTGACGGCGTTCAGTTCGAACCCGGCGAAAGAGGCCGAAGTCCGCCTGATGGGCGCGGATTATGTGGTGAACAGCCGCGATCCGGAGGCCTTAAAAGCGCTGGCGGGCCAGTTTGATTTGATTATCAACACCGTGAACGTTGATTTGCAGTGGCAGCCGTATTTTGAAGCGCTGGCCCACGGCGGCGCGTTCCATACCGTCGGCGCAGTGCTGAAACCGCTGGAAGTCCCGGCCTTTACGCTGATTGGCGGCGACAGAAGTGTGTCCGGTTCCGCGACCGGTACGCCGTTCGAGCTGCGTAAGCTGATGAAGTTTGCCGGGCGGGCGAAGGTGGCACCGACTACCGAGATGTTCCCGATGTCGCAGATTAACGAGGCGTTGCAGCATGTGCGTGACGGGAAGGCGCGTTACCGCGTGGTGTTGAAAGCGGATTTCTAATGTGCCCTCACCCCTGCCCTCTCCCACGGGGAGAGGGAGTAAACCCGCACTCATATTTGCATCGGGAGCCAGACGGCAGCACATCCGGCTAATGGCGCTGTGCGGCCTGCTGCCCTCACTCCTGCCCTCTCTCACAGAGAGAGGGAGAAAGCCCTCACTCATATTTGCATCAGAAGCCAGGCGTGGCCCGGATAAGCGCAGCGCATCCAGGAAACGGCTTACCCCTTCGCCAGCGCCGCAAACACGTCCGCAATTGCCACTGCACCGGGGTCGGTGACGCCTTCCAGACTCTCACTGTTCACATAAGACGAACGGCCCGCGCCAGCGGTCTGCATGGTCGCGGTTTTGGCGGCACCCGCTTTTGCGGCAGACGCAGCGGCATCCAGCCCGCTATCGCGCAAGGCTTCCAGCGCCGGTTGCAACGCGTCGATAAGCGTCCGGTCACCTAAGTCCGCCCCGCCATAATGTTTCATCTGGTGTAGCCCACGGAGCAACGCCTCTGGCAAAGATTTACCATCATGCACAGCCTGACCTGCGGCGGTAAAGAAGATGGACATCAGCACGCCGCTGGAGCCGCCCATTACTGTTGCCAGCCGCTCGCCCACCAGTTGCAGCAACTGCGCGGTGTTATTCAGCGGCAATTCGCCCTGCTCCAGCAAATGGATAATTTCCCGCGCCCCTTCGGCGAACGTCGAGCCGGTATCGCCATCGCCCACTTTGGCATCCAGCGCATTCAGGCGATTTTCGAGATCGACAAGCGTCCGCGCCGCCGTCGAGACCAGCGTTTTTACCTGTGGGTTTTCCGACGGTTCGATTTCCAGTTGGTTGTAAACCGGGTTGTGGCGCTGGGTTTTCATCGGCGCAAAAGGCACCGGTTTTTGCCAGCCGACGGGCTGTACATCGGCATTAATGGCTTTCTCAAATGTCTCGTTCAGACGTAACAGCGAGAGGGAAAAGCCTTTCATATCCAGGGAACTGACCAGCGGCGCGGGGCCAATCAGATACGCAATCTGATCTTTTAGCGCCGAGTGTGCCAGCTCTTTGGTGAGCAGGGCCATTTCGAGCGCTGATACACCGCCCAGGTTGTTGATTAACACCGCAACGCGGTCATCCCCGGCCTGTGCTTTCAGCGGTGCAACCAGCGTCTCAATCAACTTCTGGCTGTTATGCGAGTCCACCGTGCTCGCGCCCGGCTCGCCGTGAATGCCGAGCCCCAGTTCGACCTGCCCATGCTGGATACGGTCGTCTTCATCGCTGCTTCCCGGCAGGTTGCAGGTCTCCATCGCCAGCCCCAGGCTCCAGACACTCTCACTGGCCTGTCGGGCGATGTCGCGCACTTCGCTTAAGGATTTACCCTGCTCGGCGGCGTAACCTGCGATTTTATGCACCAGCGCCGTTCCGGCGATACCGCGCGGTTGTTTATTGTCCGGCAGGGCGATGTCATCGGCGACGATCACCATCTCTACTTTCAGCCCGTAGCGTTTGGCTTTTTCTGCCGCGAGGCCGAAGTTAAGGCGGTCGCCGGTGTAGTTTTTAACGATCAGCAGGCAGCCCCGGTCACCGGTGACGGCGACGATCGCGTTGAGCACAGCATCAACGCTCGGCGAGGCAAACACGTCGCCACAGACGGCGGCAGTGAGCATTCCCTTACCTACAAAGCCAGCGTGGGCGGGTTCATGGCCGGAGCCGCCGCCGGAGATCACTGCAACGCGGGATTTATCCCAGTCGGCGCGGGCAACAATACGAATAGCGGGGTCGATGTCGAGGCGAACTAAATTGCCGTGGGGAGCGGAAATCACCATTCCTTCAATGGCGTCATTGACCAATTGTTTTCGGTCATTAAAGAAGAATCTGGACATAGCTTCCTGAATTTTTTGAGAACCGTAAGGAAAGCGTAGCCAGGATAAGGGAAAGTGTGTCGATGAAATAGGGTGAGTTTAGTGCGGCCAGGCGCTCTCTCCCACAGGGAGAGAGAGAAAGCAGCCCGGATAAGGCGAAGCCACATCCGGGAGCAGAACAGAAACCTAATTCTTACGCATCAGCAGCCAGAGGCTAATCAGGAAGAACGAAGTGCTTGGCAGCAACGCGCCAATAATCGGCGGAATGCCGTATACCAGCGTCAGCGGGCCGAAAATCTGGTCCAGCAGGTAGAATACAAAGCCGAAGCTGATACCCGTCACCACGCGCACGCCCATCGGCACGCTACGCAGCGGGCCAAAGATAAACGACAGCGCCATCAGCATCATCACCGCCACGGAAAGCGGCTGGAAAATTTTGCTCCACATCTGGAGTTGATAACGCCCGGCATCCTGGCCGCTTGATTTCAGGTACTTCACATAGTTGTGCAGACCGCTAATCGACAGTGCGTCAGGGTCCAGCGCCACCACGCCCAGTTTGTCCGGCGTGAGGTTGGTCTTCCAGGTACCGGTCAGCGTCTGTGTACCGGTCACTTGTTTCGGGTCGGTCAGGTTGGATTCATCCACCTGCGACAACCGCCACAGCTTAGTGTCTTTATCGAACTTCGCTAAAGCGGCATAGCGAACGGACTGCAAACGACGCTGAGCGTTGAAGGAGTAAATACTCACCCCACCCAACTCATCATCACCCTTCACCCGCTCGATATAGACAAACGTCTCGCCATCTTTCGCCCACAACCCTTGCTGGGTGGAGAGCAGCGAACCGCCATACATTGACTGTGCGCGCTGGTTACGCGCCATTTGCTCGCCCTGCGGCGCCACCCATTCGCCAATCGCCATGGTTAACAGCACCAGCGGGATGGCCGTTTTCATCACTGACAGCGCCACCTGCATACGGGTGTAACCCGAAGCCTGCATCACCACCAGTTCACTACGCTGGGCCAACATCCCCAGCCCCAGGAGCGCGCCAAGCAATGCCGCCATCGGGAAGAAAATCTGAATATCTTTCGGCACGCTGAGGATGGTATAAAGCCCCGCCCCCATCGCGTCATAGCTGCCCTGCCCGGCCTTTTTCAACTGGTCGACAAATTTGATGATGCCGGAGAGCGACACCAGCATGAATAGCGTCATCATGATGGTGGTAAAAATGGTTTTGCCGATATAGCGGTCAAGTACGCCAAACGCCTGCATTATACCGCTCCTCTGCCCATCACACGGGCGCGAATCCGACGCATCGGTACCGTGTCCCACAAGTTCAGACCCATCGCCAACGCCAGGTACGCCAGGTTAACCGCCCACATCCAAATCATCGGATCGATTTTGCCTTTTGCGGCATTGGATCGCAGGGAAGTTTGTAGCAGGAAGAACACCAGATACAACAGCATGGCGGGCAGCATCGACAGCACGCGTCCCTGGCGCGGGTTCACCACGCTCAGCGGCACGACCATCAGCGCCATCATAAATACGGTGAATATCAGAGTCAGACGCCAGTGTAACTCGGCCTTAGCGCGTGGGGTATCCGTGCGCCACAGCGTATCAAGCCCCATCTGCTCGGTATCGTCCGGGTCCAGCGTCACCGCCTGGTGGCCGATAATCGCCTGATAATCTTTGAAATCAGTAACGCGGAAATCACGCAACAGCGCCGTCCCTTCAAAGCGGGTGCCGGTGTTCAGGGTTACGACCTGAGAACCATCTTTCAATTGTGCAAGATGGCCGGAATCCGCTACCACCACAGAGGGGCGGGAATTGCCTTTCGTGCGAATCTGCGCCAGGAAGACATCGTGGAATTTGCTGCCTTCCACGCTTTCGATAAACAGCACCGAGTTACCGTCAGAAGCTGGCTGGAACTGCCCTTGCGCCAGTGCGGCCATGCCAGGGTTGGCTTTGGCGTCAGCCAGCACCGATTCCTGATGGCGCGATGACCAGGGGCTAAGCCACATGACGTTTGCCGCCGCCAGCGCACCGGTGAACAGCGCCAGAATCATCGCCGCTTTGACCAGCACCGCCCGGCTCAGGCCGCAGGCGTGCATGACGGTAATTTCACTCTCGGTATAAAGTTTGCCCAGCGTCATCAGCAGACCGAGGAACAGACTGAGCGGCAGGATAAGTTGCGCCATCTCTGGCACACCGAGGCCCAGTAGCGACAGTACCAGGTTCGTGGGGATTTCGCCGTCGACCGCTGCGCCGAGGATCCTTACCAGTTTCTGACAGAAAAAGATCAGAAGCAGGATGAAGAGGATCGCAAACTGGCTTTTTAGCGTCTCCCGCGCAAGATATCTTATGATTATCACTTTATATTACGCCCGTAAAAACCAGTCTTTTTACTGGAAAATCGCTTGTTTCGTGGCTTAAACGTCATTTATTCTCTTGAGTCGTCGAAATCATCGCTAAGATTAATATACTCAGCGGTAAAACGTATCCGACCCGTATCTGACGTGCCGAAACCTAAGTATCGTTAAGATTAACACGAAGTCACCGCAACAGCGGACATGAGTTACGAAAGCTTGCAATTATATACTCAATGGATTTCGAGTTGCAGAAAGGCGGCGAGACTGTGAAGCCCCGGAACTTACGTTCAGTAAGTGGCTGGGGTAAGCAGGCGCAAGCCAACGCATCTGCGGTTTGAAAGAGGTCGAGTATATCTGTAGCCCCTGCTGTTGTCTTTAAGATTCAGGAGTATAGTGCATGGAGTTCAGTGTAAAAAGCGGTAGCCCGGAGAAACAGCGGAGTGCCTGCATCGTTGTGGGTGTTTTTGAGCCGCGCCGTCTCTCTCCGATTGCCGAGCAACTCGACAAGATCAGTGACGGCTATATCAGCGCACTGCTGCGCCGTGGCGAACTGGAAGGCAAACCGGGCCAGACCCTGCTGCTGCACCACGTTCCAAATGTCCTCTCCGAACGTATTCTGTTGATTGGTTGCGGCAAAGAACGCGAACTGGATGAACGCCAGTATAAGCAGGTCATTCAGAAAACCATTAATACCCTGAATGATACTGGTTCAATGGAAGCCGTTTGCTTCCTGACCGAGCTACACGTTAAAGGTCGCAATACCTACTGGAAAGTTCGCCAGGCGGTCGAAACAGCAAAAGAATCTCTGTACAGCTTTGACCAGTTGAAAACCAACAAGAGCGAGCCGCGTCGCCCGCTGCGTAAAATGGTCTTCAACGTGCCAACCCGTCGGGAACTGACCAGCGGCGAGCGCGCAATCCAGCACGGTCTGGCGATTGCTGCGGGCATCAAAGCGGCGAAAGATCTCGGCAACATGCCGCCGAACATCTGTAATGCGGCCTATCTGGCTTCTCAGGCGCGTCAACTGGCGGACTCATACAGCAAAAATGTCATCACCCGCGTAATCGGTGAGCAGCAGATGCGCGAACTGGGGATGCACTCTTACCTCGCGGTTGGCGCAGGCTCACAAAACGAATCGCTGATGTCGGTTATCGAATATAAAGGTAACCCGTCGGAAGACGTGCGTCCGATTGTCCTGGTCGGCAAAGGCCTGACCTTCGACTCCGGCGGTATCTCTATTAAGCCGTCCGAAGGGATGGACGAGATGAAGTACGACATGTGCGGCGCGGCGGCAGTGTACGGCGTGATGCGCATGGTGGCCGAACTGCAACTGCCGATTAACGTCATCGGCGTGCTGGCGGGCTGCGAAAACATGCCAGGCGGGCGCGCTTATCGTCCGGGCGACGTGCTGACCACCATGTCCGGCCAGACCGTTGAAGTGCTGAACACCGATGCTGAAGGCCGCCTGGTGCTGTGCGACGTGCTCACCTATGTTGAGCGCTTCGAGCCGGAAGCGGTTATCGATGTGGCGACCCTGACAGGCGCATGCGTGATTGCCCTCGGCCATCACATCACCGGGCTGATGTCGAACCATAACCCGCTGGCGCACGAGCTGATCGGCGCATCCGAGCAGGCGGGTGACCGCGCATGGCGTCTGCCGTTGGGTGATGAGTACTACGAGCAACTGGATTCCAATTTTGCCGATATGGCGAACATTGGCGGTCGTCCGGGCGGCGCGATTACCGCAGGGTGCTTCCTTTCCCGCTTTGCCCGTAAGTACAACTGGGCGCATCTGGACATCGCCGGTACCGCGTGGCGTTCCGGTAAAGCCAAAGGCGCAACCGGTCGTCCGGTGGCTATGCTGTCGCAGTTCCTGCTGAACCGCGCCGGGTTTACTGGCGAAGAGTAAGCGAAATCCTCTCACCCGTCCCCTCTCCCCTAAGGGGCGTGGGGATGGCATTCGCCCTCTCTTGAGGGCGAATGCCCGGGTGAGGGTGTACGATTTAAATTCACCACAAGAAGCCCCATATCATGAAGAACGCCACGTTTTATCTTCTGGACAATGAGACCACCGTCGACGGCCTGAGCGCCGTGGAACAACTGGTGTGTGAGGTTGCCGCAGAACGTTGGCGCAATGGCAAACGCGTGCTGATTGCCTGTGAAGACGAGCAGCAGGCGCTGCGACTGGATGAAGCGCTGTGGGCAAGGCCGCCGGAGAGTTTTGTACCGCATAACCTCGCCGGAGAAGGCCCCAGAGGCGGTGCGCCTGTTGAGATAGCCTGGCCGCAAAAGCGCAACGGCAGCCCGCGCGATATTCTCATCAGTTTGCGGACAAACTTTGCAGATTTTGCCACCGCTTTCACAGAAGTGATAGACTTCGTTCCTTACGAAGATTCTTTGAAACAACTGGCTCGCGAACGCTATAAAGCCTATCGCATGGCTGGTTTCAACCTGAACACGGCAACCTGGAAATAATGGAAAAGACATACAACCCCCAAGAGATCGAACAGCCGCTTTACGAGCATTGGGAAAAGCAGGGCTACTTCAAACCGAATGGCGATGAAAGCCAGGAAAGCTTCTGCATCATGATCCCTCCGCCGAACGTCACCGGCAGTTTGCACATGGGTCACGCCTTCCAGCAGACCATCATGGATACCATGATTCGCTACCAGCGCATGCAGGGCAAAAACACCCTGTGGCAGGCCGGTACCGACCACGCGGGTATCGCAACCCAGATGGTGGTTGAGCGTAAGATTGCCGCCGAAGAAGGTAAAACCCGCCACGATTATGGCCGCGACGCCTTTATCGAAAAAATCTGGCAGTGGAAGGCAGAATCCGGCGGCACCATTACCCGCCAGATGCGCCGTCTGGGCAACTCCGTGGATTGGGAGCGCGAGCGCTTCACCATGGACGAAGGCCTCTCCAACGCCGTGAAAGAAGTCTTTGTCCGCCTGTACAAAGAAGATCTGATTTACCGTGGTAAGCGCCTGGTGAACTGGGACCCGAAACTGCGCACCGCGATTTCCGACCTCGAAGTGGAAAACCGCGAGTCCAAAGGGTCCATGTGGCACATTCGCTACCCGCTGGCTGACGGCGCGAAAACCGCCGACGGCAAAGATTATCTGGTTGTCGCCACCACCCGTCCGGAAACCCTGCTGGGCGATACCGGCGTGGCGGTGAACCCGGAAGACCCGCGTTACAAAGACCTGATTGGTAAATATGTGGTTCTGCCGCTGGTGAACCGCCGTATTCCGATCGTGGGCGACGAACACGCCGACATGGAAAAAGGCACCGGCTGCGTGAAAATCACCCCGGCGCACGACTTTAATGACTACGAAGTGGGCCGTCGTCATCAGCTTCCGATGATCAACATTCTGACCTTTGATGGCGATATCCGCGAAACGGCGGAAGTGTACGACACCAAAGGCAACGAATCCGACGTCTACTCAAATGAAATCCCGGCGGAGTTCCAGAAACTGGAACGCTTTGCGGCGCGTAAAGCCATCGTTGCTGCCGTTGACATGCTGGGCCTGTTGGAAGAGATCAAACCACACGACCTGACCGTGCCTTACGGCGACCGTGGCGGCGTAGTTATCGAACCGATGCTGACCGACCAGTGGTATGTACGTGCCGATGTGCTGGCGAAACCGGCGGTTGAAGCGGTTGAGAATGGCGAGATCCAGTTTGTGCCGAAGCAGTACGAAAACATGTACTTCTCCTGGATGCGCGATATTCAGGACTGGTGTATCTCCCGTCAGCTATGGTGGGGCCACCGCATCCCGGCGTGGTACGACAACAACGGCAATGTCTATGTGGGTCGTAACGAAGCCGAAGTGCGCCAGGAAAATAACCTGGGCGCCGATGTTGCCCTGCGCCAGGATGAAGACGTGCTGGACACCTGGTTCTCCTCTGCCCTGTGGACCTTCTCTACCCTCGGCTGGCCGGAAAATACCGATGCGCTGCGTCAATTCCACCCGAGCACCGTGATGGTCTCTGGCTTCGACATCATCTTCTTCTGGATTGCCCGCATGATCATGATGACCATGCACTTCATCAAAGATGAAAACGGCAAGCCGCAGGTGCCGTTCCATACCGTCTACATGACCGGTCTGATTCGTGATGACGAAGGCCAGAAGATGTCCAAATCCAAGGGTAACGTTATTGACCCGTTGGATATGGTGGACGGTATCTCTCTGGCGGATCTGCTGGAGAAACGTACCGGCAACATGATGCAGCCGCAACTGGCGGAAAAAATCCGCAAGCGCACCGAGAAGCAGTTCCCGAACGGCATTGAGCCGCACGGCACCGACGCCTTGCGCTTCACCCTGGCCGCGCTGGCCTCGACCGGTCGCGACATCAATTGGGATATGAAGCGTCTGGAAGGTTACCGCAACTTCTGTAACAAGCTGTGGAACGCCAGCCGTTTCGTGCTGATGAATACCGAAGACCAGGATTGCGGCTTCAACGGCGGCGAGATGGTACTGTCGCTGGCGGACCGTTGGATCCTGGCGGAATTCAACCAGACCGTGAAAGCATACCGTGAAGCGCTGGATAACTTCCGCTTCGATATCGCCGCGGGCATCCTGTATGAATTCACCTGGAACCAGTTCTGTGACTGGTATCTGGAGCTGACCAAGCCGGTGATGAGCGGCGGTTCTGAGGCAGAGTTGCGCGGCACGCGTAACACGCTGGTGAACGTGCTGGAAGCGCTGCTGCGTCTGGCGCACCCAATCATTCCGTTTATCACGGAAACCATCTGGCAGCGCGTGAAAGTGCTGAAAGGCATTACTGCCGACACTATCATGCTGCAGCCTATCCCGCAGTACGATGCGTCTCAGGTTGATGAAGCGGCGCTGGCAGATACCGAATGGCTGAAACAGGCGATCGTGGCGGTACGTAATATCCGTGCCGAAATGAATATCTCCCCGGGCAAACCGCTGGAGCTGCTGCTGCGTGGTTGCAGTAAAGATGCAGAGCGTCGCGTGAATGACAACCGCAGCTTCCTGCTGAATCTGGCGCGTCTGGAAAGCATCACGGTTCTGCCAGCCGATGATAAAGGTCCGGTTTCCGTGACCAAGATTATCGATGGCGCGGAGCTGCTGATCCCCATGGCAGGTCTGATTAACAAAGAAGACGAGCTGGCGCGTCTGGCGAAAGAAGTGGCGAAGATCGACGCGGAAATTGGCCGTATCGAAAGCAAACTGTCCAACGAAGGTTTTGTGGCGCGCGCACCGGAAGCGGTGATTGCCAAAGAGCGTGAGAAGCTGGACGGCTATGCAGAGGCCAAAACCAAGCTGATTGAACAGCAGGCCGTTATTAGCGCGCTGTAATCAGGCTGCACATGAAAAAGCCGGGCTTCGATAGCCCGGCTTTTTTTGTCCCACAATTCAGGGGGGAAACTCTCAGGTAATCCCCGGTGGCGCTGCGCTTACCGGGGCTACAAACAGCATCACGCATCCGGGAACGTCTGACTTAAAACACCGCCGGGAAGAACGACAACCCGCGCGCCAGCAGGTTCGCCGGATCTTTTGCCGGTTGCTGACCGTGGTTTTCCAGCGTCAGGTTCTGCAATTCACCGTGAACATGAGTATTTTCCAGCACATAGCGGGTAAAGCGGACTTTCGCCCATGGATATGCCAGGAAAAGCGTAATCATGCACACCAGCGTATTGCTGATAGACAACCACAGCACGCGCCCAATAGTCACAGTCGATGAGAAGCGAATATGCCCGGCCAGCGTGACCTGCCCGTAAATATAATTACGCATTTTCACGAAGGCATAGATAAAGCAGACAATAATACCGAACAGGTAAACCAGATAGGCCAGCGCGATTTTGCCGTAGAATGGCCCGGCTAACATCGCCAGTTGTTCCGGGCTATCGCCCACCGCCTGGGAATATTGCATCAGCGTAAAGAAGGCCGGCACGATGATAAACAACGCCAGTGCCAGGAACGGGAAGAGCAGCAGCATGGAAAACAGCGCTATCCAGATGCACTTCTTGATGGAGTAGGTTGCGGCAAATTTCTGCGTACCGTACTGCAGATTATTCACCAGCATGCCATACCACTGGGCGGTATAAACCCCCTGCATAATGGCGGAACCCAGCAGCAACGCCAGCGTACCAACGCCAATACCCACAATAATCGCGGTATAGGAACCCATGCTGAGAGTGCTCGACATAAACAGCGAAAACACCACCACAGAGACCGTCATAATTAACAACGGGCAGCCCAGCATGACCCACCAGGCGCGCAGCGGGCTGGCGTAAAAGCTAAAGCGCACATTATTAATTTCCGTCATCAGGAATTGATAACGCAGGCCCTGCGTGACCAGCCATGGGAAGAAAAGTAAAAACAGCCCTATCATACATAGGGATAACACCACGTTATTATGCGCCATGTTAATCAGGAATATGATATACAGCACCATGAGGCACAGCCAGCCTACAAATACTGAACGGCCAGTGGCGTGGTAAGAAAAACGCGCCCCTTCCAGATCGGTATTCTCATAAAAATAACGGCGGGCACGCACCAGCGCCCAGGGCAGAAACAACCCGAGGGTGACGATGGTGAGTAAAACGTTTACCAGCCAGATCCAGAAATATCCCGCGCCACTGCCCTGGAACACAAAATTCCGGGAAGGCGTCGCCGCAGCACCACCATTTTCAAAAGTCATAACAATCCTTATCGTAAATCAGAAACAACGCTAATTAAGCCATAAAAATATTGCGGTATTTTTATTTCCGTTATTAAGTTTAGTAAACTTTGTACTAAAAATGTAGCGCCCAATATTACTGGTCTTGTCAGCACAGAAAAGTGATGGTATGGCAGGAAAACGACGATAAAAGCAAATAAAGGCCGAAGCAGAGTCCGGCCTTTTGGTTTTATATGAAAGGAGCTATCGGCATCAGGCCACGGGAAAGCAGGGCGATAAAACCTTTTTCAACCTGCTCGTTATGATCCGTCAACACCACGTCGTCCAAATCTCCTTCAACATGGGTATGAAGGGCCTGGTAACGGAGAAAACGTATTTTCATCCACGGATACGCAAGGCCGAGCGTGATCCCCGAGACGAAGGCCAGCAAAACCAGTTGTACCACAACGCCATAGAACGTCAGGGTGGAAGTAAAACGAATACGCCCTTCCGCCAGCGTCAAACCATTTATTAAATGGTTGCGGAAGGCCTGCCAGAGATAAGCCGATGAGATCAGAATGCCGCCAATATAGAGCAGGTAGCACAGCAGAATTTGCCCTGGAAACCCTGAGAGCTCGACATCCCCCGAGCCGTTAATCGTACGCAGCATCGCCATACTGCTATTGGAGACCGAAAGTAAGTAAAACATGAGCCCCATAAACGGAACCAGAATACCTAATGAGAAGAGGCAGGCTTTAATACAGTACTTCGTGCTGACACGAATATCGAATTTATGGACGCCGAACTGGCCACCTTTCCCGATCAGAGATAACCATTTGGCATACACATAGCCATTGCTCACGCCCATGCCCACGATTCCGAGCAGTGCCAGCGTAATAATCTTCGCCAGTAAGCTGTCAAAATTGTAACCGCTGAACATCATACTCCCAATACCATAGAGAACCACGCATAATAAAATAGCCAGTAATGTCGGTAGGCCCATCATTACCCACCAGGCTTTTTTCATTGAACAATGAAAGGCAAACCGGATATTATTTAATGTGGTCATCAGCGCATTATATTGCAGGCTTTTCACCATAAAAAAAGGCATGACCAACATAAGGAGAAATATCGCGATATAACCTAATAATGGATGCAGCACCTCTGCGGTATAGATAACGACCAAAAAGATTATCGACATTAACCAGCAACTTATAAACAGTGCGCCACCCTTTGCATGATAGCCAAAGCGTGCACCGTTTAACTCCATGTTTTCGTACACGTAGCGCCGGGAGCGCACCACTGCCCAGGGGATATAACCCCCTAACGTAATGATACTCAGCAGAACATTAACCAGAGAAATTAAAAAATAATCCAGACCCTTGCCATGAAATATAAATGTTTGTCGGGAATTATTCGTATAACGGATATCACCGTTCATAACTACATCATCCTTAAATATAAACATTGATTTGATAAATAATGATTATCACTTCCGTGAAGCGCGCTACGATAACGTATCCCCCTGTAAATCACATCACAATTAAACGACTTGCAGCCACTTTCAGAGAGTGCTATTAAATACGCGTATAAATGAATGTATTTTATTGAGTGAATGTATGAATGTTGTGGCCAAGCAGAGCGTGACATTACGCCGGATGACTGCCGACGATAATGCCGCGATTGCCTCCGTTATTCGTCGGGTTTCTGCCGAATACGGTCTTACCGCTGATAAAGGCTATACCGTGGCGGACCCCAATCTGGACGAGCTGTACCAACTCTACAGCCAGCCGGGGCACGCCTATTGGGTGGTGGAACAGGATGGCCTGGTGGTGGGCGGCGGCGGTGTCGCCCCGCTGAAATGTAGCGAGCCGGATATCTGCGAACTGCAAAAAATGTATTTCCTGCCTGCCGCGCGCGGTCAGGGGCTGGCGAAGAAACTGGCGCTGCTGGCGCTTGAACACGCCCGTACGCAGGGCTTCACCCGTTGTTATCTGGAAACTACCGCGTTCTTAAAAGAGGCGATTGGCCTGTATGAGCATCTCGGATTTAGCCATATCAGCGGGCCGCTGGGCTGTACCGGGCATGTGGATTGCGAAGTGCGAATGCTGAAAACACTGTAATTGTTCCCGGCCCTTTCCTTTTCTACCGGAAAGGACCGGAACCTCTTCTTTACTGATTCTCCGGCGCCATAATCAGACGAATCATTCCCGCAGCCTGATCCTGGGGCAACGTCAGCACATTACGCCACAAATCCTGCACAATGTCGCAGGCGACTTTCTCTTTGCCGACGCCTTTGCGCGGGTCCGGCATGATCTCAATATCCTGACCGTATTTCTTGACCAGCGCCGCAATAATTGGCTGCAGATGCTGCTGAGCGTCCTGGCGCTCTTTATCTGTCACCGTGTGTCGGTTGACGCCGTAGGCAGCGCGCATCATCGCGGCATCAATATTCATGCGTTTCATCAGGAAATCACTCGACAACATTTTCGCGGGATTGATCCCCCCTTTCACCGCCGGGAACAGGAAACGAAAGCAATTATCATCGCTGACTTTCTGAATGGCCACGGTTTGCTCCATATTGATCTGCATATAAGCAATCACGTTCTCATCCGGGGCGTTTTGTAAACGCACCATTTGTACCCCGACGATCTGCGGTTGAATATAATCAATAATCTGCTGAGGAGTTTTCCCCTCTTTTTCCATTTTTTTCGCCGTGCTGCGAATAGTTTCCAGCAACTGCGGTTCTTGTTCACGCAACACCTGGTATGTCGGCATGCTGCTTATCGCACGGAACGCCACGTCCATTTGCGACTCACCGCTATTTTGCAGTAAGGGTGCAATATACTGCCGATAGCCCACGTTCCAGACCACAATAGCAACCGCAACAATCACCGCCGAGGTGATGCCGCCGATTTTCCCTTTCCGGCGCAGATACTGCGTCAGTGCTGTCGCCAGACCAGCGACGAGGGCGGAGAGTAGAATAGACGTCCAGTTCATTTCAGGTTCCTTGTAACCATTTTGCTGATTGTTGTACCAGCCCGGCGAGGATTGTCACCTGGCGAGCGAAATAACTACGGATTCTGGCAGGTCAGCCCGGCACACCGCTGTGAAAACGAAACTCGGGATCCGGCGAGGTGATCAGTTCGGCTTCAATCTCACCGAAATAGCGAACCCGTGGCGTGATATCCGTTTCCGAGACCTGTTGTGCCAGCGCAAGATAATCCTGATAGTGGCGGGCTTCGGAACGCAGCAATGACAGATAGAATTTCTGTAATTCCTCTTCCAGATACGGGGCCAGCGCGGCAAAACGTTCGCAGGAGCGCGCTTCGATATAAGCACCGCAAATCAGCTTGTCGATAAGCGTAAGCGGCTCATGGGTACGCACACCTTTGAGCATCCCTTTCGCATAGCGGCTGGCAGTGATCTTCACATAAGGAATATTGCGGGCAAGCATAGCTTCGCGTACCTGCCAGAAATGGTGCAACTCTTCTTTGATAAGCAGCACCATGCTGTCGATCAGCGCCCTGCCCCACGGATCATCCGCTTTCGGCATCGCGCCTTTGGCGATCTGCTTGTGCAACGCTACAAAGTCCGGCTCCGGCCCTTCACGAAAGGTAAAAGCTTCATAGGGTTTCAGCCATTCAAGTAGCGCATCGGCCCCACTTTTATCCGCCACATATTTACGCACCAGCAGCATGGCGGTTTGCGCGGCTTTCAATTCGCAGACCATATGATCGGTGAGCAACAGCGGAAGGTTTTGCGGATCGCGGGCTTTATCTATCCAGGCCTGAGGTGTTGGGCAATGCAGAAAGTGTAAAACCGGGGAGAGTATTTGCGGGTAATCCATGGCTGTTCCTTGCACTGCGGCAGCCGTAGCTGCCGCACAGGGAAGACTTAGTGACGTACGCCGTCGTCGTCTTCATCCTCGTATTCATCTTCGTCGCCGTCTTCGTCTTCACCGTTCGGGTCTTCGTAGTAGGTGCCCCAACCGTCATATTCGACGTCAAATTTCTCGGCCAGGTTAATCAGTTGTTCCACCTGCGCGTCAATCAGCTCGGCTTTCAGGGCGGATTCGCTCAGAATGTCGCAGCAAATAACGACTTCGCCCTCTTCCAGCTCCAGCTCTTCCGGCTCGGTCACTTCGTAACCCAGTTTAAACGCTTCGACGGCCACTTTTTCCAGCGTCTCGAAGTCATCTGCCGACAGGTGATGCTCAATGGTGTAGAGCGCATCAGGATCGCTGCCATCTTCCAGCAATTCTTCAATAATCAGACGCGTCTCTTCGCGCTGTTCTTCCAGGTGTTCCGGGTTCGCCATGGCTCATTCCTCATAATGTGGCAGATAGAGATATTGTCACATACCGTTGGCAATGCCTCCACTCCTCGCGGAAAAGATTTATTCATTTGGCTTGCAAATGAATATTCATACATATAAATTGAATTTTAATTCAATAAGTGGCTTTAGCCAGGTGAGGGAACCATGTCGTCGTTTTACCAGAAACATTTTTTGAAATTGCTCGATTTTACCCCTGCTGAAATCAACGCTCTGCTGCAACTCGCCGCCAAACTGAAAGCCGATAAGAAAAACGGCAAAGAAGAACAAAAACTTATCGGCAAAAACATCGCGCTCATCTTCGAAAAAGACTCAACTCGCACCCGGTGCTCTTTCGAAGTTGCCGCATTTGATCAGGGTGCTCGCGTCACCTGGCTCGGCCCAAGCGGCAGTCAGATTGGGCATAAAGAATCAATTAAGGATACCGCACGCGTACTGGGCAGAATGTACGACGGTATTCAGTATCGCGGTTATGGCCAGGAGGTCGTCGAAACCCTGGCGCAGTTTGCCGGAGTTCCGGTGTGGAACGGCCTGACCAATGAGTTTCACCCGACGCAGTTGCTGGCTGACCTGTTGACCATGCAAGAGCACCTGCCGGGCAAGGCGTTTAATGAAATGACGCTGGTTTATGCAGGCGACGCGCGTAACAACATGGGCAACTCCATGCTGGAAGCGGCGGCGATGACCGGGCTGGATTTACGCCTCGTCGCCCCGACAGCCTGCTGGCCGGAAGCCAGTCTGGTAGCGAAGTGTAAAGCGCTGGCAGAGAAAAACGGTGGCAATATTACACTGACCGAAGATATCGCCGCAGGGGTGAAAGGGGCAGACTTTATCTACACCGACGTGTGGGTATCAATGGGCGAGGCGAAAGAGAAGTGGGCCGAGCGCATTAACCTGCTGCGTCCGTATCAGGTGAATAGCCAGATGCTGACGCTGACCGGTAACCCGGATGTGAAGTTCCTGCACTGCCTGCCTGCATTCCATGACGACCAGACGACGCTTGGCAAGAAGATGGCTGAAGAGTTCGGTCTGCACGGCGGAATGGAAGTGACCGACGAGGTATTTGAATCGTCGGCCAGTATTGTGTTTGATCAAGCGGAAAACCGCATGCACACCATCAAAGCGGTGATGGTCGCGACCCTGGCTCAGTAATCATTTACACAGCGCGCTACGCCTACCGTGGCTACACTCAGGCGTAGCCCGGATGAGCGCAGCGCATCCGGGAAAAACACCCGCATCTCAAAAATTGAATTTATACCGCTCGGCAACGATAAGCTGCTCGCCGTAATGAATAGGCTGGTAGTCGGCATCCAGAATCAGCGTCTTCATTAAAAACAGCGGCTCTCCGAGCGGCTGTTCCAGCAACGTTGCCGTCTCGCCGTGGGCGCGCACCATCTCCACGGTGGTCTCCCCGGCATGGGTCGGGCGAATCGCGTACTTTTCGCGTAAAAGCTGATACAACGAACCGCTCAGATCTTCCTGCTGTAAAAAACCAAATCGCTTGAGCGAGTAGTAGTTATTCTCCAGCATCAAAGGATGGTCCCCCGCGCGACGCAGGCGTTGAATATAGAGCAACGAGTCGTCGTCAGCTAAGCGCAGCGCTTCGCGAACATGGTGATAATCGTCGAGGATAGCGGTACGCAGCACCTTGCTGGCGGTAGTCAGATGGCTGCTGTCACAGGCATCGGTAAAGCTCAGCAGATGCACCACTTTACGTTCAATCTTCGGCAGACAAACAAAGGTACCCTTTCCCTGTTTCTTAACCAGATAGCCTTCGTCCACCAGCTCTTTAATAGCGTTACGCACCGTCACACGGCTAATGTCATACAGCTCACTCAGCTCAACTTCGGTGGGTATTTTCGCCCCTTCCGCAAGTTTACCGGAGGAGATATCGCTGAGGATTTTGTCCTTCAACTGTCTGTATAGCGGGACAGCGGTATGCTGTTGCAGTCCATTACTCAACATCGCGTTTTCACCAACAGGGCCAATGATTTGAACCCGGATTATAGTCGATGCGCGCACGGCAAACTATGCCGGCGCGCATAGCGCGCTTAAACCCAGGCGGAGATGGCCGCAAAAATGGCGCTGGTGATCCACAGCAGCGGAAACAGGCGCATAATCACCCGCAGCCACTGACCAAACCCTACGCGCGCAATCGACAACCCGGCCAGCAGCACACCGCCGGTGGGCGAAATAAGATTGGTCAGCCCGTTACCAAATTGATAGGCCATCACCATCGCCTCTTTATTGATGTTAACCAGATCGCCCAGCGGTGCGAGCACCGGCATGGTTAACGCCGCTTCCCCTGAAGAGGACGGCACGAAGAAGGTGATGATGTTATGGCTCACCAGCATCAGCGTCGTAAAAGCATACTGCGGCAGGCCATCCAGCATTTCCGACAGGCCGTACAGCAGGGTGTCGATGATTTTGCCGTTATCCGCCACCACCAGAATGCCGCGCGCCAGGCCGATAACGACCGCAGCATAGACAAACTCTTTGCAGCCATCGACAAAGCTTTCCGCCACATCGCTCACAGACATTCTGCTGACGATACCGGCAAACAGCCCCAGCGCTAAAAAGACAGTACCAATCTCCACCATATACCAGCCACGGGTGATGAGCCCCCAGGAGATGACCGCCAGCGCGAGTACAAAGGCGATGATGATCAACCGGTCACTCAGCGAAAAGTGTACCGTTCCTGTCTGCTCTCCCATAAACAGCGTGCGGTTCTGGCAGTCGCTTTCATACGACGGTGATTTGCTCGGATCACGCTTCACGCGATGGGCGTACCACATGGTGAAGATAATCGACATCGCGGTAAAAACCACCCAGGCAATGGCACGCAACCAGAGTTGCGGGTTGCCCTGAATACCGGCAACGCCCTGGGCGATAAGCACGGAAAAGGGGTTGGTCATCGCGCCGACGTAGCCAATCTGCGTCCCCAGAAACAAGATCAAAATAGCGGTGAGGGAGTCATAGCCCAGTGCGAACATCAGTGAAATGAAGATGGCATAGAGCGGAATGACCTCTTCGCTCATGCCGAAAGTCGCACCGCCCAGGCTGAACAGCGTCATCGACAGCGGAATCACCAGAATCCCTTTGCCTGCCAGCCGCTGCGCCAGCGCAAGCAGGCCGCGCTCAATGGCGCCGGTACGCATAATAATGCCAAACGCGCCACCGACTATCAGCACAAAGGCGATCACATCGGCTGCTTTAATGATGCCTTCTAAGGGAGCGGCAAGAATGGCCGAAAGCCCCTGTCGTAAGTCACCATCAGCGGTGACTTTTTCAAGTACATGATAAGAGCCGGGCACCACCAGGTTTTTGGTCTCGCCACCCGGTAAAGTGACCGCGTGATAGTCAAAGCTGCCGCTGGGGATGCACCACGTTAAAACGGCAACCACGACAATGATAAAAAAGATCAGAGCGTAGCAGTGGGGTACGGCCCATTTTATTGTTGGAATACGCATAATCTGCCTCGGTAAGAATTTGCTTTATCGCCTGTCATCACGTCGTCTGTGCGCGTGAAGGCGGGCGTCTATAAAACATCGTGTGTTGTACGGCCATCCATCAGGGTCAGCACCACGCGCGCGTTACGCACTTCATCATCGGCACAGGTGAGCAGGTTGCGGTCGAACACGGCAATATCCGCGCGCTTGCCCACGGCCAGACTTCCGGTCTGTGCCCCCATGCCATGCTGAACGGCGGCGTTGATGGTCCAGGCTTTCAGAAGCTGTGTTCGCGTCATTCCGTGTTCGCGATACCATCCTTCTGGTGGCGAACCATCGGCAAAATGGCGACAGCAGGCCGCATAGATCGCATCGGGAATACTGGGGATAAACAGCGGCAAATCGGTGCCGATGGTCACCAGAACCCCGGCATTAAACAGCGCGGCATAGTTAAAGAACTGCCTCTCTCTGGCTTCGCCTCCGCGCTCACGCATATAGGCGTCAGACGCGCTCTGATTAAGCAGCAGTATCTGCGCGTAGACCTCAGCAGAAAGGCCCAGTGCGGCAAGACGTGGGATATCGTCCGGATGCGGGCACTCGAGATCGCTTAAGGCGTGATGGCGCACTCGGGGAGGATTGGCGCGGTGACATTCCGCGAAAATATCGATGCAATGACGTATGGCGGCATCCCCTTCGGCGTTCAGGCAGCAATTAAACCCAAGCCGGTCGGCTTCCAGCACCTGTTGGCGCAACAGCGCGTAATCCACCGGTTTTTCGTTATGCGTGTGCGGCCGGTCGGTATAAGGCTGCAACATGTCGCCGGTGTAATCGGCAATCACGCCATCCACCATAAATTTAAAGCCATGAAAACGCAGCCGGTCAGAGTGAAAACGGTCACGCGCCTGGCGGGCAAAAGTAAAATTAGCGGCGCTGGCCACTGGCTCACTGACCAGGCTGACGCGCAGTGACAATTCATCATTCGCCTCAAGCCCGGCCCAGGCGTCCAGCAGCGCGGGAGCATCATCAAAACAGACATCTTTAATTGCCGTTATACCGCGCGTCGCCAGCATCGCCATAAAGGCGTGCAACTCTTCTTTTACCTGCCCCGCGTCGTTAAGCATTTCTGTAAGCAGGTGCACACGTGACTCCGCGCTACAGTCGTCAGGCGTGAACCCGTAGCGAGCGATCGCTGCCTGATTCATCCAGCAATAGCTCTTGTCACTATTAATCGCGACCACCGGGCGACAGGGAAAAGCGTCGTCAAGTTCTGTACTGGCAGGTAACGCTCCCCACTGCGCCGCAGACCAGCCCCACGCGTACAGGCTTTTTCCGGCAGGCAGATCCTGCTCCGCTTTTTTGAGCAGCAATAGTGCCGCCGCGCTAGTGTTCGTGGCGCTAAGATCCACGCCGCGATGCATGCTCATATACCCCGTGAAAAAGGTGTGATTATCACAAAAACCAGGACAAATTAGCCGCTCGCCGAGATCGCGAAAATGGGTAGTGGGGCCGCGCCACGGGCTAATATCTTCATCGTTTGCAAGTATCGCTGAAATAACGCCGTGGTTTATAACAATATATCCAGAAAATAATTCATCGCTGTCGGCAGTAAATATATTATCCGACCGCAGAATAAGATCAGCAGTATGATGTTCAGGCATAACTCTTTCCTTATTGGGGAAAAAGCGCAAAACCGCGCCCCTTCCCCTCATAAAATGAGCGAAATAAAAACCTATTTAGATAGCGTTATTTAATAGCGAACACCGTAGCCGAAAGCCCCCTCTTTGAGGCAGATTTTCGCCGAAAATAATGCGGCTTGCTTAAGGCTTGCAGGAATCGCTTCTTCATCCGGGGTATTTGTCTGTGCAAGATAATGGCACAAGAAGGCGGTAATAAACGCGTCGCCTGCCCCCATCGTATCCACAGGCGTGACATATTCCGGGGCCTGTTGATACCACTGCTTGCCATCAAACAGAATTGCCCCTTCGCTGCCACGCGTGGCACAGACAATCCGACTGCCACTATTGTGCGCCTGCTGAATAATGTCTCGCGTCTGCTCAAGGCTGTAATCAGCGCAGGAGAAAAAGGCAAAGTCGACATACTGGCAAAGCGGCAACGCCTCTTCGAGTACAAAATCATCCGAGAAGTCATACGAGACGGGCACACCCAGTTGCTGTAATGCCGGAAGCTGTTCTTCCATATAGCTATAACAACCGCTGTGAATGAGAGAATATTCCCGCAGATAGTCCGTATGATGGAAAATAAAATCCATTGAGGTTGTTTTACGAATACCTCCGGCATTTGATCCGAGAAATATTCGCTCGCCATCTTCTATTTTAAGCTGCGCACAACCATTCTCCCCGGAGACATATAAACAGTGCGGATGTCTGACACCCAGTTCGTCCAGTACGGAAATAACATGTTTTGCCGCGCTGTCATTGCCAAAAATACCCAGATACGCCGCTTCATGGCCCAGCATGGAGGCATAAGCTGCAAAATTAAGCGCATTGCCGCCTGGGTACATCGTACGAATATGGGCATATTGATCGACGACATTATCGCCAACGCCTATGACTTTCATCATGTTCTCCTTAATACGCGACTTGTCCCATATAGCGACGTGTTTCCAACGGGTGTTGACGAATATCCGCCAGCGCCGAACGATATTCACACATAATGCTGTAGAACAGCACCGGGTTAAAGAACTCCACGACGCGCGGAGGGAGCACGCCAATACCCAGCTCTTTTGCATCGACCACTTCCACTTTTTCTGCGTAGGTGGAAAGGAAAGTGCTAGCCCGCTCATCCATCACGCGGGTGCGACCTTCGTTCATCAGTAAGATAAACGGCGTCTCTTTATCGGTCACTTCAAACGGCCCGTGGAAATATTCGCCGGAGTGAATGGGCGCGGCGTGCAGCCACTGCATCTCCATTAACGAACAGATGGCGAAGCCGTAAGCATGGCCATAGGACGCACCGCTGGAAAGGATATAAAACAATTTTTCGTCCTGATAACGACGAGCAAAGCGCTGGCAGCGGTCAGCCACCTGTTGACGCGCTTTTGCAATAACGCCGTTGATTTGTTCCATGCCCTGCTGAAAATCCGCATAAGCCGCATAGCCTTCCACCTGATTGAGTACCTCGACGCACAGGCTGAGGATAATCGCCATCGGGTTATCAACGACATTGGTATCGTTGCCCCAGGCATACAGAATATTATGGCTGGCGTGCTGAATAAGCTTCGCCTGTTCGTTGTGGGTCAGGGTCACGGTTTGCGCCTGGTGCGCACGCGCCAGTTTTGCCGCCGCGACCGATTCCGGCGTATTGCCGCCGTGCGAACAGACAATGACCAGTGAGTTTTCACTGAGGGTTTTCGGGGTGGCATAAACAAATTCATTCGCGGTGTACATACCCACATGCAGCGTGGTGGCTTCGCTGTCGAAGAAGTATTTTGCCGGATACATATCCACCAGCGAACCGCCGCATGCCACCAGAAACACCTGGCGAATCCCGCCATTGTCTTTAACATTTCCCGCCAGTTTTTCAATAATTTCTTTGATATTCATAACGTTGAAAATCTCCACATAAGTTAGACGCAGGGATATTGAATTCGGGATAACATTAATACGTTATAATACGTATTAATGAGATCGCCATCATGTTTTCGTTATGCGATGTGGTAAGGGGAAGCCAGGCAGGGAGGGAGAGTGGAAAGTCAGATTCGTTGGGTGCGCTGTTCGGGTAGCTCTGATAAGGGTGGAGGGGTAGCCGGATGTTTTCCCGGGTTACCACGCGCGATCGCTCCCCTCACCCTGGTGGGATGAGGGGAAACGGGTAACACGAGTCAGGCTACTAAAACCTTCACAACCACTTTACGCACCTGTGCGGGCGCGCCCACGGCACACAGCGGTTTATGGACTTCGCCTGGGTAAAACACCACAAAATCCCCTTCGCTCAGCACCACCGTTTTTTCCTGGCCGCCTTCCGGCAGGAACGCGATATCTTTATCTGCCAGCCAGTCGGTGTCCGGCGTGCCTGCGGGCAGCGTACTGAATGTCATCCCTTCCTGACCTTTGAGCACAATCTGGATATCGAGATAACGGGCGTGATATTCCGCGCGACGCTCGGCAAACGGCTGAGTCATGTCTTCAGAAACAAGATAAAACAGGTTGTTACCGTCAATATCATGCTTCCCGGTCGGGGTGGCATCCGTCACATGGGTTTTGACGTGTTCAATGGCCTGGCGCAGTTCTTCCGGCAACCAGCTTTGTAAGTGGTGAATATTGCCAACGATCATAGCTATCTCCTCAAGATAAAACATCGTTTCATTTTTAGCTTTTATACGGAAAAATGGCGATGCTCACCACCCCTATTTAGCGAAGAGTTGCGCTTGCGCATGTTTATTCCACCAGATGGTCAGTGCAACTATCCACGCGCCCGCAAAGTAATTATTTATTTATTAAATATGCATTTTTATGCAAATAAACCGATTGCCTGACGCAAATGTTGCATTAATCGCTTGAAACCGAAAAGTAGCTGAGTATAATCGCGGACAATTTGCCGGGAGGAAGCATGGTCCAGTGTGTTCGACATAATGTCCCTGGGCGTCTGAAAAAGGACGCAGGCCTGCCGTTTTTCTTCCCGTTGCCCACCCCATTCCATAGCCCCTCTATTGAGGGGCTTTTTTTTGCGCAGTCGTCAGGAGATAAACATGGCTAACCCGCTATATCAAAAACATATCATTTCCATAAACGATCTCAGCCGCGAAGAACTTGAACTGGTGCTGAATACTGCCGCCCGGCTGAAAGCCAACCCGCAGCCGGAGTTACTCAAGCACAAAGTGATCGCCAGCTGCTTCTTTGAAGCCTCAACGCGTACCCGCCTGTCGTTTGAGACCTCCATGCATCGCCTGGGAGCGAGCGTGGTGGGCTTTTCTGACAGCAGCAACACCTCGCTCGGCAAGAAGGGCGAAACGCTGGCGGATACGATTTCAGTTATCAGCACCTATGTGGACGCGATTGTGATGCGCCACCCACAGGAAGGCGCCGCCCGTCTGGCGACCGAATTTTCCGGCGGCATTCCTGTTCTGAACGCGGGCGACGGAGCTAACCAGCACCCGACTCAGACCCTGCTGGATCTGTTCACCATCCAGGAAACCCAGGGTCGCCTGGAGAACCTCAACATCGCGATGGTCGGTGACCTGAAATATGGCCGCACCGTGCACTCGCTGGCTCAGGCGCTGGCGAAGTTCAACGGCAACCGTTTCTACTTTATCGCCCCGGATGCGCTGGCCATGCCGCAGTACATTCTCGACATGCTCGATGAGAAAGGACTGGCGTGGAGCATTCACGCCAGCATCGAAGAGGTGATGGCTGAGGTCGATATTCTGTATATGACCCGCGTGCAGAAAGAGCGTCTGGATCCATCAGAATATGCCAACGTCAAAGCCCAGTTCATCCTGCGCGCCAGCGACCTTATCGGCGCACGCAGCAACATGAAAGTACTGCACCCGCTGCCACGCGTTGATGAGATCACTACCGACGTGGATAAAACGCCGCACGCCTGGTACTTCCAACAGGCCGGTAACGGCATCTTTGCGCGCCAGGCACTGCTGGCACTGGTTCTGAATAGTGATTTGGCTCTGTAGGAGGAAGCGACAATGACACACGACAATAAACTCCAGGTTGAAGCGATCAATCGCGGTACGGTGATTGACCACATTCCGGCACAGGTAGGTTTTAAGCTGCTGACGCTATTCAAGCTGACGGAAACTGAACAGCGTATCACTATTGGTCTGAACCTGCCGTCAGGCGAAATGGGTCGCAAGGATCTGATCAAAATCGAGAATACCTTCCTGACGGATGAGCAGGTTAACCAACTGGCGCTATATGCCCCGCAGGCGACGGTAAACCGCATCGACAACTATGAAGTGGTGAGTAAGTCTCATCCGAATCTGCCGGATCGCATCGACAGCGTGCTGGTCTGCCCGAACAGTAACTGCATTAGCCATGCTGAACCGGTCGCCTCCAGCTTCGCGGTGAAGAAACGCCCACACGATATCGCCCTGAAATGCAAATATTGTGAAAAAGAGTTTTCGCATTCTGTGGTACTGGCAGGGTAATTGATGCAAGGGTGTACTCAAGTCAGTGACTGGGGCGAACAAACCTGGCCAACAAGCATGCAACTTGAAGTATGACGGGTATAATGAGCCCCGACCTTATTACCGCTGTAATTCAGGAGAAATCATGAGCAAAACTATCGCGACGGAAAATGCACCAGCAGCAATCGGACCTTATGTTCAGGGTGTTGATCTCGGCAGCATGATCATCACCTCCGGTCAGATCCCGGTTGATCCGAAAACCGGTAGCGTACCGGACGACGTTTCTGCCCAGGCGCGTCAGTCGCTGGAAAATGTGAAAGCTATCGTGGAAGCCGCAGGCCTTAAAGTGGGCGATATTGTGAAAACGACGGTGTTTGTGAAAGATCTGAATGACTTCGCTACCGTTAACGCGACCTACGAAGCATTCTTTACCGAGCACAACGCCACCTTCCCGGCGCGTTCGTGCGTAGAAGTGGCGCGTCTGCCGAAAGATGTGAAAATCGAGATTGAAGCCATCGCAGTACGCCGCTAAGGCTTTCCCGGATGCGGCGCAAGCGCCTTATCCGGACCATCGATCGTAGCCCCGGTCCGCGACAGCGCCACCGGGGATATTCTGACGCATTCATGCGTGATTCATCTGCCATACTAAAAGCGGTAAAAATCGCGATTGAAGCCATAACATTACACCGCAAAACAGTATGAGGCTCCTGTCTTTGCAGCGGCCTGAATTATGTTTTACTAAAAACAGCCGGTAACTGAAAAAACTAATTCTCTTCCATTGTTTGTTAAGGTAATGGATTCAAGATCAAGCCGTTTAATTTCCCAGCTATACAGTTCCCTTTTACCTTTTTGGTATGATGCTATGTTTCTGGAGAAACAAACGCGTCCTAAAATCCAGTTAACTCTTGAGCTATAAACATGAACCTTTAGCGCATTAATATCCTCATCATCTATTTTCTCAAGAGAATAAACGTTGCCTTTATAAGTTCTGAAACTAACGAGGTTATTGTATCGTTCCGTTGAGTCAATGAGAAAGACACAGATTAATATAATACTAAATAAAATAAAAATGCTTAACCTGTTACGCCGTAAGAAGCTGTTCATCAGTTATGCCTCCATGAAAAAACATAACCAGACGATCCAATCATGGCTTTATTTCCATTCAGACATTCAATTTCCCCCCACAACTCTCGGGACCGCTCGATATCATCAGCGTAATCAATTGTACTATAAACATATCGATAAGATTGAAACGGGCTGCCAAGAGGATAGCTCATTTCTCTTATAATAATTTTCCCAGATAATCTGTCCAGATATACATATAAACCATGTCTGGCTATACTCTCAGCATAATGCACATCTGAATCATCATTACGGCACCATTGCACCGCGATAAGCTCATTACTCTCATTCACTGTATTCCAGCAAACGAAAACCAGATATAACATATAAAAAAAAGCGCCGACCGTAATAGCTCTGAGACCTTTTCCCAGATTGACTGCACATCTGCGCTCAGCCATACCTACTTCCCTCGCCTTGTATGATAGTACAATATATTGAATTAGGGCATAAACATCCCCAAAAATAATTAAAGCACCATCCTAACATCGGCATTTAATAAATTAAGGGGAGGAGACATAAGCAATGTCGCATTTCAGAAAACGTTTAGACAAATGTAAATATAAAGAAAGAAAAACTTTCTACTGCAAAAATAATGGCTGCCTGAGCAGCCATCACTAAATATTAATGCCGGCCTACCACGTAGCCCCGGTTAGCGCAACGACACAAGGGAAAGTCTCCCATACATGCCTTAAAGTGACTCATCTGCCAAAGGCGGTAAAAATCGCGATTGAAGCCATCGTGGTACGCCGCTAATCTCGCTGAATACATATTGATAGCCGCCATGGAGGGGTAATCATGGCAAAAGTACGTTTCACTGAGGAACAGATTGCTGATTTTCTTCAGCAATCAAAAAATGGGGTTCCCAACAACGTATTGTGCGAGAAATTTGGATTCAGCCCGAGCACGCTTCGACGCTGGCAAGAATTACACGCCCAACGGATACGCGGTGAGTTAAAACAAGCAGAAAAAACCGCGTCCTACGTCTTTCTGGGCTTCTTGATTTCGACTTTGCTGCTCGCTTTTATTTTCTCAAAGCCCGTTGCCAGTTGGGTCATTCCCTTTGTTTTACTTTATTGCCTGCGTTACATCCGCCGCTATCGCGCGCTGTCTGCAGAACATATCAAGGAAGGAGACATCTCCCTCGCACGTTCAGGCTTAGGAGCGGATAATGTCTTTTATCAGTTAAGCTGGTGCCTGATTATTCTTTTCCTCTGCTCACTGGGATATCTGTTCGTGCACCTGATCTTGAGATAATCGACCTGAACAAAACGGCTTCAGGTCGATTATTACAGCAATTTACTGCCAGCCATACCGGCGGCTGTAGAACCCTTTCACCATCTGCGTCAGCGTCATGTATCCGGCCAGGATCGCAATCAGCCACGGGAAGTAAGAGAGCGGCAATGCCTGCAGTTGCAGATAGCTTGCCAACGGCGAGAACGGCAGCGCGATACCCACCAGAATCACCATCAGCGTCATCATGATCAGCGGCCAGGCGGCGCGGCTTTGAATAAAGGGCACGCGGCGAGTACGGATCATATGCACAATCAGCGTCTGTGACAGCAGCCCTTCCACAAACCAGCCCGACTGGAACAGGGTCTGCGCTTCCGGCACATTCGCCTTAAACACCCACCACATGACGCAGAAGGTCAGAATGTCGAAAATGGAGCTGATCGGGCCGAAGAAGATCATAAAACGACCGAGATCGGCAGGATTCCAGCGCTGCGGTTGACGAATCTGCTCGTCATCAACGTTATCAAACGGAATCGCCACCTGGGATACATCATAAAGCAGGTTCTGAATCAGCAAGTGCAACGGCAACATGGGCAGGAACGGCAGGAAGGCGCTCGCCACCAACACGCTGAACACGTTACCAAAGTTAGAGCTGGCGGTCATTTTTATGTATTTCAGCATGTTAGCGAAGGTTTTACGCCCTTCAATAACCCCCTCTTCCAGCACCATCAGGCTTTTTTCCAGCAGGATGATATCGGCCGCTTCACGGGCAATATCTACCGCGCCATCCACGGAAATGCCAATGTCTGCCGCGCGCAGCGCCGGCGCGTCGTTGATGCCGTCCCCCATAAAGCCCACCACGTGCCCTTCACGACGCAGCACGGTCACAATCCGTTCTTTGTGCATCGGCGTCAGACGGGCAAACAACGTGGTACGTTTTGCCAGCGCTGCCAGTTCGTCATCACCCAGATGCTCAATCTGGTTGCCCGTCACCACCTCGCCGACATCCAGCCCCACCTCCAGGCAGACTTTCGCCGCCACCAGCTCGCTGTCGCCGGTCAAAATTTTCACCGTCACACCGTTGGCTTTCAGCGCTTTCAGCGCCGGTGCCGTGGTCTCTTTCGGCGGATCGAGGAACGCAATGTAGCCTTCCAGAATCAGGTCGGATTCGTCCACACGATGGTAATCGCCGCTGCGTGCCGGGAGATATTTGGTTGCCACCGCCACCACCCGCAGCCCCTGGCGGTTCTGCGTTTCGGTGACGCGCTGAATACGGCGCAGCATGGTTTCATCCAGCGGCACGATATCGCCGTTGTAACGCACCTGGCTGCAGACGTTGAGGATTTCCTGCAATGCCCCTTTGCAAATCAACTGGTGGGCATCCGCGGTTTCGGCGACCACCACCGACATGCGACGACGCTCGAAATCAAACGGGATCTCGTCAATTTTCTGCCAGCGGGTCGAGAGCGTCCGGGCCGCTTCTGCTTCCACCCCTTCCAGCACCGCCGTATCGAGCAGGTTTTTCAACCCGGTCTGGTAGTGGCTGTTCAGCCAGGCGCAGTGCAGCACTCGTTCGCTGACTTTACCGGCGATATCCGTGTGGTTTTCCAGCACAATTTTATCCTGCGTTAACGTACCGGTTTTGTCGGTACACAGGATGTCCATGGCGCCAAAGTTTTGAATCGCATCCAGATGCTTGACGATCACTTTCTGTTTTGACAGTTTCACCGCGCCGCGGGCCAGCGTAGAGGTGACGATCATCGGCAGCATTTCCGGCGTCAGCCCCACGGCAACCGAGAGCGAAAACAGCGCCGCTTCCCACCAGTCACCTTTGGTGAAGCCGTTGATCAGCAGCACCACCGGCGTCATCACCATCATAAAGCGGATAAGCAGCATGCTGACGCGGCCAATGCCTTTCTGGAACGCATTCGGCTCGCTTTCCTGTTCACTCACCCGCCCGGCCAGTTGCCCAAACCAGGTGTTGCCGCCCGTGGCGATAACTACCGCCTGCGCCGTGCCGCTCACCACGTTGGTCCCCATAAAACAGAGGGTGTCACTTTCCAGCGGGTTGGTCTGATCCGCCGCACGGGTTTTTGCCACTTTTTCTACCGGCAGGGATTCACCGGTCAGCGACGCTTGCGCCACGAACAGGTCGCGCGCCTGCACCACACGCAGGTCAGCCGGGATCATATCTCCCGCCGCCAGCTTCACGATGTCACCCGGTACCAGTTGGTCGAGCGGGATCTCCATCCAACGGGTTTCCCCCTGCTCATTGGCTACACGCAGCACCGTTGCGGTATTGCTCACCATCGCTTTCAGCGCATCCGCCGCTTTGGTGGAACGCGCTTCCTGAATAAAGTTCAGGAAGGTCGAGATAGCGACCATCAGCGCAATCACCCCGGCGGCAAACAGATCTTCCGACGCGTAGGAGAAAATGCCCAGACAGGTCAGCAGCAGGTTAAACGGGTTGCGATAGCAGGACCACAGATGCGCCCACCAGGGCACCGGGCGCTGACCGGGGATCTGGTTAACGCCGTGTTTTTCCCGCGCGTCCTGCACCTCTTTTTCATTCAGCCCTTCCGGATGGCTGTTGAGCTGTTGCCACAGTTCGGCGAGTTCCATCGTCGACAGCGCCAGGCAGCGATCGCTTAGCGAAGCCGGAACCTCGACGTGTTGAATATTAGCGGCGTCAGGCAGCGGGTCACGCTGAACGAGACGGCGAGGTAAGTGGCGGTTAAGCCGGGCCAGGAGTCGGGTGATATTTTTGAACATAGTAGTCATCCTTGCCCCCGCATCACGCGGGTGCCACTACACGTCATCCTTCGCGATGTCGCTTTGTTGGCTCGACATATCACGAATGATGTTGTGCATTGCCGCAGGCACGGGCCATCCGCGCCAGCAGGCGTTTTCAGTTATGCAGGGACGTTTTGCGTCGCTGCCTTACGTTTCCGGTAAGGCAGCAAAGGCGGGCTTACCGGAAAGAGTGTCTCCGTCGCGGGAGAGGTGCGGGATCAGGGTCCATAAAACCTCCGGTAAGGGTGAAAAGGGGACGATTTCAAGCGTCGTTATTATAACTCCGGTGAATTAAACCGAACGTAAACCAGACTTTACCCATTGTCGTTTGGTTGAGTACTCACCAAACTTTCTTTATTCTGCTATCCGCCCAGAAGAGGAACAGGACAGGACGCATGCAAAACCGGCTGACGATCAAAGACATTGCGCGTTTAAGTGGCGTTGGGAAATCAACGGTGTCTCGCGTGCTGAATAATGAAAGCGGTGTAAGTGAACGTACCCGCGAACGCGTGGAAGCGGTGGTCAATCAACACGGTTTTTCACCTTCCCGTTCCGCACGCGCCATGCGCGGTCAGAGCGATAAAGTGGTGGCCATCATTGTCTCCCGTCTCGATTCTCTTTCGGAAAACCTGGCCGTCCAGACCATGCTCCCTACCTTCTATGAACAGGGTTATGACCCGATCATGATGGAAAGCCAGTTTTCGCCGGATTTGGTCGAAGAACATCTGCATATGCTACGCCGCCGCAATATTGATGGCGTGGTGCTGTTTGGCTTTACCGGCGTCACGGAGAAGTTGTTATCCTCGTGGCGCGCCTCGCTGGTCCTGCTGGCGCGGGATGCCAAAGGGTTCGCCTCCGTCTGCTATGACGACGAAGGAGCCATAAATCTGCTGATGCAGAATCTCTATGATCAAGGCCATCGCCACATCAGTTTTATTGGCGTACCGCACAGTGACATCACCACGGGCAAGCGTCGCCACGAGGCCTATCTGGCGTTTTGCGAGCGCCATCAACTCACCCCCAATTTCATTTTGCCGGGTCTCGCAATGAAACACGGCTACGATAACGTCGCCAGCGTGCTGACGCCCGACACCAGCGCCCTGCTCTGTGCAACGGACACCCTTGCCCTGGGAGCCAGCAAATATTTGCAGGAACAGCGCATTGATAATCTGCAACTGGCGAGCGTGGGGAATACACCGCTGATGAAGTTTCTCCACCCGGAGATCGTCACCGTTGATCCCGGCTATGCCGAAGCAGGCCGCCAGGCCGCGGCGCAACTGATCGATCAGGTCAATGGCCGCACCGATCCACGTCAAATTGTGATCCCCGCCCACCTCGCCTGAGTCCCCTTCCCGCACGGTTTATTGTGATCTTCGCTTGGTTTCGGGAACGTTCCCATTTTCAGTTATTGAGCCAATGGATATGCTTGCGCACATTCATCAGCAGTCATTATTTCTCTCAGTGGGGCATCACGATGAGCAAAGTCAGACAAGAGGATCTCGCCAGGCTTATTGAACTGGTCGGCGGACGTGAAAACATCGCTACGGTGAGTCATTGCATCACCCGCCTGCGTTTTGTCCTGAACGCACCGGACAAAGCCGACCCAAAAACCATCGAAACGCTGCCGATGGTCAAAGGCTGCTTTACCAACGCCGGGCAGTTTCAGGTTGTTATTGGTACCGACGTGGGCGACTGGTATCAGGCACTCATCAGTGCTATCGGCCAGGCCTCTGCCGATAAAGAACAGATCAAACGTGCGGCGCGCCAGAACATGAAATGGCACGAACAGTTGATCTCACACTTTGCCGAGATCTTCTTCCCCCTCTTGCCTGCGTTGATCAGCGGCGGTTTGATCCTTGGCTTCCGTAACGTCATTGGCGATCTGCCGATGAGTAACGGCCAGACGCTGGCGCAGATGTACCCCGGCCTCAAAACCGTCTACGACTTCCTGTGGCTGATTGGCGAGGCGATTTTCTTCTATCTGCCGGTGGGCATCTGCTGGTCGGCGGTGCGTAAAATGGGCGGCACGCCGATTCTCGGGATCGTGCTGGGCGTGACCCTCGTCTCCCCACAACTGATGAACGCATACCTGCTCGGCTCCCAGGTGCCGGAAGTCTGGAATTTCGGGCTGTTCAGCATCGCCAAAGTGGGTTATCAGGCACAGGTTATTCCTGCCCTGCTGGCCGGTCTGGCGTTGGGGCTCATTGAAACGCGCCTTAAAAGATGGGTGCCGGATTACCTCTATCTGGTGGTCGTACCGGTCTGTTCCCTGCTGCTGGCGGTGTTCCTCGCTCATGCCTTTATTGGCCCGTTCGGCCGCATGATCGGCGATGGCGTGGCCTTCGCGGTACGCCACCTGATGACCGGCAGCTTTGCGCCCATTGGCGCGGCGCTGTTTGGCTTTCTCTATGCACCGCTGGTCATTACCGGTGTGCACCAGACGACGCTGGCTATCGACATGCAGATGATTCAGAGCATGGGCGGCACCCCGGTGTGGCCACTGATTGCGCTCTCAAACATTGCTCAGGCATCAGCGGTAACCGGGATCATTATTGTCAGCCGTAAACAGAACGAACGTGAAATCTCCGTCCCGGCAGCCATTGCGGCTTATCTCGGCGTGACCGAACCGGCAATGTACGGTATCAACCTGAAATACCGCTTCCCGATGCTCTGCGCGATGGTCGGCTCCGGTCTTGCCGGGCTGTTGTGTGGCCTGAACGGCGTGCTGGCAAATGGCATCGGTGTCGGCGGCCTGCCGGGCATCCTCTCCATTCAGCCCTCTTTCTGGCAGGTGTTCGCACTGGCGATGGCCGTCGCGATTATCGTGCCGATGGCACTGACCTCGGTGGTTTACCAGCGTAAGTTCCGCCAGGGCACGCTGCAGATTGTGTAACTTTTTTGGGGCGCGATTGCGCCCCTTCGCTTTTACCAGGAAATCATTATGAATACCCTTCCTCACTGGTGGCAGAACGGTGTCATCTACCAGATCTACCCGAAGAGCTTCCAGGACACGACTGGCAGCGGCACGGGCGATTTACGCGGCGTGATTATGCGCCTCGATTACCTGAAAACCCTCGGCGTAGATGCCATCTGGCTGACACCGTTTTATATCTCACCGCAGGTGGATAATGGCTACGACGTAGCCAATTACACCGCAATCGACCCGCTCTACGGTACGCTGGAAGACTTTGATGAGCTGGTCGCTCAGGCCAAAGCGCGCGGCATTCGCCTGGTGCTGGATATGGTGCTTAACCACACCTCCACGCAGCATGCCTGGTTTCGTGAGTCTCAGGATCCTGCCAGCCCGTACCGCAGTTTTTATATATGGCGTGATGGCACACCGGATGAAGTGCCCAATAACTGGCGCTCAAAGTTTGGCGGCAACGCCTGGCGCTGGCACGCGGCAAGTGAGCAGTACTATCTGCACCTTTATGCGCCGGAGCAGGCGGATCTGAACTGGGAAAACCCGGCGGTGCGCGCGGAGCTTAAAAAAGTCTGCGAATTCTGGGCCGATCGCGGTGTCGACGGCCTGCGACTGGACGTGATCAATGTGATCTCCAAAGACCAGGATTTCCCGGACGATCATGACGGCGATGGCCGTCGTTTTTATACGGACGGACCGCGTGCCCATGAATTCTTGCAGGAGATGAGCCGGGATGTTTTCCAGCCGCGTAACCTGATGACGGTAGGCGAAATGTCCTCTACCACCCTTGAGCATTGCCAGCAATATGCCGCGCTGGACGGACGCGAGCTGTCGATGACGTTCAACTTCCACCATCTGAAAGTGGATTATCCCGGCGGTAAAAAGTGGGAGCTGGCGCGCCCGGATTTCGTGGCGTTGAAATCGCTGTTCAGCCACTGGCAACAGGGAATGCACAATCGCGCATGGAATGCGTTGTTCTGGTGTAATCACGACCAGCCGCGCATTGTGTCGCGCTTTGGTGATGAAGGCGAACTGCGGGTGCCGTCCGCCAAAATGCTGGCGATGGTGCTGCACGGTATGCAAGGGACGCCCTATATTTACCAGGGCGAAGAGATTGGGATGACCAATCCGCATTTTACGCGAATTACCGATTATCGGGACGTGGAAAGCCACAATATGTTTGCCGAATTGCGGGCCAGCGGGCGCGATGCCGACGAGCTGTTGGCGATTCTGGCCAGTAAATCCCGCGATAACAGCCGCACGCCAATGCAGTGGTCGGGCGAGAAACATGCCGGGTTCACAACCGGTGAACCCTGGATTGGCCTGTGTGAAAACCGAGACGAAGTTAACGCGCAGGCGGCGATGAACGATCCGGATTCAGTGTTCTATACCTATCTGCGTCTGATCGCCTTGCGTAAAGAGCAGCCGATCCTGACCTGGGGCGATTATGAGGATTTGCTGCCCACGCACCCATGGTTGTGGTGTTATCGCCGTCAGTGGCTGGGGCAGACGCTGGTGGTGGCAGCAAACCTGAGCCGTGAATGCCAGCAGTGGCAACCTAAAGAGATGCCAGGGCAGTGGCAGCCGATCATGAGTAATTACGCCGAAATTTCCCCGGCGCCCGGTGAGATGACGCTGCGTCCGTTTGAAGCGGTATGGTGGTTGCAATCCGACGACTGATCTGGCCCCGGATGCGGCGCAGGCGCCTTATCCGGGCAACGACCGGTTTTCTCCCTCTCCCCGGCCCTCTCCCTGAGGGATGTACGGTCCGGAGACATAGTGAACGCTTGTTCGGGGACATGGTAGACACTTACAACTGAGGCATAAGAACCCGTTTATGGAGTCACTTATGCCCTGGGATGCGAGAGATACCATGTCATTACGTTC
>NZ_JBEULY010000016.1:0-88813 GCF_040578655.1 Phytobacter sp. RSE-02 | reverse complement strand
CGGGCTGCATTTTCCCCCTCACCCCATAGGGCTGAGGAATCCCCAGTAATCTTACCTTTTACAGCGACAACGCCGCTTAATAAGAATAAAACAGTGACAGCGATGACAGGGTCCGGCTGAAAATCGAGGAGGCGTTGGCGGCTGACCGGGGCCGCCCGCAGGGAAGCGGGCGGAGGGGATAGCCTGCAAGGACGCAGGCTGGTCCCCGACCCGAAAGTCAGACGACATAAGCATCATGGACCGCGCCAGCGGCGATTTTCCTGGCCGGGAGCCCGGGTCGCCAGGGTGGTGGCGGTGAGCCACCCTGGCACGTTCACGGGTTCTGTCGCGACAGAAAAGCAAGGAACATAAGGTGAACGGAATGACCATCAGAGCCGCATTTTCCCCCCTCACCCTAACCCTCTCCCCAAAGAGGAGAGGGGACCGATCGTGCTCGCATTTTTGTGGGGATTCCTCAGCCCCATAGGGAGAGGGTCAATTCGTAACCCGGATAAGAGTGAGAGGAAAATCACTTCACCTTCACTTTTCCTGCCACCAGCAGCGCGGTAAGTAGCATCAGCGCCCCGGACAGCACCAGCGGTGAAAGCAGGCCCAGGTTGTCCAGCGCATAGCCGCCAACCGCCGCGCCGCAGGTATTTGCCAGTTGAATAACTGCTACCTGAATCGACCCCGCCTTTTCCGCCTGATCGGCAAGCGAGCGGGTGATCCACGTCGACCAACCCACCGGCACCAGTGCGAACGATAATCCCCAGACGATGGCAATCCCCGCAGCAACCACTTTATTACTGCCCCACAAAATCAGCACCAGCGCACTCACCGCAAGGATCAGCGGCGCACAGGCCAGCGCCAGTTTTACCGAGCGCTTTAAGATATGTGAGGAAAGCGAAGTACCCACAAAGCTGGCAATACCAAAGCTCAATAACACCAGCGTCAGGCCATCAACATCAAAGCCGGCGAGGGTCATAAAGATCGGACGAATGTAGGTGAAAAACGAGAACTGCCCGGCGAAAGCCATAAAAATCGCCAGCATCCCGGCCAGCACGCCAGGGCGCTTCAACAAACCAAACATATTCTGATGATGTTCCGTCTGTCCCGGCATCGACGGCAGCGCCATCCACACCCAGCCAATACAGACGAACCCCATCAGCGCTGCGCCGTTAAAAACATGCCGCCAGCCAATGATCCCGCCGAGAAAACTGCCTAACGGCGCCGCAATCACCAACGCAATGGAGACCGCACCGAAGATGACCGACAGCGCCTTCGGAATAGTGCGGGCAGGCACCAGTCGCATAGTCAGGGAGGCAGACATCGCCCAAAAACCGCCCAGCGCTAACCCAAGGCAAGCACGCCCGAGCAGCAGCAAGGTAAAATTATTGGCAAACGAGACCAGCAGACACGAGAGCGTCAGCAACACGGAAAAGGCAATAACCACCAGACGGCGGTCCGTTTTGCCGATGATATGGGTGATAAACAGGCTGGCGAACATGGCGACAAATGCCGTTACCGTCACCGATTGACCGGCAACACCTTCCGACACGCCCAAATCCTGCGCCATGGGCGTCAACAGACTCACCGGCAGAAACTCCACGGTGATCAGGCACGCCACACAGAAGGCGACGGCAAATACCGCCGACCAGTTTGGGCGACTTACGCCGCCTGTTGCAGGCTGCGTCCGCTGCATTTCCATCATTTTTACACCCGGCTTCATGTTTTATTGTGAAAGCCGTGTAGTGTAACAAACAACAGTGTGATTCATTTAACATTTACGCAACCATTTACACCGTCGGACAGTAAGATCAGTGTAACCAGTGCACCCCTTCCTCAGGGGCAAACAAGGTGTTATAGCGCATCTGGAAGGCATTAAGCTCAGCAACATCCGGCTCGAGTTCGCGTAAAAAGCCCAGCGCGAGACGGACTTGCGCATCGGTAATGGGCGCGGCCAGCCGGGCCTTTTGCAAAATGCGATGCCAGGATTGCAGATGCTGTTCACTGCCATCGACAATAAAAACCTGCCAGATAAAGAGCATCTGGGCGGCATTTTGCAGATGTGCTTCATCCGGGCGAGCCAGATACTGAATAAACTCCGCCCCTGCGCTTTTTCCCATCTGATCAATCATGGTTTCCACCGGCACCGGCGTGATTGACAGCCGTTCACTCAACCGGCGGATCGCGCGACGTGAGTCAGACGTTAATACCCTGAAACCAATAATAAAAACCACAACCAGTGTCGTCAGTGTTAACCAAATCATGAAAGCTCCCGCCACATCTCAGGAGGCACATCATAAAGTCAAAATGCACAAAATGGACAGTCGAAGCGTGAGCTTACTGGTTTTTCGTAGTGCACGGGATCACGCAGATGGCTGATTTTATTGATGAGAACACACAGCAAAGCCCGGCGAACCGGGCTCAGGTAAGGCCATCAGGCAATGCCCGTGGTGACGCTAAAATGGCGGGTTTGCTGTGGCGCAAGGCTGAGTAAACTGCCGCTACGCTTCGCAGCAAGAAACCCCTCGGGGCGACAGGTTGCCGGAAGGGCAAACGCCGCGACCTGCTGATCGCCGTTGTAAAGGATCCAGCGCGTGACGTAATTAAACTGCTCACTGGAAAAACGCGTCACAAAGGTGGTGCCATCAGGTGCATGCATACAAAATTCAGGCTTATCCGTGTGGCGGTCAAGCCTGTCGGCAAAGAAGACGATTTCCGGATCGTAGAATTCCGGCTCCGTCAGCGCAGTGACCGTCGCTTCGCCCTGCTGTACGCGGCGATTGAATGCCAGCCACTGCTCCGTCGGTTTCACATGCGCCGGGATGGATTCGCGCAGCATTAACGCTTCATCCGGAATGTTCTGGCTAAATGTCGCCTGCGGAACATAGGCGTAATTCATATGGCACATGTACTGCAGCGGCATCGGCACCGACGCCAGATTGGTAACATCCATGGCGATATCAAACAGCGCGCTCGCTTTATGCAGCGTGACCGACGGTTGTGCAAGGTAGTGATCGCCAAAACCCATCACATACTCATAGCGCCCGCCCAGACGCAGCGCGTCGCCGTCAAGCTCCAGCCACGCCTCATCCATCGTGGCGCAGGCCATTTCGCCGTGCAGCGCGTGAGTATCTTCCGCTGACGGACAGCCGTTCGCCAGCAGCCCGGAATGAAAAGCAAAACAGCCGTATGTTTCAACAATCACATTCGCCGGTTTGGGCTGGCTGAACATGTTACGCATCGTCAGGTCGTGCCCGTCGAAGGTCGCATCCCAGATCATCTGTCCAAGCCAGGGCAGTACGACCAGGTGCCCACGGGCGTTCTCCAGCCGTACAGCCTCCACGCCGCTCGGGTAGCGGAACGCGGTGACGGTAAAATCGCTGTTTTCCAGTAAGGTACGCGGCTGTTGGGTGAACAGCTCACGCCACAGAGTCAATCGTGTTGCCATCGTCCCTCTCCTCAGGAAGCGGTCGCTTCGGTCAGTTCGCGACGCACTCGACTTTCGCGCCAGAAATAGACGCCAACGTAGACAAAGCACAGCATGGAAACGAGGAACGACAGTTGCAGCGAATGGAACATATCTGCCACATAGCCCTGAATCGCCGGGACCACCGCCGCGCCTACAATCGCCATCACAATTACCGCGCCTGCCATCTCCGTATGTTCGTTATCCACGGTATCCAGCGTGCCGGCATAGATGGTCGCCCAGCATGGTCCAAACAGGATACTGACTGCCACCGCCACGTACACCGCGCTAAAGCTGGGGGCCAGCGCCACGTATGCCAGGAACAGGGCGCCAATCACAGAATAGAGGATTAACACTTTGGCCGGGTTAAACCGCGTCATCAGAATGTTGGCGACGAACTTGCCAATAAAGAAGCAGGCGAAGCTATAGACCATAAAGTTTGACGCATCGCGTTCGTTGATATCACCCAGTTCCAGTGCCAGACGAATGGTGAACGACCACACCGCCACCTGCATGCCGACATACAAGAATTGCGCGACAATACCACGGCGAAAACGGGCATTCTGTGCCAGATAACGCAGTGTTTCCATAGCGGTCGGGCGTTTATGGGTCTCCGTTTGCGCCACTTTGCATTTCGGGAAGCGGGTGAACATAAACAGCGCCATGACAACCACCAGCACCATAATCATGTATTTATAGGGCTCAAGGGTGTTTTCGAGCATCAACACTTTAAAATTATGAATCTGCTCGGGTGTCATCCCGGTCATCTGCTTTTGCAGACTCTCACCTTCGGAGAAAACCAGGTACTTACCGAGCAAAATGCCCGCCGCCGCGCCAATCGGGTAGAAGGTCTGGCTGATGTTCAGGCGCAGAGTTGCATGTGATTTGGGCCCCAGCATCGAACTGTACGTATTGGCCGCGGTTTCAAGAAAACTCAGCCCAATGGCGATGGCAAATATCGCCGCCAGGAACATGGTATAGGTCGCCATATGCGAGGCCGGGAAGAACAGTGAACAGCCGACGATATAAAGAGTCAGCCCGATTAATATCGCAATTTTATAGCTGCTCTTTTTAATAACCAGAGAAGCCGGGATCGCAATTAAAAAATAGCCGCCATAAAACGCACTCTGCACTAACGCAGAGGCAAAGTTACTTAATGAGAACACACTTTTAAATTGCGTAATGAGAATATCATTTAACGCAGCGGCGCATCCCCATAACGGGAATAAACAGGATAACAAAATAAACTGGAACAAAGGGGTTTTATTCAAATACCCATCGGGCATCTGAACGATATTTTTTTCGTTCATAGTGCTACCTTTCAATGTGCAGGGTTTATCACTGTCTTATTCCGGACAGCAGGCGGCAATGCGCCTGCTACAGAATAAACTCAGCGGTTATTATTCATGTAAAGCCAGGTACTCATTAAATTGTTCAATGCTGGGGTAAGACGATTGTGTGCCTTTGCCGGTCACACTAAAAGCAGCGAACAGCGCGGCTTTTTTCATCGCCGCTTCGACATCGCCGCCCTGGACATAGTAGTGGGCAAAACAGCCGATAAAGGCATCGCCCGCGCCACTGGTATCAATGGCGTTGACCTTATGCGCCGGAACGTGAACTTCGCGCTCGCGGGTCATCCACAGAGCACCCTTTTCACCCATGGTCACGATAATATTATTAAGGCCATTATCAATCAGGCTCCGCGCCGCCGTACGAATATTATCGTAGGTGTCGACCGGCATGCCGGTCAGAATTTCAAGTTCGGTCTCATTGGGAATAAAGAAATCACATTTACAGGCGTAGGTCATATCCAGTTCACGCAGTGCGGGGGCAGGATTTAATAACACCTTAATACCGTGCTTTTTACCAAATTCGATGGCGTGATATACCGTTTCTAATTGTACCTCCAGTTGCAGGACAATTAACTGGCATTTTTTCAAATCTTCGGCAGCACGATCGATATCTTCCGGAGAGAGAAACTTGTTTGCGCCTTTAATAATTAAAATACTGTTGCTGGAGTTGGGATTGACAAAAATCGGCGCGACGCCGCTGCTGGTACAGGGGACTTTTTCCACATAGGTGGTGTTAATTCCCCAGGACTCCAGATTACGGATGGTATTGTCCGCAAAGATATCATCACCCACTTTGGTCAACATCATCACTTTCGAATTCATTTTAGCGGCGGCCACCGCCTGATTCGCGCCTTTACCACCGCAACCGATTTTGAAGGCAGGGGCTTCAAGGGTTTCTCCCTCTTTCGGCATCTGGTTGGTATAGGTGATGAGATCCACCATATTGGAGCCGATGACTGCGATATCCATTTTGCTACCTCTCAGAAACAATCACATAACAATGATATTTTAGTAACATTAACATGTTATTTTAGTACCATTTGTGACCATGATCGCGATTAGAGAATCACATTTGTTACCCTCCAACACTGCAAAATCCCTGACATACCGCGCCACATCACTTTTATTTGCCGGGTAACAGGATTATAGTGTTGATATCATTACGTGTTCCTGATTGATGGAAAATGTTACTTTAGAAACACAGCAGACCAAAGCAGAGCGGAGAAAGAGAGTGGAAACGAAGCAAAAAGAACGTATCCGACGTCTGGTGGAGTTACTGAAAAAGACCGACCGGATCCACTTAAAAGATGCCGCGCGTATGCTGGAAGTGTCTGTCATGACCATTCGCAGGGACTTTAGTCAGGACGACGAACCGCTGCCGTTAGCGCTGTTGGGTGGCTATATCGTGATGGTGAACAAACCATCCGCCCCCATCGCCGCACCCCAACCTACCCTACGCCCCCACCATCGTGATGATTTACCTGTCGCCATCCTTGCCGCCGGACTGGTGAGCGAGAACGATTTGGTCTTTTTTGATAATGGGCCGGAAATGCCGCTGGTTATCAGCATGATCCCGGATGACATTACCTTTACGGGCATCTGCTATTCCCATCAGGTATTTGTCGCGCTTACCGCCAAGCCTAACGCAACGGCTATGCTCTGCGGTGGCACCTGGCGCGCCAAAAGCGATGCCTTTTACGATCCGAATAATCCCTCGCTGTTAGATTCATTAAACCCGCGAAAAGTGTTTATTTCCGCCAGCGGCGTGCACGAACACCACGGCGTAACCTGGTTTAACCTGGATGATTTGCCCATGAAGCGAAAGGCGATGGAGCACGGCATGCGCAAAATTCTGCTGGCACGCCATGCCCTGTTTGATGAGGTCGCCCCGGCGAGCATTGCGCCGCTGTCCGGGTTTGATGTGTTAATTAGCGACCGTCCATTACCGGCGGATTACCCGACCCATTGCCGTAACGGGTTTGTGAAAGTGATTACACCGGACTCAGAAAACGATCAGGCCCGCTAAGCGAGCCTGGTGTCGCCTTACTCGAAGAACACGGCCAGTTTGTTGAACATCCCTGGTGAAGACTGGTTACGCACGACCTGTACTACGTCTTCCAGCTTCTCAATCTGGCTAATCATCTGCTCCAGACGCTGATCGTCATTCACCAGTAGCCAGATGCGACTCTGCTCGCTGTCTTTGATCGGCAAACAGAGAATGCCTTCCACGTTAAACGCGCGGCGGGCAAACAGGCCGCAGACGTGGGTCATCACACCCGGATGGTTACGCACGGTGAGTTCGAGAATTACGTTGTCAGAAACTGTCTGTTGCATGGCTTATTCCCCCACCATCTCAGTATTTGCCGCACCTGGCGGCACCATCGGATACACTTTTTCTTCGGCGTCGATGCGCACGTGGATGAGCGCCGGACCAGGGCGAGCAATGATCTCCTGCAGCGCGGCATGCGGGTCAGCCTCGCTGTTGAGATCACAGGTTTGCAGGCCAAAACCGGCGGCAATCTGCATAAAATTAATCATTCCCGGATACGTCGCCGCGAACACACCCTGCTTGTAAAACAGGCTCTGCTGTTGATGCACCAGACCTAACGCTTCGTTGTTCATCAGAATGATTTTTACATCCAGATTATTTTCTGCGGCGGTGGCCATCTCCTGAATGTTCATCATCAGGCTACCGTCTCCGGAGAAGCAGATCACTTTGCGTTGCGGGTTCGCCAGCGCAGCACCTACCGCCGCAGGCAGGCCGAAGCCCATAGTGCCCAGCCCGCCGGAGGTCAGCCACTGACGTGGTCGATTGAGCGGATAGGCCTGTGCGGTCCACATCTGATGCTGGCCCACGTCGGTGGAGATGATCGCCTCGTCATCGACGCAGGCGGCAACGGCATTGATCAGGCCGTAATGGGTCAGCGGGTCACCGCCCTGCGGAATGGCAGACGGGAATTCCTGCTGTAATTGCGCCACCAGACCACGCCACTCCTCACGCGGCTGCGCGTCAATTTGCGGCAGCAACTGTGCCAGCACTTCACCCACATCGCCCTGAATGGCAACGTGCGGTTGTTTGATTTTACCCAGTTCGGCGCGGTCGATATCCACATGAATGATTTTCGCATTCGGGCAGAACTGCTCGGTTTTACCAATCGCCCGGTCATCAAAACGTGCTCCAAGAACAACCAGCAAATCAGACTCTTGCAGAATAAAATTGGTACTACGCGCGCCGTGCATACCCAACATCCCCAGCGACAGCGGATGCGCTTTTGGCAACATGCCCAGCGCCATCAAGGTCATGGTGGTCGGCAGATTCGCTTTTTCCGCCAGGGCGCGCACCTGTTCCGGCGCGTTAATCACCCCGCCGCCCAGGTACAGCACCGGACGCTGTGCGGCATTAATCATCGCCGCCGCTTCCTGCACACTTTTCGCGTCAAACGCCGGAGCTGGCGCTCTACCGCCTGGCTCCGGCAACTCACTCAGCTCGATGGTCGCGGTCTGAACATCTTTAGGAATATCTATCCACACCGGGCCGGGACGACCAGATTGCGCAATGCGAAACGCGTCGCTCATCACCTGTGGAAGTTCGGCGATATCCCGAACCAGGTAATTGTGCTTAGTGATGGGGATAGAGATACCGTAAGTGTCGACTTCCTGGAACGCATCGGTGCCGATCATGGAGGCAGGCACCTGGCCGGTGATACATACCAGCGGAATGGAATCGAGACGCGCATCGGCGATGGCGGTCACCAGGTTGGTGGCGCCTGGCCCGCTACAGGCCATACAGACGGCGGGTTTGCCTTCGGTACGGGCCATGCCCTGGGCGATAAACCCGGCGCCTTGCTCGTGGCGTGCCAGGACGTGGCGAATTTGCGTGCTCTGACTTAATGCGTCATACAGTGGGAGAACGGTCCCGCCAGGAATACCTGCTACCGTGGTAATGCCCTGGCGCTCCAGTAAATGAACGATCAATTGTGCGCCGGTAAAGCGTGTCGTTTGTGTTGTGCCCGAACTTGCCATGCTCCAGTCCTTTTCTTCTGGGCCGACTTTCCGGGAGGCTTTGAACGAAAAACCCCGCCGGTTTGCGCCGGCGGGGTTTTGGAATCGTGTGTTGTTCCAGTCCCTACGGCGCATTGCCGACGACCACCACCACACGCACGACGACCACCGCGGCGTTATGCGCGGTTTTTAGTAGGTTCATCGTCATAGTGGAAGCGTTCATTGGGGACTCGTGTTTGAATAATTAACAGGATTTATACAAACACAGCTCGCGAAATGAAACAATGGAAAATTATTCATCAGCGCAAAAATGAGCCGAAGATCACGTTTCTATTGGCTGTTCAGTTCCTGCAAAAGGCGTGTATTGAGGTACAGTTTTTCACGCCCGGCAATTTTTTCTTCCAGTACACCTATCTCAACAAGTGACTTAAGGTAAATTGAGGCCGTCTGCCGCTTTGCAATCCCATTATCGACCAGGTTTTCAATGCGACAATAGGGCTGAGAAAATAGCGTTTGGTTAAGCTCCCACGTATAGATTTTGGGCAGCTTTTCACGGATCCATACTGCTGTTTCTTCTATTAATTTCCGCAGAGCAGCGATTTTTTCAGTCGTCCATTTTGCCGTGTCTTCCACGGCTTCCAGCATAAAGAGAACCCAGGGCTCCCAATCATTCTTAGCCGTAACGTTACGAAGCAAGGTGTAGTAATCGCTCCGCCTTTCCAGGATAAAGCGAGACAGATAGAGAATCGGTTGCGACAACACGCCACAGTCCATTAAATAGAGGATATTCAGGATGCGGCCCGTACGACCATTTCCGTCGGAGAAGGGGTGAATGCATTCAAATTGATAATGGGCTACGGCCATTTTTATCAAAGGATCTAAATCAATATCTGAATGGATGAAGTGTTCCCAATTAGATAACAGGTCACGAATTAACGTTTCGCCATCAGGTGGGGTGTATACCACGTTCTTATTTTGATCGCGCAGCACTGTGCCTGGCGTTTTTCTCACGTCAGTTTCAATGGCTCTCAGCGTTGTGCAGATTTCCATAGCTGTGCCAGAACACAGCGGGTAGTCCTGTAAAAGATTAACGCCTTTATACAGCGCAGTGCGATAACGTAACGCTTCTTTTGTTGCAGGGTCAGCACCTTCCATACGATCGGCGTATTGGAAAAGCTGATCGCTGGTTGTGACAATATTTTCAATGCGAGAGGAATCTTTCGCTTCCAGCATTGGCAGCAAGTTTATCAATAGCCTTTGATCGGGCAGCAGTTCGCCAGATGTATTCAGTTCAGCTAAAGCAGCTCGTGCCTTAATGCAAGCTTTCAGTACCTTACGCGTCTCGACGAGCGCTGTATCAGGTGGGAGTGGCGGAAGCTGGTTATATGAGCGTTCGGGCATCCATGACATGTTTAAAAAATCCCATTTTATCGACATATATTCATAATATGTCGATAGCAACGACATGTCACGACCATATGTTTAAAAAACCGAATTTTATAAGCATATAAACGACCTGTTAAATAACAGAGAAAGGCATGTGCTGATATGAAAAAGGAGCCATCGGAATCGTGTGGAGAGAGGTGCATGGCACAAAATAAAAACGGACAGCAGAGAATGCCGTCCGTTATCCCCCGCCGGAGCGAGGTTTTTAGCAGGTTTTTGCAGTTGGTGGCCGCAAGCACACTGTGTTACGTCAACAGTGAAACTATACGATCAATTAATCCTGCGCGCAAATTATGCACACACTACGAGCAGTTTGAGTATGAAACAGGATGCAAATTTCGTCCAGAAATCACTGTATATATTTACAGTATGAATTTATAATGATCTTGCCGACCACGGTGTATGAGGGGACCGCTATGATACGGGCGCACATAAAGTCCTGGCTGAAACGGGTGGTGCCGTCAGTGCCTTAACCCCTTGAGAGCACACTGTGTTACGCCAACAAAACGGCTGGTTACAGGCAGCGGAAAGGTACGCCAGCCGGTCGTGCTCCTTGCCAAAGGAGAAACGTATGGGCGAAATGGATATGGTTATCCTTATCCTGAAACTCATAGTTGCCTTGCTGCAACTGCTTGAAGCTGTCCTGAAATTACTGCGGTAATTCAGGTTCAAGTCGTACCTAAGAGGGGCGGGCAGCCGCCCCTCTTTAATAAACGCAGGCTGTCTTCGTCACCGCACAGAATAGTCGCTCCGATCAATGCTTTCATGGTACGTTTTTACGCCGCCCACTGACACTGCATACTCATGACTGTTACTGTTTTTTGTATTCTGCTGTTTGCCGCACTTCTACATGCGAGCTGGAACGCGATTGTTAAAGCGGGCAGCGACAAACTCTATTCCGCCATCTGCGTCAGCGGCTCTGCGGCTTTAATCGCCCTGGTCATGCTGCCCTTCTCACCGCAGCCGTCGCTTGCCAGCGTGCCTTATCTCGCCGTTTCCTGCCTGCTACAGGTTGTCTATACGGTGCTGGTCGCTAAAACGTACCAAGTTTCCGATATGAGTCAGACCTACCCGTTGATGCGCGGCACCGCGCCACTTCTGGTAGCCCTGATCAGCGTTCTGTTCCTCGGGGATACATTATCCACCTTTGCCTGGCTCGGTATCGCGGTCATTTGTCTGTCCATTCTTGGCATGGCTTGTAACGGGCGACACAGCTCAACGCGTGGGATCTGGCTTGCGCTGCTGAACTCCTGTTTTATCGCCGGGTACACGCTGGTGGACGGTACAGGTGTACGCCTTGCGGGTAGCGCGTTCGGTTACACCCTCTGGACCTTTTTCATGAATGGTTTTTGCCTGTTGGCCTGGGCGATGATCGCTCGCCGCCGTGAAGTCTCTCACTATCTGGTGAATAACTGGAAAAAAGGGCTGCCTGGCGGCATTGGTACCATGGGCTCGTACGGGCTGGCGCTATGGGCGATGACGCAGGCACCGCTGGCGGTGGTCGCCGCACTGCGTGAAACCTCCATTCTCTTTGGCGCGCTGCTCGCCTTTTTAATGCTCAAAGAAAAGGTTGCCGGATTACGCATCGTTGCCGCCTGTGGCATCGCTGCGGGGGCTATTTTGCTGCGCCTGTCCTGATCACGCTGGCAACAAATGTTGCCGATGATTGTTTACAAATCCTGCCTGGCGGCGGTCGCTCTTTCTGACCCCGCATCTTGTTGTGTCACATTACTGTGGTAGATTCCTCTCGCATTTTACGGTTATGGCAGCACCATATTCTTTATTTATCTATTTTTAAAACGTATTCAGCGAAATGAAAAGACAGCGTAATGTCAGTTTACTCTTGATGCTGGTCCTGTTGGTGGCAGTGGGACAGATGGCGCAAACCATTTATATTCCCGCGATTGCCGGTATGGCGCAGGATCTCAGTGCCCGTGAAGGGGCGGTGCAGAATGTCATGGCCGCCTATCTGCTCACCTATGGCGTATCACAACTCTTTTACGGCCCGTTAGCCGACCGTTTTGGCCGCCGTCCGGCGATCCTCTGCGGCTTAACGGTGTTTATGCTGGCAACACTGGTCGCTGTCACGACCCACAGCCTGACCGTGCTGATAGTCGCCAGCGCCTTTCAGGGCATGGGGACCGGCGTCGGCGGCGTCATGGCACGTACCCTGCCGCGCGATCTCTATTCCGGCACCGAATTACGCCACGCTAACAGTTTGCTGAATATGGGCATTCTGGTAAGCCCGCTGCTTGCGCCGTTGATTGGCGGCTTGCTGACTACCCTCTGGGGCTGGCGCGCCTGTTTTGCTTTCCTGCTGGTGCTCTGTGCTGGCGTCACGTACAGCATGGCGCGATGGATGCCGGAAACGCGCCCGACCGGTACCGTAAAAATGGGCCTGATTGCCCGTTATAAAACCCTGTTGGGTAACGGCATGTTTAACTGCTATTTGCTGATGCTGATTGGCGGGCTGGCGGGTATCGCGGTGTTTGAGGCCTGCTCAGGCGTGCTGATGGGCGCTACGCTTGGGCTTTCGAGTATGGCGGTCAGTATCCTGTTTATTCTGCCCATTCCGGCCGCCTTTTTCGGTGCCTGGTTCGCCGGGCGGCAAAACGCGCGCTTCTCCACATTGATGTGGCAGGCGGTCGCCAGTTGTCTACTGGCAGGCGTAATGATGTGGATCCCCGGCTGGTTTGGCGTGATGACGGTCTGGACGCTGCTGGTTCCCGCCGCACTGTTCTTCTTCGGGGCGGGCATGCTCTTTCCACTGGCGACCAGTGGCGCAATGGAGCCGTTCCCTTTTCTGGCGGGCACGGCGGGGGCGCTGGTGGGCGGCATGCAAAATATGGGATCAGGCGCCCTTGCCTGGTTTTCCGCTCAGCTTCCCCAGACCAGCCAGTTTAGCCTTGGGATGCTGATGACGCTGGCAGGGCTTTTGATTGTGCTGAGCTGGCTGCCGCTGGCGCTGCGCCAGAAGCGCCATGAACATGAACAGGCGGCTTCCCTTCCCGGCGATCCGGCTTCGCATCAGCCTTCTCACAGTCCGGTGAAATAATCGCTTTCAGCAACGGTTCGGTTGTTGGACGCCACGCCCCCTCTTCGCCATCATAAAATTGCGTATCCGCATTGAGGGCGAAGGGGATCTGCGCCTTATTCAGTTCGCAGGCCATAAACGCGGCGAACGCCAGTTGCGATTCACCTGGCGGGCTTTTAATGGTTTCACCCACCGACCAGCCGCCAACCCAGGTTGCGTGACCGGTTTTTTGCTGCCAATGCACCGCGGTGTTAATGCGTGCTCTGATTGCCGCTTTCTCAGCCGCCGTACCCGATGTCCACGGGTACTTGCCATTATTTTTCAGTGGCCCCCACGGGAAGATATGCCACTCTGCCAGCAGGTAGTTCTGGCTACGCCCTGGCAATTTCAACGACATTAAATCCTCAGGCGCGGCCCGCAGACGCGGCGCAATAAAAATCATGCGCTGCGGATCGATGTCGTGGATGGTCTTGATGATATTTTCATACGCACGGTTAAGCGCAGAGAGATCGTGATTGAGCTTATCCGAAGGCTCATAAATCAGGTCGAAACCCAGCATTGGATGTTCGGTGCCAAAGTAGTTCGCCATCGTTGACCACCAGGCGACCAGTTGGGCTTCGTTTTTTGCGACCGGCTCAGCCTTAAAGGTATCTGCCTGGTAGGAGATTATCGGGATCACACCGTATTTTTCGCAGGCCTCCACCAGCTTACGCAGGTGAATGAGGCGGGCTTCGGTTAACGGATCGGCCACCCGGATACGTACGTGGCGAATCCCCTCCGCATAGAAATCACGGACGATAAGCGGATCGAACTCGCGGATACCGCGCTCGGTTCGCGCCCAGTCGACATCCATCCCCACGCCCAGTTCCTGAGCGTAGCGTGTCGCCGTAAGCGGCGTATCAGCAGCAAACGCAGGCATGCCCGCCAGAAGAAGAGCAATCGCTAACAGTGGTTTTAACACAATTGACCTTGCCAAAATCGGTGGTGATTACATGTATTTAGCATGATTTATCGCCGAATACGTAGCGTATAAACGTAATAAATTCGCAGTTATGCGACAGAATATGAAGATTATGCCCGGATATACCGTCGTAAACGTTGTCGATGCTGGCGCTTATAAAAAAAATCGACCACTGTAGAGCATACACCTTTCGTTTATTGTGCAGAAATTAACATGAATCCTGACCAAATACAGACACTCATCGCGACATTCCCACAGCTACAAGCCTTGATAGATTTGCAGGAAACGACCTGGTTTAACCCGGCCACGACCTCTCTTGAGCAGGGGCTGCCTTATGTCGGCCTCACGCAGGCGGACGTTGAGGATGCCCATGCACGTCTCAGCCGTTTCGCGCCCTATCTGGCGAAGACCTTCCCTGAAACCGCAGCCTCTGGCGGCATCATTGAATCTGAACTGGTTGCCATTCCGGCGATGCAAAAGCGGCTGGAAAAAGTATATGGACAGCGTATCAGTGGTGAAATGCTGCTGAAAAAAGACAGCCATCTGCCGGTCTCGGGCTCCATCAAAGCCCGTGGCGGCATTTATGAAGTGCTGGCCCACGCGGAAAAACTGGCGCTGGAAGCCGGTTTGCTGAGTATCGACGATGACTACAGCGTGCTGCTCTCCCCTGAATTCAAACAGTTCTTTAGCCAGTACAGCATTGCCGTCGGCTCGACCGGTAATCTGGGGCTATCGATTGGCATTATGAGCGCCTGTATCGGCTTTAAGGTCACGGTACATATGTCTGCCGACGCCCGCGCCTGGAAAAAAGCCAAACTACGCAGCCACGGCGTGATTGTCGTCGAATATGAGGAAGATTACGGCGTGGCCGTAGAGCAGGGGCGCAAAGCAGCACAGTCCGACCCAAACTGTTTCTTTATTGATGATGAAAATTCGCGCACGCTTTTTCTGGGCTATGCAGTTGCCGGGCAGCGTCTGAAAACGCAGCTTAAAGAGCAAGGCCGCGTGGTGGATGCCGAAAACCCGCTGTTTGTCTATCTGCCGTGCGGTGTGGGCGGCGGTCCTGGCGGTGTGGCCTTCGGCCTGAAACTGGCGTTCGGTGATAACGTGCACTGCTTTTTTGCTGAGCCGACCCATTCCCCCTGCATGCTGCTGGGGGTGTATACCGGGCTGCACGATGCTATTTCCGTTCAGGATTTAGGTATTGATAATGTCACTGCGGCAGACGGCCTGGCGGTAGGCAGAGCGTCCGGGTTTGTGGGCCGCGCCATGCAACGACTGCTGGATGGCTTTTATACGCTCGACGATCAAACGATGTATGACCTGCTCGGTATGCTGGCGCAGGAAGAAAATATCCGCCTTGAGCCTTCCGCACTGGCAGGAATGGCGGGGCCACAGCGCGTTTGCGCGAGCGAGGAATATCAGTGTTTACAGCGGGTTACGGCGCAACAGTTAGACAACGCCACCCACATCGTCTGGGCGACCGGAGGTGGCATGGTGCCAGAAGAAGAGATGACGCAGTATCTGGCAAAAGCCCGGCAGCTCTGACGCTTACAGAGAATTCAGGATATGGCGGATATGCGTTAGCCCAAATAGCAGTGAAAGAGAGAGCACAGCCAGTGCAATCAGCAACTTATCGCGGATCGCGCCAGGCTTTGCGAAATCGCTGCTTTCTACATCCATCAGGGTGCGTTTGCGCGTATAACGCCACAGCATACCGCCGACCAACAGCAGCACCACCAGCGAGATCCAGAAGGTGATCCCCGAGTGCTGCCAGTTGTGCTTCACCGCAAAGGCAAGCAGGGCAATATAGCCAAAAAAGGTACGCAGCCAGGCAAGCGAAGTGCGCTCCGGCTGTAGCCCTGGATCTGCCGCGCGGCGCGCCTTGCGGTTATCCGCCATACAGCACCAGTCCCATCACCACGGTAGCCACCGTCAACAGAACGGCGCTTATCACCAGCAGACTTCGCGTATAGGGCAGGTCTTCTTTCAGGCGCATCGCTTTTTCATTGCGGAGCCAGCGCATATAGCCGTAAACCGCCAGCGCGCCAGCAAACAGACAGAGCAGCAGCGCCAGCACCTGACGAATCAGCGGCGTGGCAAACTCCGGCGCCAGTTGATCAAGCCCGACCCCTGCAGCCAGAAAGCCCAGTGCGGTGCGTATCCACGCCAGGAAAGTGCGCTCATTGGCCAGTGAAAAGCGGTAATCCGGCGCTTCACCGAGGTGGGAAATTTTCATGAAGGCTCCTTGTCATGCTCAGGCTGGCATCAGCATAGCGTAAATCGACAAGGACAAAAAACCGGCATCGGGTGATGCCGGTCGGGAAGATTAGTGTAGTTCTGGCCAATACTCTTTATTGGCTTCAATCAGGTCATCCAGAATCGCTTTCGCAACCGAGGCGCTCGGTACGGTTTTGGACAGCGTGATCGCCTGCCATAATTTCTGATACGAGCGCTGCTCCCAGGCATCCACCACCAGTTTTTCCACCGCCACTTGCTGACTCATCAACCCTTTCTGGAAGTGTGGGATATCCCCCACGGTGAGTGGCTCTGGGCCGTTATGACCGACCAGGCAGGGGATTTCCACCATCGCGTCAGCATCAAAGTTATGAATTGCGCCGTTATTCGGCACAATCAACAACATGCGCTCCTGGGTATTGAACGCAATCGCGGTCGCCAGATCGACGATATACGACGCATGCTCATCGATTTCCAGCTCCCCGGCGGAGGATTTACCGGCTTCAATAATCGCCCGGCAAGCGCTGAAAACATGCTTCTCACGATGATCCATTACTTCATTGGCACGGGTGCGTTCTGGATTGGAGTGCGCCACCACGTAATCCGGAAAGAGATAATATTTCAGGTAAGTGTTTGGCATGGTATCGGGATCGAGCGCCTGCACGTCTTTTGCTTTAGCAAAGGTATCATTCCAACTGGCTTCTGTATGGGCGTTGTCAGATGGCGGCACATAACCGTTTTTCGCCACATATTCCCGCAACTTTGGCATCAAATCATTACCGTTTAGATCTTCAATCGACGTCCACCAGCCAAAGTGATTCAGACCATAGTAACGCACACGCATCTCTTTGCGGTTTTTCAGTCCGACAATCTGAGCCATACGTCCTTCAATGCCGATCGGCATATCGCAAATGTTGAGAATTTTGGCGTTCGGGCGCAGACGGCGAGTCGCCTCCGCGACAATAGCCGCCGGGTTGGAGTAGTTCAGCATCCAGGCATTCGGAGAATACTGCTCCATATAGTCCACCAGTTCCAGCACACCGCCGATAGAGCGCATACCGTAGGAAATTCCACCCGGTCCGCAGGTTTCCTGGCCCAGCACGCCATGGCGCAGCGGGATTTTCTCGTCTTTTTCGCGCATCGGGTATTTACCCACGCGGATATGCGCCATCACAAAATCGACATCGGTAAAGGCCGCTTTCGGATCGGTGGTGTAACTAAAGGCAATCTCCGGCGCCTGTTCTTTGAGGATGATTTTGCACGCCTCCGCGATGGTCTCCTGACGTGCGCCATCGTTGTCATAGAATTTCAGAGCGCGCAGCGGGAAGCGATCACGGTTAGCTAATAACATCAGGACAATACCGGGAGTAAAAGTACTACCGCCGCCTGCAATGACAACTGAGAATTTTTTCATGATACAGCCTCCGTCATGGTGGTTTGTTCGTTCGTTAAAGGGGTTTTCATCAGCGATTCAAGCTGGTCGCGCACCTGGGGAACATGCAGACCGACAATCACCTGAATGCCGTTGCCGCGTCGCACCACACCGTGTGCGCCCAGGGCTTTAAAGACTTCATCGCTTTGGGTTTGCGCCATATCAACCAGCGCGATGCGTAAGCGGGTGGCGCAGTTGTTGATGCTTTCGATGTTTGCCGCGCCGCCAAGAGCCTGTAAGAATCCGGCGGCTTGACCGATCTGTTGGCTGGCTGCGGCCGGTGCGGTGGTTTGCCCGCGCGCCGCTTTATAATCAGCCTTGCTGTAGAGTTTGATTTCGCTCTCTTCCCGACCAGGGGTTTTGAGGTTCAGTCGTTCAATCAGCGTTTTGAAAACTACGAAATAGAGACCGGTAAAGCAGACGCCAATACCAATCTGGGTGAAGACCATTGAGGCGTGGTTGTGGAACATCGGAATCCAGTTCTGGGGCAGGAACTGGTCAAGCAGTCCGCCGCCCATATTGCCCACAACGCCAAAAACATACATCGTTGTCGCCATTGATGCCGCCAGCACGGCATGAATGGCAAACAGCAGCGGCGAGATAAACAGGAAAGTGAATTCAAGTGGTTCAGTAATGCCCACCAGCACGGCGGTAAGCGTGGCCGGAATCAGCAGGCCCGCGACCTTAACGCGGTTTTCCGCTGACGCCGTATACCAGATTGCCAGCGCAATCCCGACTGAGCCGAACACTTTGGAGTTGCCGTGCAGCGCAAATCCGCCCTCCGGGAACAGCGTTTTCAGCGGCAAGGTGCTCTGGCTGAATTCTTGCAGGTGCTGCGCCCAGTAGACCTGGATACCGCCTTCTACCGCCGCCGGGCCAAAGATGAACGGACCGTAGACAAAGTGGTGTAATCCGGTGGGGATCAAAATACGTTCCAGGAAGGTGTAAACCCACACGCCCAACGCGCCAGCGGAGCGTAAGAAAGCCTGCAGGGATTCGATGCCCATCTGTACTTTTGGCCAGCCCATCAGGGTGAGCCAGGCGCAGGGGATCATCACGAAAAACGCGAGGATAACGACAAACGAGGTGCCCTGGAAAATCCCCAGGAAAACCGGAAGCGGCTTGTCGAAAAAGCGGTTGTGAATAGCGGTAACGATGCCTGAAATGATAATAGCCCCGATGATGCTGGTATCGAGCGTTTTGATACCCGCGATCATCGTCAGCCCGCTTCCGGCTACGGGTTCTGCTGAGAAGTTAACGCCAAAGAAATGCCCCCAGGTCATCCCCATCGCGTTGATGAAGTAATTCCAGGTCAGGAAACTAATCAACACTGCGAGACAGGCTCTGCCCTGCGCCTGTTTCGCCAGGCCAATCGGTAAACCGACGGCAAAAATCAGCGGCATATTGCGAAATACAGCCCAGCCGCCCTCTTCAATGATGTGAACAATTTGAGCGAACAGATTATCCGGGGCGGTTAAGGCCTCGCCGACAAACAGCGGGTTGCTAAGCATGATAGCGATTCCCACCACGATCCCGGCAAACGGAAACAGTAATACCGGGGTAAACATGGCACCGCCAAAACGTTGTATTTGACTGAGCATTTTTAAATCCTCACGTAACAACCTGTAGGGAGTAGAGGCCTTTATGGTTTTTTGCTGGCCTGGAGTGAGCATAAGAATTTACTCATACGCGAACATGGCGTGCCGCTGCGATTCGTGATCACATTCATGGTTTTAATTTGACCTCTCAGGTCTACTTTTGGTTATAAATATGGACGTGTCATAACCGCATCCACGGCCTGATAAGGGCAGAGAGGTCTACTGGTGATCTATAAATCCATCGCCGACAGGTTACGGCTGCGGCTGAATTCGTCGGACTACAATATCGGCAGCCCGCTTCCGGGAGAAAAAGCACTGGCGCAAGAGTTTGGCGTGGCGCGAATGACAATTCGCAAGGCGTTAGATCTGCTGGTGGGCTGGGGGCTGGTTGAACGCCGCCATGGCAGCGGGACATTTGTTGCACGCAAGGATGTGCACCATGAAACCACCAATCTGACCGGGCTGGTGGAGGTGCTGCGCCAGCAGGGTAAAGAGGTACAGAGTAAGGTTCTGCAATTCGAGGTGATGCCCGCGCCGCCAGCCATTGCCAGCCTGCTGCGGATTCAGGTGGATGAGCGGATCTACTTTTCACGCCGGATGCGTTATGTGGAAGGGAAACCCCTGATGCTGGAGGATAGCTTTATGCCCGTGAAGCTGTTTCGCAATCTGTCACTGGCGCATCTTGAGGGGTCGAAATTTGATTACATTGAGAAGGAGTGTGGGATAACCATCAGCGGTAATTATGAGAGTCTGACTCCCGTGCTGGCAGATAAATCGTTGGGAGGATATCTGAATGTTCCGGAACAGACGCCGCTGCTGAGAATCACTTCCCTTTCCTACAGTGACAGCGGCGAGTTCCTGAATTATTCCGTTATGTTCCGTAATACTCGTGATTACCAGGTGGACTACCATCTGCGGCGTATCCACCCGGAAAAGTGCTAACTGACGCCCCAGAACAGTACGGCCAGCAATTGCGGCGTGATGATACGTAAGAACATCACCAGTGGATAAACCGTAGCATACGAGAGCGCGGCGGCCCCGCTGGTAGCATGCAGGCCGTTGGCAAAAGCCAGCGCCGGGGGATCGGTCATCGAACCGGCCAACATGCCGCACAGGGTCAGATAGTTCATCTTCGCAAACAACCGCGCCAGAATCCCGACGGTCAGCAAGGGAATAGCGGTAATAAAAATCCCGTAGCACATCCAGTTAAACCCATCGCCGTGGGTCAGCGTCGCGATAAAATCACCCCCAGATTTCAGTCCAACCACCGCGAGGAACAGCACGATACCCAGCTCACGCAGAGCAAGGTTGGCGCTGGGCGGCATGAACCAGTAGAGCTTACCCACGCTGCCGATACGCCCAAGGATCAGCGCCATGATAAGCGGCCCGCCCGCGAGCCCCAGTTTTAATGCCACCGGAAAGCCGGGAACAAAGACGGGAATCGACCCCAACAACACCCCCAATCCAATACCGATAAAGACAGGCAACATCTGGACTTGCTGGAGTTTGTGCTGCGCGTTCCCCACCTCAGAAGCCACCGCATCAATGGCCGCCTGACGCCCGACAAGGTTGAGAATGTCACCGAATTGCAGGCTGGAATCACTGCTGGCTACCAGTTCGACACCGGCGCGGTTAAGACGGGAAATCACCACGTCATAGCGCTCTTTGAAATGCAGATCGCGGATGCGTTTCCCAAGGACTTTTTCGTTGGTGACGACCACACGCTCAACGCGCAGGTCGGTCCCCCGCGTTGAGAGCGAGGTGTCCACCTCCTGGCCCATCACCAGTTGCGCGCTATGCAGGTCTTTCGGCAGACCAACCAGGTGCAACAGGTCGCCAACCTGAATAATGGTGCCCGGCGAAGGTACCATCAGCAATTCATCGCGTTTCAGGCGCGAACAGATGATTTTATCGCTGTTCAGCATCGGCACATCCTGAATCGCCATATTGTTCAGGTTCGGGTTTTCCACGCGAATATTGATGGTCTTGATCAACGAGTTACCCGAGCTAACGCCCGCATCATGCAGTTGCGCTTCCTGCTCAACGTTGATGCGAAAACCGACGCGAATCAGCCACATGGTCAGTAAAATGCCGCAGATGCCAAACGGGTAGGCCATCGCATAGCTCATCCCCATCTGATCGAGAACGTTAGACGGTGTTCCCAGGTCATGCAGGATCTGCTGCCCGGCCCCAAGAGCCGGGGTGTTGGTGACCGCACCAGAGAAAATCCCCAGAATGACTGGCAGCGGAATATTGAAGAGTTTGTGCAAAATAGCGGTGACCAGGCCGCCAAGTATCACAATCAGAATGGCAAACAGGTTCAGGCGTAGCCCGGAAACGCGCAGCGAGGCAAAAAAGCCCGGCCCGACCTGAATACCGATGGTATAGACGAAGAGGATAAGGCCGAACTCCTGCACGAAATGCAGCATCGGGCTGCTCAGGGTAATCCCAGCCTGATCAACAAAATGGCCGACGATAATACCGCCGAAAAGCACGCCACCAATCCCAAAACCCACACCGCGTATTTTTACATTGCCGATCCACAAACCGACGACCGCAACCAGCGCCAGCATGCTTACGGTTAACGCTATATCACTCATGATGGCTCCCTGTGAATAACATTGTAATTATCAAGGATTCTCTCAGAGCTATAGCAGGATGTATGGGCTTTGGCGCACAAAAAAGCCCCGCCGAAATGGCAGCAAAGTAAACGCAAAACGGCCACCCTGAGGTGACCGTTTTGGTGTTTGCGCCCTCTCGATGTGAAAGAGCGCAGGCGCCCGGTTTGGGCACCTGCCATAACAGGTATTAGCTGTTTAGCGCAGGACGTTCGCTAATGGCGATCCGTTGTGGCGCAATGGCTTCCGGCACGTTACGGGTCAGATCAATATGGAGTAAGCCGTTAGCGAAGGTCGCGCCAGAGACTTCCATATTTTCTGCCAGTGTAAAGCTCAGGGTAAAAGGTTGGATAACCAGCCCCTGGTGCAACCATTTAGGCTCATTGGCCGGTTTTTCCGGCGAACCTTTGATCACTAACCGGGTGCCTTCCAGTTGAATATCCAGCTCTTGCTGGTTGAATCCGGCCAGAGCCAGCGTAATGCGGTAATGGTTGTCATCGCCCTTTTCAATGTTATAGGGCGGGAATGTCTGTTGCTCAGTGGTGCTTTGCAGCGCGTTAGCCAGTTTGTCAAAACCGATCCACTGACGCAGCAGCGGGGATAAATCGTAGTTACGCATGATATTTCTCCTTCTAAGAAGCGAGTAAGTTCCTGCAAGCCGGTGGCTCGCATATGCTCCCTGACGGCAAGCATTCAGTTCAGGTAATTAGTTAATCTCAATGCGACGCGGTTTCTTTGCTTCCGGAATAACGCGTTCAAGATCAACGTACAGCAGGCCATTCACCAGATTTGCGCCTTTAACATAAATGTTTTCGGCAAGCTGGAATTTGCGCTCGAAGTTACGTTCGGCGATGCCCTGGTAGAGGTAGGTACGTTCTTTCTGTTCGGTCGCGTGCGCGCCTTTCACGATAAGCAGGTTGTCCTGCGCGGTGATGTCCAGTTCGCTTTCCGCGAACCCCGCTACCGCGATCGCGATGCGATAATGGTTTTCGTCAACTAATTCAACGTTGTACGGAGGATAGCCGCCGTTGCTTTGGTTTTGATTGTTTTCCAGCAGGTTGAACAGACGGTCGAAACCAATAGCTGAACGATAAAGCGGAGAAAGATCGAAGTTACGCATAAATAAAGCTCCTGAAATCAGCGAGATTGTCGTTTGCCTTCCACAATGGACAGGCTGCGGTAGCCCAACACCCTTCCGGCGTGTCTTCCGGCTACATTCTTAAAATAGGGGTGACGTTGATGTTTTCAAGGGTCTTTTTCTGACTTTTTTTTGCAGTTTCTCGCGCTTTGCATAGACTGGGATCACAGCACAAAAGGTGAAAGTGCGAATGTCGCCACAGAGCGCAGCATGGAGGCTGTTTATTTCGGCGCAGGACAGATATAACGCCAGCAGCAGTCTTCATACTGCCTATAACGATGATTAATGAATGATGAAAAATACTCTGTTTATTTCGACGCTGCTTAGTGGAATGGTGTTACTCAGTGGTTGCTCCAGCGTGATGTCGCATACCGGGGGCAAGGAAGGCCTGTATCCGGGTATGAAAGCAAGCTCCACGATGTTATCCGACGATGACACCAATATCGGTATGAAATCCCTGGTGGTTCTGGATATGCCTTTTACCGCGGTCATGGACACAATACTGCTGCCGTGGGATATGTTCCGCACCGACAGCTCCGTTAAATCTCGCGTTGAGAAAAGCGAAAAGGCCACCATGGCGACGGACAATGTGATTCCACCCGCCCCCATGGCTAAGCAGTAATTACATACCCGTTTCCGTCACCCAGATCTGGCGGAAACCCGCAATATCTTCCATCCAGGCGATAGACCGACCGTCCGGCGAGAATACGACGGCGTCTGCAGACGGCGGATTGCCGTGATCGGTTGTCAAAAAGGTGATGTTGCCGCAAGCGGCATCGCACAACGCGATACGATTATCCAGCACAAAGCCCAACGCCGCCCCCGAAGGATGCCAGTTAAAGGCAGACTGAATGCCCGTTTCCGTGTGGGTTAACTGCTGCGGTTCGCCCCCCCGTGGCGAGATCAGCCAAAACTGGACAATACCCGCATCATCACGCATTAAAAACGCAATCGCAGTGCCCTGCGGGTTACTGCGCACCCAATGGCGCGGTACGTTAACCAGCCCAGGAAAGGCACGTTGATGGGTAAAGGTCAGGCGCCGTTGCAAAACCCCGGCGGGTGGAGCAGGCAGGCTTGTCGGCGTACCCTGTAGCGGCGTATCGCCTGGCTGCTTCCAACCCTGCACCGCTTTCGGCAGATCAACGATAAACAGCTCCGGCACTTTCTCGCCTGTTAATGACAGCGTATCGCCAATAAAGGCCAGCTTATCGTTACCCACCCAACCTTCTTCATACGCACGGTTGATCTCATCGCTGCCGGGAACAGGCGCTGGCGTGGTCCGGCTTACCAACACGCTCCAGTGGCTACCCGCATACTCGCGTGGATGTATGAGCGGGGGGTGTACCGGGCCAAAAGGTACCGCGACACCGACGTTACGCAAATCCTGAGCCGGGTCCAGCTCATGCATAACATGATCGTTATAGGTAAAACTGACGTTCTCACCGTTGGGGCTAAAGACATGCACATGACTACCGCCGCGCAGCGCGCCCGGCGTAAAAGGGGGGGTGATGTCCATCGCGTCCAGATTGGCGGTTTTTCCGTCGGCGTGGATGACGCCGCGACGATGGTGAAAATCATAATGCCAGTCAGCATCCGGGTTTTCCGGGCCGTGGATAAAAACGTATTTCTCTTCATGAGGATGAACGGTCACTACGCCAACGTGTGCCCCCTCTTTCGCCTGATAGATAACCTCAACGGCGCCCGTATGGATATTGACGCGTTCAATGGTTTCACCGGTAAAAGACGCGCCGGAGGGGCGTACATCAAACACCAGCCACTGACTGTCCGGTGTCCAGGTGTGAATATTGGTGAGTTGATGGTTGCGCGACGCGCGAGTGATTTGCTTCATGCGGATACCCTGATGCCCTATTTGGCATCAGGGTAGCGCAAGGCGGGGGGATTAACCTACCCGTTTTACGTCGCCGACCAGCAGGATGTAGGAGAGTGCGCCAATCAACGCTACCACGGAGATATACACCAGCGCCGGGGCAAAGCCGTAGCTCTGTGCCAGGTAACCAATCACCAGCGGCACGGTGATACCACCCAGACCGCCGACAAAGTTAAAGACGCCACCCGTCAGCCCGATAAGACGCATCGGCGCAAGAGAGGAGACCAGCGACCAGGTGATAGAGGCGAAGCCGTTGCCAAAGAACGCGATGGCCATCAGCGTCATGATCCACACCGGGTCATTGGTGTAGTTCGCGCCCATAATGCAGGTGGAAATCAGCAGGCCGCAGATGATGGGCGTTTTACGTGCCGCACCAAGGGAGAAGCCTTTGCGCACAAGCCTGTCCGCCAGCCAGCCAGAGAGCAGCACGCCAAAGAACGCGGCGAGGAACGGTACCGTGGTCATAAACCCGGCTTTCAGCGCGGTGATACCTTTCTCCTGGGTCAGATAGTTCGGGAACCAGGTCAGGAAGAACCACAGCGTAGAGGTGACGGCGAATTGTCCCAGGTAAACACCGACCAGTTTACGGTGGAACACCAGTTTCCAGTCGGCTTTGGTGAGCGGCTGGCGCGCCTCCTTGGTCACAGGCGCATCGCCGTCTACCAGACCACCGCCTTCGCGAATGTATTCCAGTTCTTCATGGGTGACGCTTTTAGTCAGACGCGGCGGCTGATAGACCTTAAACCAGATTAGCGACCAGATGATGCCAATCCCGCCGGTAACGATAAATACCCAGTGCCAGCTCAGCAGTTCCTGAATCCAGATAAGCAGCGGGGTAAGAAATGCCAGGCCGACAAACTGACCGGAGGTATAAAAGCCCACGGCGGAAGCGCGTTCGTGTTCCGGGAACCAGCTTGTCACCATGCGGTTGTTGGTCGGAAAGGCGGGCGCTTCAAAAATCCCGGTGATGGCGCGCAGACCAATCAGCGACATTAATCCTGTCGCAAAGCCCTGGAACAGGGTCGCCACCGACCAGCCAAAGATGGCGATAAAATAAGTAAGGCGAGAGCCGACCCGGTCGAGGAACCAACCGCCGGGGATCTGACACAAAGTATAAAGCCAGGCAAAGGCAGAAAAGACATAGCCCATTTCCGCTTTGGTAATACCGAACTCTTGCTGAATATGCGCGGAGGCCACCGCGAGGTTGGCCCTGTCGACATAACAAATAACAACCGTAATAAAGATCATCACCAGCGTCAGATAACGCCGACGACCGACTTTTGCAGCAGTAACTGAAATATCCATCGCAATCTGTCTCCAGATTTTGGGCATAGCGAGGCCGCTCACCATGCCCGGTAATTTACAGAGGGTGTTTGAATTTATTTATTAATTAAAATGCTACACGTAATGCGCTAAATAATTCGTGCTGGGGGACAAAAACGCATTAGCGTTTTTGAACAGCGCTTGCGCTGGCCCCAAAGGGGCGAGGCGGCAAGTTTTCGCATCCCCGGGAGCATACAAAAGTATGTGACCGGGGTAAGAAAACGCAGCCAACGCGCCACCAGTGCGAAGTATGAAGCGCATTTACCATTCGGCGACGGTGCCGTCTTCATTCCGCCAAACCGGATTACGCCAGTCCGGCGCATTCTGACTTAACGCAATGACTTTCTCTTCATCAATATCCACACCCAGCCCTGGTTTCATCAATGGTTTAAAGAAACCACCTTCCATATTGAAATCTTCTTTATTTTTCACGAAGTCGAGCAATTCAGCGCCTTTATTGTAGTGAATGCCCATACTCTGCTCCTGGAATACCGCATTGTGGGAAACGAAATCCACGTGCAGACAGGCCGCCAGCGCCACCGGGCCGAGCGGGCAGTGCGGTGCCAGTGCCACATCATAGGCTTCGGCCATTCCGGCAATTTTATAGCACTCGGTAATCCCGCCAGCGTGGGATAAATCCGGCTGCAATATAGAAATACCACCGCCTTCAAGCACGCGTTTAAATTCAAAACGCGAGAACATACGTTCGCCTGCGGCAATCGGAATATGCGTTTGCGCCGCCAGTCGCGGATAATATTCCGCCTGCTCCGCCAGCACCGGTTCTTCAATAAATAACGGGCGATACTGCTCGAGTTCTTTAATTAATACTTTTGCCATTGGCGCACTGACACGACCATGGAAATCGAGACCGAATTCAATTTGATTGCCAAAGGCTTCACGAATTTGCGCCACGGTATTCACGGCGGCATCTACCGCGCGGGAATTATCAATCACGCCCATCTCTTCGCAACCGTTCAGCTTAAAGGTATCGAAGCCGATATTGCGCAGGGTTTTAATGCCGTCGATCACTTCCGCCGGACGGTCACCGCCGACCCAGCTATACGCTTTGATTTTGTCACGTACCAGGCCGCCCATCAGTTGCCAGACCGGCGCGTTATGGACTTTGCCTTTGATATCCCACAGCGCCTGGTCAATACCGGCAATCGCGCTCATCAGAATCGGGCCGCCACGGTAAAAACCGGCGCGGTACATTACCTGCCATAAGTCATTGATGCGCGCCGGGTCCTGGCCAATCAGATAATCACTCAGTTCATGCACTGCCGCTTCTACCGTGCGGGCACGACCTTCTATGACCGGCTCTCCCCAGCCAACCACCCCTTCGTCGGTCTCGATTTTCAGGAACATCCAGCGCGGGGGTAAACGGTAAGTGGTGAGTTTCGTTATTTTCATTTCACTGCCTCTCGATACGCGTTAACAAATGAGATTGCCTGCTGCACGGTGCGTTCCACGGGCTGCCCGGCACGATACAAATCGCTGCCCAGCCCTGCCCCCACGCAGCCAGCCTTAATCCATTGCGCCAGGTTGTCTGGCGTCACCCCACCCACGGCAAAGACCGGTACGTCCGATGGCAAGACTGCTTTCAACGCTTTGATATAGTCCGGTCCAAAGGCCGAAGAGGGGAAAATTTTCAGCGCCTGCGCACCCGCATCGAGCGCGGTAAAAGCTTCGCTGGCAGTCGCACAGCCCGGGCAGACCGTCATGCCGTAGCTCACCGCGCGGCGAATAACCTCGGGCTGAATATTGGGAGTGACGATCAGTTTGCAGCCCATCTCAGCCAGTTGGTCAACCTGCTCCGGCTTAAGGACGGTACCCGCGCCAATCAGCGCCTTGTCGCCATACGCCGCGACGATGGCCGGAATACTTTTTTCCCATTGCGGCGAGTTGAGCGGGATCTCTACCGCATCGAATCCCGCGTCAATGACCGCGCCGACATGCGCCAGCGCTTCATCGGGGGTAACGCCACGTAATATTGCGATGAGCGGAGGGTTAGTTTGCCACTGCATGAGCGATGCTCCTTATTCCTGTCTGAAATGCGGTGTCGCCAGAAATGACCACAGCTTTGCGGCCAATCGCCTCCAGCGCCTGTTGATAGCGGCCGGACAGTGCCTTTCCCGCAACGATGGTGACCTGATGATCGATAACGTACTCAGCCATGCTGGCGACTTCGGCGCCAATCAGCAGGCCCGATAAAAACTCGCTAACCTGTTCGCGCGGCAGATTGCCCAGCACGTGAGCAGCACGGACCTCGAACAGTTGCGGCAGAATGCCGGGGATAGCGAGGCCGCGTTCAAGCCCGGATGTAAAAGCCGCCGATGACGGTTCTTGCTCGGGCAAGCCCGCCCCCACCAGCGAATGGCGCAGCAATAGATGGTGCAATTCACCGGTCATCACGGTGCGAAAATCATGGATTTGCTGTGCATCTGCGCGCACCCATTTGCAGTGGGTGCCCGGCATGACATAAACAGAAGAAGGGGAAAGTTCGCGAGCGCCCAGCAGTTGCGTCTCTTCGCCACGCATCACGTTGTGGTTATCGTCACGAGAAACGCACAGGCCGGGAATAATCCAGACATTGTCGCCAACGGCAGTCAACTGCTCGCCAATGGCGGAGAAAAAGGCAGGAACGGGTAAGTATGGCGCCACTTTCCAGCCAACATTGCTGCCCACCATACCTGCCATCACGACGGGCGTTTTTTCATCGCGCCAGCCGTGGGTAATTTCTGCTAACACCGCTTGTGGGGATTTGCCATTCAGGCGCGTAACACCGGCTTCTGATTGCCTGCTCTCCAGGCATTCCGCCCCCTGATAAAGCCAGGCGCGTAAGTTGGTCGACCCCCAGTCAATTGCGATGTAGCGAGATGTCATGTGATTTCCTTAAGCCTTCGGGTAGAGCTGGCGATCATGGTGAGCGCCGCCTGCTCTGCTGCATCGCCGTCCTGATGCCGTATCGCATCGAACAGCGCCTTATGTTCCTGGAGCGTTTTTGGCATGTTGGCTTCATCGCCCATCCAGGTTCGTTCAAATACCGCTCTCTGAAGCGAGCTGATCGCCACGGTCAGTTGCTGTAACACCGGGTTATGTACCGACTCCAGCACCGCTTCGTGATAACGAATATCCGCCTCATTGAAGGCATCGCGATTCTGGTTGTTCGCAATCATGTCGTTGAGCGCCGCCTCTATTTGCGCCAGATCGCTTGAGGTAGCGCGCTCCGCCGCCCAGCGGGCAATGGCAGGCTCTACCAGATTTCGCACCTCGCTCATCGCGCTGATGAGCCGCGGGTCATAGTCGTTTTCCAGCACCCACTGCAGTACTTCGGTATCGAGGTAATTCCACTGATTACGCGGTGCTACAAACGCACCGCGGTAGCGTTTTATCTCGATGAGCCTCTTCGCCATTAAGGAGCGAAAGACTTCGCGAATGATGTTGCGCGAGGTTTCAAACTCCTCGCAGAGTTCTGCTTCTGACGGAAGCGCTGAGCCGGGGACATATTTCCCGCTCACAATTTGGTGCCCTAACGTGATGACGATACGGTCGGTTTTGGTGAGAGTCATGGCATGCCCTTATTCACTGTGTATGCATGCCTACTTTACCTCGACCGGCGATTTTCACCTCATCCTTGCAGTACAAACAGAGCGTACTTTTCTTTTGCTGTAGCTGAATGTAGTACAATTATTTATTGTTGTACTACAATTTAGATCGCAAAATGAACGACAGATCACAAAATTAACCCCCTTCACTTCACCGTAACTTCACCCGAGCCGCTTATCGTCCTTATCAACATGAGGAGGGGATATGCAGCATTTTGATGTGGCGATTATTGGTCTGGGGCCTGCGGGAGCAGCGCTGGCGCGGCAGTTAGCAGGCGGGATGAGCGTGCTGGCGTTAGACAAAAAACAGCAGCAGGGTACGGGCGGATTTATGAAGCCGTGTGGCGGATTGCTGGCCCCGGACGCGCAACGTTCGTTTATCCGTGCGGGGATTACGCTGCCGGTGCAGGTGATGGCCGATCCGCAAATTTTCAGCGTACAAACACTGGATATGCAAACGGGGATAACACGTAACTATCAACGCAGTTACGTTAATATCGACCGACACGCCTTTGATTTATGGATGAAATCATTGATCCCCGCTTCGGTCACCGTTCACCACGACGCCTTGTGCAAGAAGGTCTGCCGACAGGGCAAACTCTGGCATTTGACGTATGCGGTTGACGGTAAAACCCATGAAGCGACGGCAGATTACCTGGTGGGCGGCGATGGTGCTAACTCGATGGTACGGCGATTGCTATATCCCGATCATGAGATCCGCAAATACGTCTCGCTGCAGCAGTGGTTCAAAGACCGTCACCCGTCGCCGTTCTATTCCTGTGTGTTTGATAATGAGACAACCGATTGTTATTCATGGAGTATCTGCAAAGACGGTTATTTCATTTTCGGTGGGGCATTTGCCATGAAGGATGGCAGGGAGAATTTTAGCCACCTCAAGCAGCGCCTTGAACCGTTCGATTTCCGCTTTGGCGACGCGGTGAAAACAGAGAAATGCACAGTGCTGTGCCCGTCCCGCTGGGCAGATTTTGTCTGCGGAAAAGAGAATGCGTTTCTGATTGGCGAAGCGGCGGGGTTTATCAGCGCCAGTTCGCTGGAAGGCATAAGCTATGCACTGGATAGCGCGGAAATCCTGGCAGAGGTACTGCGCGGAGAAACACAAAACCTCAACGCGGCATACTGGAAGAAAACGCGTCGATTACGCATGAAGCTGCTGGGAAAAGTCATCAAAAACCGCTGCCTGACGACACCCTGGATACGCAGTCTGATCATGAAAAGTGGGATTGGTCATATCCCGGTGCAGCAGCAGACGCCTACTCAGGCAAGGGCATAATCGCCCCTGCCTGGCGGCAGATTAATTCAGTACAAACTTCTCAATGGCATACGCTACGCCATCTTCAAGGTTGGATTTGGTGACAAAGTTGGCCACTTCTTTCACCGACGGAATGGCGTTACCCATTGCCACACCTACACCCGCATACTCGATCATGGCGATATCGTTTTCCTGATCGCCAAGGGTCATGATCTCTTCGGGTTTGATACCCAGCACGTCGGCCAGGGATTTCACCCCAGTTCCTTTATTGACGCGCTTATCGAGCATTTCGAGGAAGTACGGCGCGCTTTTCAGCACGGTGTATTTCTCTTTCACTTCTGCCGGGATACGGGCAATGGCTTTATCGAGGATTTCCGGCTCATCAATCATCATCACCTTGAGGAACTGGGTGTTCGGATCCATGTTTTCCGGCTCGCAGAAGACCAGCGGAATAGTGGCGACGTAGGATTCGTGAACCGTGTAGTAGCTGATATCACGGTTGGCGGTGTAGAGCGTATTGCGGTCAAGCGCATGAAAGTGCGAACCAACGTCACGAGACAGTTTTTCCAGATAGCGGTAATCGTCATAGCTCAGCGCCGTTTGCGTCACCGTGCTGCCGTCATGGGCGTTTTGCACCAGCGCGCCGTTATAAGTGATGCAGTAATCACCTTCCCGTTCCATGTGCAGCTCTTTGACGTAGGCATGAACCCCGGCGTAAGGGCGGCCTGTCGTCAGCACCACTTTCACTCCACGTTCGCGTGCAGCCGCAATGGCGTTTTTAACCGCTGGCGAGATGGTGTGGTCCGGCAACAACAGCGTTCCGTCCATGTCGATTGCAATAAGTTTGATAGCCATGAGTTCCCCGGGATAAATGAGTGCTGCCTCATGCTAACGCGATTTAGCCCACAAAAATAGAGCTACATTGCGCAACAAAAGCACCCCTTTTACACCTATCCCAGGGAGCGACGGCTTACTCGCGGGTGAGAACTATTTTGCCAAACGCACCGCGGTCGAGGTGTTCAAGCGCCCTTTCAAGCTCGTTAAAGTGGTAACGGTGCTCAATAACAGGTTTCAGTCCGTTGACATCAACAGCGCGCACAAGATCTTCCAGCGCACGACGGTGACCGACACCAATCCCCTGAACCACCGGCGATTTCAGCAACAGCTCGCTGGCAGAGAGCGATATTTCATTTCCGGCCAGCACACCAATGACCGAGATTCGCCCATGAACTGCCACGGCTCGCAGGGAATGCTTCAGATTTTCCCCGCCCACGGTTTCAATAATATGGTCAATACCGCGATCGTCGGTCAGCGTAAGAATCGCCTCTGCCCAGTCGCCTTTTAGCCGGTTAACCCCCTGATAAGCCCCCAACTTTTTGGCCTGCACCAGTTTTTCATCACTGCCGGACGTGACAAACACGTGCGCACCATGCGCTTTAGCGATTTGCAGCGCGAATATCGCCACACCGCCCGTCCCCTGCACCAGCACCGACTGACCGGCGCGTAAATTTCCTCGCTCCACCAGCGCGAACCAGGCCGTTAACCCTGCACAAGGCAAGGTGCTGGCCTCTGCGTCATCCAGAGTTTCCGGGGCGGCAACCAGCCAGTTTTCATTCATAATCACGTACTCAGCCAGCATGCCCTGGAAGTAACCGCCAAGGGTTCGGTAGGGCAAATGGCGTGCGTCCGCTTTTGGCTTGCCGTCGATCCACTCCGGGAAGAAGCTGGAGATGACGCGAGCCCCGGATTTGAAACGTGTGACGCCCTCGCCCGTACTGTCCACGACGCCCGCCATGTCAGAAGCCGGCGTAAAGGGGAAGGAGCGCGAAATTGGCATGTTGCCTTCAATGACCATTTTATCGCGATAGTTGAGCGCAACGGCATTCACCCGTACACGGACTTCACCGGGGCCTGGTTGCGGAAGGGGTACCTCGGTAAGTCTGAGGTTTTCGCGCCCGAGGGCGTCCATTGACCAGCGTTGTATCGTCTCTGTCATCGTATTTCTCCTGCCATCAAATGAGTTTCAGTATCGACAGTCTATCGTTGACTCAATGTCACCAGTGGCGATAAGTTTTCTCTTTATTGATGCCATAATGGATACAATTGATGAGCGATACGCTAAAGGACATTCCGGTTTTCGTGGCGGCCGTTGAAGCGGGCAGTTTTGCTCAGGCCGCTGTCCGTCTGCATTTATCGCGCTCGGCAGTGGGGAAAAGTATCGCCCGGCTTGAACAACGGCTGGGGGTGCGTCTGTTTCAGCGCACCACCCGCAGCCAGCGGCTGACCGATAACGGCGCGCTTTTTTACGAGCGTTGCCTGCGCGCACTGGAGGAGATCCGTAGCGCAGAATCGCTACTGGAAACAGGGAAACAGCAGGTGAGTGGCCGCCTGCGTGTAGCGATGCCGGTGCTCTTTGGTCGTCAGTGCGTCGCTCCGCTGCTGATCACGCTGGCGCAAGAGCATCCGGGGCTTGAGCTGGAAATGTCATTCAGCGACAGGGTGGTGGATCTCGTGGAGGAAGGATTCGATATGGCGGTGCGTAACGGCACACTGGCAGACAGCACCGTGCTGGCCGCCAGAAGGCTGGGAGAGCACCAAATGGTTCTGTGCGCCGCGCCGGATTATCTGAAGAGAAAAGGCCATCCTGAAACCGTTGCCGATTTACGTCAGCATACGGCCATTAACTATTTGCAGGCAGGCAGAATTTTACCCTGGCAGCTTGCGGACAACGAAGGAAAGCCGCAAACCCTTGTTCTGCGGTCATCACTCAATATGGATGATTTACAGGCGATCTGCGACGCAGCAATAGCCGGACACGGCATTGCATGGTTGCCCTGCTGGATGGCAAGCAAAGAGATTCAAAATGGAAAACTCGCCCTGCTTTTCAGGCAGGCGCCGAATGTGCGCTTTGACGTTCATGCAGTCTGGCAGAAGACGCCGCATCTGCCGCTGAGGGTGAGAATTGCCATAGACACGCTGGTGAGCCGCTTACCGGCGGCGATGTCACTGGATTTTCCGGATCCCATAAAAAAGCCGCGCTTAAAGCGCGGCTCAGATATAGCTGTATAACGATAATTAGATATCGATATTCGCCGCTTTCAGGGCGTTCTCTTCGATAAAGGCACGGCGCGGTTCAACGGCATCACCCATCAGGGTGGTGAACAACTGGTCGGCGGCAATCGCATCTTTAACGGTCACGCGCAGCATGCGGCGGCTTTCCGGATCCATGGTGGTTTCCCACAGCTGATCCGGGTTCATCTCGCCCAGACCTTTATAACGCTGGATAGCAAGACCACGACGGGACTCTTTAACCAGCCAGTCCAGCGCCTGCTCAAAGCTGGCGATCGGCTGCTTACGTTCACCGCGTTCGATAAACGCATCGTCTTCGATCAGACCACGCAGTTTTTCACCGAGCGTGCAGAGACGGCGATATTCGCCACCGGCGATAAATTCATTATCCAGCGGATAATCCGTATCGACACCGTGGGTACGCACGCGAATAATCGGCTCGAAATGGTTCAGTTCCGCATTTTCGCGAATATCGAACTTCCAGGTGCTACCGTGCTGCTCTTTCTCGTTCAGCTCGGTGACCAGCGCATTCACCCAGCGAGTGACGGCCTGCTCGTTGCTCAGATCGGCTTCGGCCAGCGTTGGCTGATACACCAGCTCTTTCAGCAGTGCGCGCGGGAAGCGACGTTCCATACGGCCAATCATCTTCTGCGCGGCATTGTATTCAGAGACCAGTTTTTCCAGCGCTTCACCGGCCAGCGCAGGTGCGCCTTCGGTCGCGTGCAGGGTCGCACCGTCCAGAGCGATAGCGATTTGATACTGATCCATCGCCTCATCGTCTTTAATGTACTGTTCCTGCTTGCCTTTTTTCACTTTGTACAGCGGTGGCTGGGCAATATAGACATGGCCACGCTCAATGATTTCCGGCATCTGACGATAGAAGAAGGTCAACAGCAGCGTACGGATGTGCGAGCCGTCGACGTCCGCATCGGTCATGATAATGATGCTGTGATAACGCAATTTGTCCGGGTTGTACTCGTCGCGACCGATACCGCAGCCGAGCGCGGTGATGAGCGTCGCCACTTCCTGAGAAGAGAGCATCTTGTCGAAGCGCGCCTTCTCAACGTTAAGGATTTTACCTTTCAGCGGCAGAATCGCCTGGTTCTTACGGTTACGCCCCTGCTTCGCAGAGCCGCCCGCAGAGTCCCCTTCCACAAGGTACAGTTCAGACAGCGCCGGGTCGCGTTCCTGACAGTCCGCCAGTTTACCCGGCAGGCCCGCTAAGTCGAGTGCGCCTTTACGGCGGGTCATTTCACGGGCTTTACGCGCCGCTTCGCGGGCACGTGCCGCGTCGATAATTTTACCAACCACGATCTTCGCATCGGACGGGTTTTCCAGCAGGTATTCGCTCAGCAGTTCGTTCATCTGCTGTTCCACCGCCGATTTCACCTCGGAAGAGACTAGCTTGTCTTTGGTCTGCGAGGAGAATTTCGGGTCTGGCACCTTCACGGAAACGACCGCAATCAGGCCTTCACGGGCATCGTCACCGGTGGCGCTGACTTTCGCTTTTTTGCTGTAGCCTTCTTTATCCATGTAGGCGTTCAGGGTACGGGTCATCGCCGCACGGAAGCCTGCAAGGTGGGTACCGCCGTCGCGCTGCGGAATGTTGTTGGTAAAGCAGTAGATGTTTTCCTGGAAACCATCGTTCCACTGCAGCGCCACTTCGACGCCAATACCGTCTTTTTCGGTGGAGAAGTAGAAGATATTCGGGTGGATCGGCGTTTTATTCTTGTTGAGATACTCAACAAATGCCTTGATACCGCCTTCGTAGTGGAAATGGTCTTCTTTGCCGTCGCGCTTGTCTTTCAGGCGGATGGATACGCCGGAGTTCAGGAAGGACAGCTCGCGCAGACGTTTCGCCAGAATTTCATACTCAAATTCGGTGACGTTGGTGAAGGTTTCATAGCTCGGCCAGAAACGCACCATGGTACCGGTTTTTTCTGTATCACCGGTCACGGCCAGCGGCGCCTGCGGCACACCGTGTTCGTAGATCTGACGGTGAACTTTATTATCACGCTGGATAACCAGCTCCAGTTTCTGCGACAGGGCGTTTACAACCGAAACGCCTACGCCGTGCAGACCACCGGACACTTTATACGAGTTATCATCGAACTTACCGCCCGCGTGCAGCACGGTCATGATGACTTCGGCTGCTGAGACACCCTCTTCCGGGTGAATACCGGTTGGGATCCCACGACCATCATCCTGTACGGAGACGGAGTTATCGCTGTGGATCGTGACAACGATGTCTTTACAGTAACCTGCGAGCGCTTCGTCGATAGCGTTATCTACCACCTCGAATACCATGTGGTGCAGACCGGTGCCGTCATCCGTATCGCCGATATACATACCCGGGCGCTTACGCACCGCATCCAGCCCTTTCAGGACTTTGATACTGGAGGAGTCATAAGAATTCGACATCAACGTTTCTCGCTCATTTTGTCTTGGGTTAATCCGTTATTTTACCCTTTTCCACGGTGAACATCTTCGAATTTTTGTCCGACATGTCCAGTACGTGTTCAGCGCTGATGGCGCTGACGAAAACTTGTGATTGCGTGGCTTTTAAGCGGCTGGCAAGCAGTCCGCGACGCGCATCATCCAGCTCCGAGGCAAAATCATCTATCAGGTACAAACAGCGGCGACCGCTCTCGCGGGTTAAAAACTCCCCCTGCGCCAGACGTAGCGCACACATCAGGAGTTTTAACTGCCCACGGGAAAGCGTATCTTCCACCGGCGCGCCGTCGGCACGTATACGGAAATCCGCTTTGTGCGGGCCGTGTGCGGTGTAAGTTAACAGGCGATCGCGTTCGAAGTTCTTCTCCAGCACCTCGGCATAATCCGTCTCTTTCTCCCAGCCGCGCTGGAAAGAAAAGGTCAGAGAGAACTCCGGTAAAAATTGTTTGCAGGTATCGGCCATATCTTCGGCGATACCGGCACTGTATTCGGCACGCCACAGGCTGATTTGTTCCGCCAGCGGAATCAGTTCTTTATCCCACGGGCGCAACTGGCCGTAGTGGCTTACCTGCCGTAGCGCGGCATTACGCTGTTTGAGCAGCCGCTTAAGGTTGCTCCAGGCGGTAAAGAAACCGGCTTCGTTGTGGAAGCATCCCCAATCAAGGAACGCTCTTCTGTATTTGGGGCCGCCGTTGAGTAATGTAAACCCCTCAGGCGTAATCAACTGCATTGGCATCAGCAGCGCCAGTTCGGCCACCTTGTGGCCATCCGTTCCGTCGATACGCACGGTGCTGTCGCCTTGTTTGTCTTTCGTCAGACCAATGGCGATTTCCCGCTCCGCCTCCTGCAAACGCCCGTGCAGAATAAATGACTCCTGCTCATGGCGAATGACGCGGCCAATTTGCAAACTGCGAAACGCCCGGCCATGACCAAGCGTATAGATAGCTTCCAGCACGCTGGTTTTGCCGCTGCCGTTCGCGCCAACCAGGAAGTTAAAGCCGGGAGATAAGGCGAGATCCGCATTTTCAATATTGCGGAAGTCTTTGATTAAAAGTCGGGATAGCGACATATCAGCTCATAACCAGGGCGTTATCGGCGCAGTTAGTCTGGTTACGGCCAGCGCGCAGCAACCGGAGCGTACTAAAGTACGTGAGGATTGCGAGCACTGCCCGGAGCCAGAATAACAAGTAAGATAGCCCGATATTTTCTACAGCCTCATAGGCATGACGACGTAAGCTGCGGATTGCGAAGCCGCATCCTCAATCTGCACGCTCGAAACGGAATCCGTCAGCATAATGCGCACATTTTCGCATTTCAGCGCGTTAAGTACGTCCAGCACATAACTAACGTTAAAACCAATCTCCATTTCGCTACCGGAGTAGGTCACATCCAGTATCTCTTCCGCTTCTTCCTGTTCCGGGTTGTTAGCGGTGATTTTCAACTGGTTTTCGCTGACATACAGACGCACGCCGCGGAATTTCTCGTTCGAGAGAATGGCGGCACGGGCAAAAGCCTGCTTAAGAATGTCGCAACCCGCATCCAGATGTTTGTCCGGGTTTTTCGGTAATACGCGGCGATAATCCGGGAAACGACCGTCAACCAGCTTCGATGTGAAGATAAAATCACCAACATGCGCACGGATGTTGTTGCTGCCGATCTGCACGGTCAGCGGGTTGTCCCCGCCGTCGAGCATACGCATCAACTCAATCACCCCTTTACGCGGCACGATCACCGAATGGTTTGGCAAACTCACGCCGACAGGCATAGAGCAGACCGCAAGACGGTGGCCGTCCGTTGCCACGGTACGCAGCTCTTCACCTTCGGTCTCAAACAGCATGCCGTTTAAGTAGTAACGCACATCCTGATGCGCCATCGAGAACTGGGTGGCTTCAATCAGACGTTTCATCGTGGCCTGCGGCAGGGTGAACTCCACCTCGCTTTGCCAGTCATCCAGATTCGGGAAATCGGCGGCAGGCAGCGTGGAAAGGGAGAAGCGGCTGCGACCAGAACGTACCAGCATACGCTCGCCTTCGAGCTGGACGGCGATTTCCGCGCCTTCCGGCAAACCACGGCAGATATCAAAGAATTTCCGCGCCGGGACGGTAGTCGCGCCGGGCTCATGCGGCTGAACAAGCGCAACACGGGCCACCATTTCCATTTCAAGATCGGTACCGGTCAGCGAAAGCGTACCGTCTGCAACCTGAAGCAGCAGATTACCGAGAATGGGCAACGTCGGGCGGCCGCCCAGCGGGCCGCTAACTTGTTGCACCGGCTTTAAAAGATGTTCACGTTCAACGGTAAATTTCATAGCGTCACGATGATAATGTTCTGATTAAATTGGAAAAATCTTCTTTGATATCGTGGCTCTCTTCACGCAACTGCTCAATCTTGCGGCAGGCGTGTAGCACGGTAGTATGGTCACGGCCACCAAACGCATCACCAATTTCCGGCAGACTGTGGTTGGTGAGCTCTTTCGCCAGCGCCATCGCCATCTGACGCGGACGCGCGACTGAACGGGAGCGACGCTTCGACAGCAGGTCTGCGACCTTAATCTTGTAATACTCTGCCACCGTCTTCTGAATATTGTCGATGGTGACCAGTTTTTCCTGCAGCGCGAGCAAATCACGCAGCGCTTCACGCACGAAATCGATAGTAATCGCCCGGCCCGTAAAGTTGGCATTGGCAATAACGCGGTTCAGTGCCCCTTCCAGTTCACGCACGTTAGAGCGTAAACGCTTGGCAATAAAGAAGGCCACTTCGCCCGGCAGACGAATGTCATTCTCGTCGGCCTTTTTCATCAGGATCGCCACGCGGGTTTCCAGCTCAGGCGGCTCGATCGCGACCGTAAGTCCCCAACCGAAGCGGGATTTAAGACGATCTTCAACGCCGTTGATCTCTTTAGGATAACGATCCGAAGTCAGGATGATCTGTTGATTTCCTTCCAGCAGCGCATTAAACGTGTGGAAAAACTCTTCCTGCGATCGTTCTTTATTGGCAAAGAACTGGATGTCATCGATAAGCAACGCGTCAACGGATCGGTAGTAGCGTTTAAACTCTTCGATCGCATTGTTTTGCAGGGCTTTTACCATGTCCTGGACAAAACGCTCGGAGTGCATATACACCACTTTGGCGTTGGGTTTGCGCGCCATGATGCCATTACCCACCGCGTGCAACAGGTGAGTTTTACCCAAACCCGTTCCGCCATAAAGGAATAGTGGATTGTAGGCGCCGCCTGGGTTATCCGCCACCTGACGCGCCGCCGCGCGCGCCAGCTGGTTCGACTTACCTTCGACGAAGTTATCAAAGGTGTGCTTAAGGTTAACGTTGGAGCGGTAGGTCGGTTCCGCCGGTGCGGGAACGTTGTCCCAGCCAGGGCGTACTGCCGGCGCAGCGCGCTGCGGCTGAACGTGAGTCGTCTGTACTGGCGCGGCGACATGAGCAGGTTCTCTGTGGACCTGCGTGACGGGCTTCGTACCGACCTCAAAGCGCAGTTGCGGGGCGTCCGCACCGCAGAAATCGTTCAGCAGCCCATTGATATTATTGAGATACTTGTCTCTTACCCAATCGAGCACAAAACGGTTTGGCGCATACAAAGCCAGCGTGTTATCGCTCAGTTCCGCCTGCAACGGGCGGATCCACATGCTGAATTCTGTGGCTGGTAACTCATCCTGCAATCGGGCAAGACACTGCTGCCAAAGCGAAAGTGACACGGCGGACTCCACTCGAACAAAAATCGATAAATAAAAGGCAGAAACATTAATGATTGTTGACACACGTCGATCAGACCCAACGAGGGTGACGTGCGAACCGCTATCTGCGGTTTTACACGCTTCCTTCTGGCTGCATCATTGCACCGTTGAGGAAAGTGTACTTTGCCCTGTTCACGATCCACGGATCGCGATCGGGACCGCGGATCATAGCCTAAACTGCGTCAGAGATCTTCTGTTTATCACAGATTCTTCACGATTTATCCACAGGGGGATTCGGAATCGGGTAAGTGTAATCGATCCCAGGTGCAGTGCGGGACGATTTAGGCCGCATATTGGAAAATTTAATGAGTAATGCCAATTTCCTGCTTAATCGATCTAATGAAGATCCTGGCGGATCCTTGCGCTTTGCCCGCCAGGCCGTATAATCCACCACCCGGCGTGCTTTGCTCGTTTTTAGTCGTCGAGCACTGCTTATTTTTTACGCGAAACTGTGCAAAAATAAGCGTGTTATAAGGAAAGAGAATTGACTCCGGAGTGTACAATTATTACAATCCGGCCTCTTTAATCACCCATGGCTTCGGCGTCCGTCGTACGATATTCGTTCGGGTATCCAAAAAAGCCATTGAATTTATTCAAGTTTAGGTAGAAATCGCCATGAAACGCACTTTTCAACCGTCCGTACTGAAGCGCAACCGTTCTCACGGCTTCCGTGCTCGTATGGCTACTAAAAATGGTCGCCAGGTTCTGGCTCGTCGTCGCGCTAAAGGCCGCGCACGTCTGACCGTTTCCAAGTAATAAAGCTAACCCTGAGTGGTTAAGCTCGCATTTCCCAGGGAGTTACGTTTGTTAACTCCCAGTCATTTCACTTTCGTCTTCCAGCAGCCACAACGGGCTGGCACGCCGCAAATCACCATCCTCGGCCGCCTGAATTCGCTGGGGCATCCCCGTATCGGTCTTACCGTCGCTAAGAAAAACGTCAAACGCGCACATGAACGCAATCGGATTAAACGTCTGACGCGTGAAAGTTTTCGTTTGCGTCAACATGAACTTCCCGCAATGGATTTCGTGGTAGTGGCGAAAAAGGGGGTTGCTGACCTCGATAACCGTGCTCTTTCGGAAGCGTTGGAAAAATTATGGCGCCGCCATTGTCGCCTGGCACTCGGCTCCTGATAGGCCTGATTCGGGTCTATCAAATCCTGATTAGTCCGCTACTCGGGCCGCGTTGCCGTTTCAACCCGACATGCTCTCGCTATGGAATTGAGGCATTGCGCAGGTTTGGAGTGATAAAAGGCAGTTGGTTGACAGTGAAACGCGTATTAAAATGCCACCCTTTACACCCGGGTGGAGACGACCCCGTCCCGCCAGGACCCTTTAATACCAGAGAACACTAACGATGGATTCGCAACGCAATCTTTTTGTCATCGCTTTGTTGTTCGTGTCTTTCATGATCTGGCAAGCCTGGGAGCAGGATAAAAATCCTCAGCCTCAGCAGCAGACCACGCAGACTACGACCACCGCAGCGGGTAGCGCAGCCGACCAGGGCGTACCAGCCAGTGGCCAGGGGAAACTGATTACGGTTAAAACCGACGTGCTGGAATTGACTATCAACACCCGTGGTGGTGATGTCGAGCAGGCACAGCTTTTGGGTTATCCGAAAGAGCTGGGTTCCAGCGAGCCGTTCCAGTTACTGGAAACGACCCCGCAGTTTATCTATCAGGCGCAGAGCGGTCTGACCGGTCGCGACGGCCCGGATAATCCGGCAAACGGCCCACGTCCTCTGTACAACAGCGAAAAAGATGCGTTTGTGCTGGCTGATGGCCAGAACGAACTGGCCATTCCGCTGACCTATACCGATGCTGCTGGTAACACCTTCACCAAAACCTTCACCCTGAAACGCGGTGAATATGCGGTGAACGTAGGTTACAACGTGCAGAACGCCGGCGAGAAACCGCTGGAAGTCGCTACTTTCGGTCAGTTGAAACAGTCCATCAATCTGCCGTCGCACCGCGACACCGGCAGCAGCAACTTTGCATTGCATACTTTCCGTGGCGCTGCGTACTCCACGCCGGACGCGAAGTATGAAAAATACAAATTTGACACCATCGCCGATAACGAAAACCTGAACGTCAGCGCAAAAGGCGGTTGGGTCTCCATGCTGCAGCAGTATTTCGCTACCGCATGGGTTCCGCGTAACGAAGGCACCAATAACTTCTACACGGCGAACCTGGGCAACGGTATTGCCGCTATCGGTTATAAATCTGAACCGGTTCTGGTTCAGCCGGGTCAAACCAGTACGCTGGGCAGCACCCTGTGGGTCGGCCCGGAAATCCAGGATAAAATGGCTGCCGTTGCGCCGCACCTGGATCTGACCGTGGATTACGGCTGGCTGTGGTTTATCTCTCAGCCGCTGTTCAAACTGCTGAAATGGATCCACAGCTTCCTGGGTAACTGGGGCTTCTCCATCATCGCAATTACCTTTATCGTTCGTGGCATCATGTACCCGCTGACTAAAGCGCAGTACACCTCCATGGCGAAAATGCGTATGCTGCAGCCGAAGATTGCGGCAATGCGTGAGCGTCTGGGCGATGACAAACAGCGTCAGAGCCAGGAAATGATGGCGCTGTACAAAGCAGAGAAAGTTAACCCGCTGGGCGGTTGCTTCCCGCTGGTTATCCAGATGCCAATCTTCCTTGCGTTGTACTACATGCTGATGGGTTCCGTTGAATTGCGCCATGCGCCGTTCGCCCTGTGGATCCATGACCTGTCTGCACAAGACCCGTACTACATCCTGCCGATCCTGATGGGCGTGACGATGTTCTTCATTCAGAAGATGTCTCCGACCACCGTGGCCGACCCGATGCAGCAGAAGATCATGACCTTTATGCCGGTCATCTTCACGGTGTTCTTCCTGTGGTTCCCGTCAGGTCTGGTGCTGTACTATATCGTCAGCAACCTGGTGACCATTATTCAGCAGCAGCTAATTTACCGTGGTCTGGAGAAACGTGGGCTGCATAGCCGCGAAAAGAAAAGCTCCTGATTCGGTGTAGGCCGGGTAAGCGTAGCGCCACCCGGTAATCAGAATAGTAATGACAGGGCGGTCTCATGACCGCCCTTTTTATTGGGATTCAATGAGACATATCATGAGCCATAACGACACGATCGTCGCCCAGGCTACCCCACCGGGACGCGGTGGCGTTGGTATCCTGCGTATTTCCGGCCTCAACGCGCGCGATGTCGCGCAAGCCGTGCTGGGTAAGCTGCCAAAACCGCGCTACGCCGATTATCTGCCGTTTAGGGATGCCGACGGCACCGCGTTAGATCAGGGCATTGCGCTGTGGTTTCCGGGCCCGAATTCATTCACTGGCGAAGACGTGCTGGAACTACAGGGCCACGGCGGCCCGGTGATCCTCGATCTGCTGCTCAAACGTATTCTGACGCTTCCGGGCGTACGCATTGCGAAACCGGGGGAGTTCTCCGAACGAGCATTCCTTAATGACAAGCTCGATTTAGCCCAGGCGGAAGCCATTGCCGATCTGATTGACGCCAGTTCAGAACAGGCGGCACGCTCGGCGCTGAACTCGCTGCAGGGGGCGTTTTCCGCACGCATTAATCACCTTGTGGAAGCACTCACTCACCTGCGTATCTACGTGGAAGCGGCCATTGATTTCCCGGATGAGGAAATCGATTTCCTGTCTGACGGCAAAATTGAAGCTCAGCTCAACAGCGTGATGGGCGATCTGGATGCCGTGCGCGCCGAAGCGCGCCAGGGCAGCCTGCTGCGCGAAGGGATGAAGGTAGTGATTGCCGGACGCCCAAATGCCGGGAAATCGAGCCTGCTGAACGCACTGGCAGGCCGTGAGGCGGCGATCGTGACCGACATCGCCGGCACTACCCGCGACGTGCTGCGCGAGCATATCCACATCGATGGCATGCCGCTGCATATCATCGACACCGCCGGGCTGCGCGATGCCAGCGACGAAGTCGAACGTATCGGTATTGAACGAGCCTGGCAGGAGATTGAGCAGGCAGACCGCGTACTGTTTATGGTGGATGGCACTACCACCAGCGCCGTTGACCCGGCGGAAATCTGGCCGGACTTTATTGCACGTCTGCCCGCCAAATTGCCCATTACCGTGGTGCGTAACAAAGCGGATGTGACCGGTGAAACGCCAGGCATCAGCGATGTAAATGGTCACTCACTTATCCGCCTGTCGGCACGTACTGGCGAAGGCGTGGATGATTTGCGTAATCATCTCAAGCAGAGCATGGGCTTTGATACCAATATGGAAGGCGGCTTCCTGGCACGTCGTCGCCATCTGCAAGCGCTCTCAGACGCCGCCAGTCACCTTGAACAGGGTAAAGCGCAGCTACTGGGTGCCTGGGCAGGCGAACTGCTGGCAGAAGAGCTGAGACTGGCACAGCAGGCATTGAGTGAGATCACCGGTGAGTTTACCTCCGACGATCTGCTGGGCCGTATTTTCTCCAGCTTCTGTATCGGTAAATGAGCCAGACGGCCGATACCCTGTCCGCCCTCTACGAAGCGACCAGTGAACGCACGCTGGTCGCCTGGCAGAAGGCGCCTGATTGCGGCGAGATCATGCAACAAGCATATTACGACCCGCACAAACTGGCGCTGGCGAGCGGGATTCAGCCCTCCATACCCACTGCCATCGCCTCGCTGCGCCAGCAGCTCGCGATACGAGTGAGCGATGATACACTGGCCGATGTCATGCCCGCCGACGGCCTGCACTTTACCTTTCTCCCGATCACGCTGCCGCTTTATACCGCCGCAGAGCCGCCTGAGAATATGGCCTCTTTACTGACACTCTGGCAGCACTGGCGGCAACATACCGTTCGCATAAATGAACTGCGGCTGGTTGCGCTACCGGGTCAGATTTTGCTGGCTGGTATTCCTGATGAAAAAAGCCAACAGGCACGCCAGCAATTTTGCGACGCACTACTGGCCTCCCCCTGGCGCAATCATCTGATTGACCGCCATGCGCATACCCCACTACCACCGCCATTCTGGCACACAACGCTATTACGTTATCAGGCACAATACCTGCCCCCATCATTACGGCACTTTTACCTCGCAAATCGCCAGCAACGCTACGGCAGCGTAGAAGGGACTCTGAAACTGGCTCAGGTGAATTACAACTGGACACGCGTGCTGCCGATTGAATGAATTGTGCAGGAAATATGTAGATGGGCACATATTGACTAAATTTATTGTAAATGTGGCCAGATTGGCCTTTTCAGCGGCGTTTTTCCGCATTAAAACCTATGCGGTATGCGCGATAATGTTGATTATCGTTTCCTGCATCAGACCATTATCACGGAGGGAAAATGGCAACGCATTTTGCACGAGGGATCCTCTCGGAGGGATGTTTAGTTTCAACGCGACTCTCCCAGGCCTGTCATAACAGCGCCCGGCAACTTCCTGAACACCAGCAGTCGCGCTATCTGGCTTCACGGGCACTGCTCGCTGAAATGATGTTTATGCTTTATGGCATCAGCGAACTCCCGGACATCATAATTGAATCCAGCGGACGCCCGAAATTTTCCGATCCTGGCCTGCCACATTTCTCCCTGGCATACGCCGGAAATATGGTTGGCGTGGCGATCACTACCGAAGGCGAGTGTGGTCTGGACATGGAGTTACAGCGCGCCACACGCAGTTTTCACAGCCCCCATGCACAAAAATCCTGGCAGTTCAGCAGCAACGAACAGCTATGGATCAACAACCAGAACGATCCCAACGAAGCACAGGCGCAGCTCTCAACCCTGAGACAAAGCGTGCTTAAGCTTCTCAATCAAATGCAGGATTCCCCCGGCATGTTGCAACTGCTACCTGGCGCCGGACGACTGCGCGTTCCCCAACTGGCTCAGGTCGAAGTTTTATGTGATGCTGAGGACGTCTTGATCTGGTCGGTTGCGGTGACGCCGGCCATCGAGAGCCTCAAGATCTGGGAGTTTGATAGCAAAAATGGGTGGCGCTTTCTGCCAGACGTGCAGACACGCGCGAACGATCCCGTCTCCCGCCTGATGCGCTTCACCAGTTTGCCAGCAGAAAAAGCCCTTATTATTAACTGACCCGATCGCAAGGAGTCATTATGTCTGCATCACTTAACGTTGTGACGTTACTGGGTAGTCTGCGTAAAGGATCGTTTAACGCGATGGTTGCGCGGACGCTACCCAAACTGGCCCCGGCGGGCATGGAGGTCTTACCTTTGCCTTCCATCGGGGACATTCCGCTGTATGACGCCGATTTGCAGCAGGAAGAGGGCTTTCCCGCCCGTATCGAAGAGATTGCACAACAGATTCGCGAAGCGGATGGCGTGGTCATTGTGACCCCGGAATATAACTATTCCGTACCCGGTGGGCTGAAAAACGCCATTGACTGGCTTTCACGTCTTCCTGAACAGCCGCTGTCCGGTAAACCGGTACTTATCCAGACCAGTTCTATGGGAGCAATTGGCGGCGCGCGTTGCCAGTATCACCTGCGGCAAATCCTGGTCTTCCTTGATGCCATGGTAATGAACAAACCAGAATTTATGGGCGGTGTGATTCAAAGCAAAGTCGATCAGCAGACGGGAGAAGTGGTGGATCAAAGCACGCTCGATCATCTGACCGGGCAGTTGACGGCCTTTGGCGACTATATTCAGCGGGTAAAAGCGTAAGCGAAGTGCGGCCTGATGCCCTCACCCAGGCCCTCTCCCACGGGGAGAGGGAGCAAACACTAAAGCCCTTTTCTTCGAAAAGGGCTTACTGCTTATTTGGCGTCGATAAAGACGATTTTCAGCACGAAGAGCACCGCAACCACAACCACACACGGGCTGAGGTCACGCAGGCGCCCAGTGAACAGCTTCATCACACAGTAAGAGATAAAGCCCAGCGCGATCCCTTCGGTAATTGAGAAGCTGAACGGCATCATCACGGCAGTAATAAACGCCGGAACCGCTTCGGTCAGATCATCCCACTTCACGCGAGAAAGGCTGGATGTCATCAGAACGCCAACATAAATCAGCGCGCCCGCAGCAGCATAGGCGGGAACCATTCCGGCCAGCGGCGACAGGAAGATAACCAGCAGGAACAGGATGCCGACGACAACAGCAGTCAGACCTGTGCGGCCACCAACAGAGACACCGGATGAGGATTCGATATAGGCGGTCACCGAAGAGGTACCGATGAACGAACCCGCCACGGAAGAGATACTGTCGACATACAGCGCCTGCTTCATGCGCGGGAATTTACCGTTCTCATCAACCAGACCCGCTTTGTCGGTCACACCGAGCAGGGTACCGGAGGAGTCAAAGAGGTTAACCAGCATAAAGGAGAAGATAACGCCTGCCAGGCCAATGTTGAACGACCCGGCCAGATCAACATTACCCACTACGCTCGCCACGCTCGGCGGCGCAGAAATAATCCCGTGATACTGCACATCGCCCATCATCCAGCCCAGCAAAGTGGTCACGACGATAGAAATCAGTACCGCAGCATGAATATTGCGGGAAGCCAGAACAGCAATAATAAAGAAGCCCAGAACACCCAGCAGGACGCTGTGAGACGTCAGGTTACCAATGGCCACCAGCGTATCTTTGTTCGGCACAATCACACCGGCGTTTTTCAGGCCCATCATACCGATAAACAGACCAATACCGCTGGTGATGCCCACACGCAGGCTCACCGGAATGTTGGCAATCATCCAGTAACGAACGCGGAAAATAGTCAGCAACAGCAGACCTACCGCACCCCAGAAAATCGCGCCCATCCCAATTTGCCAGGAGAGCCCCATCGCGCCCACCACTACAAACGCAAAGAAGGCGTTCAGGCCCATCGCGGGTGCCAGTGCAACCGGCAGGTTAGCAAACAGACCCATCAGGATACTGCCGAACGCGGCAATCAGACAGGTGGTGACGAAGACCGCACTGGTGTCCATCCCGGCGACACCCAAAATCTGCGGGTTAACAAAAACGATGTAGACCATCGTCAAAAACGTGGTGAAACCGGCGATCACTTCGGTGCGTGCCGACGTGCCATGTTCACGCAGTTTAAACACGCGCTCAAGCAACCCTTGGCTCGACGCCTGGGTAGTGTGTTGTTGGCTCATTATCAATTTCCGAACAAGGAGGGAAAATTCGTCGCTATCCTATACCAAAATGAGACAATGTTGACGGTTATCACACACTTTTTTTCATTGAATTTGCTTATACGGCAACGATTGCGTGGGGTAATCTGCCTTAAGTAAACGATAAACTTGCAATATACAGGAAACGGCATGTCCCAAATTGAAGCAGTATTTTTCGACTGTGACGGCACCCTGGTCGACAGTGAAGTCATCTGTTCGCGCGCATATGTGCATATGTTTAAAGAATTTGGCATCACGCTCGATCTTGAAGAGGTGTTCAAACGTTTCAAAGGCATGAAACTCTACGAGATAATCGAGGTGACAGGCGAAGAACACGGCGTGACGCTGGACAAAACCAAACTGGAGCCAGTATTTCGCAGCGAAGTGGCGCGGCTGTTTGATTCCGAGCTGGAAATCATTCCGGGGGCGAAAGAGCTGCTTGATGCAGTCACCGTGCCTGTCTGTGTGGTCTCTAACGGCCCGGTAAGCAAAATGGAGCATTCACTTGGCAAAACCGGTCTTCTGCACCATTTCCCGAATCTGCTGTTCAGCGGCTACGATATTCAACGCTGGAAGCCCGACCCGGAACTGATGTTCCATGCGGCAAAAGCGCTGAATGTGAATACAACGCGCTGCATTCTGATTGATGATTCGGTGGCGGGCGCACAGTCGGGTATTGCTGCAGGCATGGAAGTCTTTTATTTCTGTGCCGATCCGCATAACAAACCGATCGACCATCCGCAGGTGACCACGTTCACCGAGCTGTCGCAGCTCCCGGCATTGTGGAAAGCGCGCGGCTGGAACATTACGCGCTAACGGTAAACGCCTCTCCTTAACAGGAGAGGCGTAATGCATCACTTAAACAGTTTCTGCACAAACTCGGCATACGCCGGACGCCAGACATCCATTTCGTGGTTCAGGCCCGGGTACATCTTGTAGTCGAATTTAATGCCCTGCTTCTCAAGATCGCTTTTCAGACCGGCAATGTCTTTGCCCGTGACGGAATCTTTTTCACCGACCACCACCGTGAAGTTATGCAGTTGCTTGTTGATCTCCTGAGGCTTGTTAAGCTGAGCGGTAACACCTGCATCCGGAACGGTTGTGGTCGTTACGCCACTCAGGGTCGCCAGCCAGCCAAAGCTATCAAGATGGTTCATACCTGAGACCAGCGCCTGATAACCGCCCTGTGATAACCCGGCCAGCGCGCGCCCGCTTGCATCTTTGCGCACGTTAAACCGCGCATCGACCATCGGGATGATGTCATGCATCAGTTCGCGATCGGCCGCTTTAGCATTCAGCGGATAGAAAGTTTTGCGACGCTCTTTCGGCGGATAGTTTTCCGCAATCGCCTGCGCGATGTCGGTTTCCGTATCCGGCACGACCACCAGCATTGGTTTGATTTTCCCTTCGGCCAGCAGGTTGTCCATGATCTGCGGCAGGCGCCCTTGATCGATAGCCGAAAGACCGGTGTCACCAAAACCATGATAGAAATAGAGGACCGGCAGCGGCTCGCCTTTGCCGTTATAACCTGGCGGTGTCCAGATATAGACGCGACGCTCTGAGCTCAATGCTTTCGAGTGATAAGTCACCGTCAAGAGATCGCCATGCGGTACGGCGCGATCGTCGAGAATACTTCCCGGAACCAGGATCAGGCTGGTATTGACCTGACGCTGCGGTTTCTGAAAACGGCTTCCCGTGTCTACCGAACGAAACCCATCCACATCAAAGTAATATTCGTACAGATTCGGCGCCAGAGATTCGCTTTTCCAGGACCAGACGCCGCTCTCATCTTTGCTCATATCATGGGAGACAAAGCTGTCCGGGGTGGAACCGGTAACCACCGACACCCGTTTTGCTGCTGGCGCAAACAGGCGAAAGGTAATGCTTTTATCGGCATTCACCTGGGTCACATACTGGCTGACCGGCACCGACAAATCCGGGGTTGCCGGAAAAGGGGCAGCAATGGCGGGAATCGCCGCGCTGCCAAGCAGTGCGGTGATGGCGAGTGTCAGACAGGCGATGTTTCTTTTCATATCAAATCCCTCGTATTTTTTTGTCGTTCATGCAGAGTTATTAAGCGGGCATTACCACCAGACCTCAGCCTGAACGCCTGCGGCAAACTGGTTATTTTTCTCATCAGCGAAGCTGAAATTATCCAGTTCGTTATCCAGCGCATGGATGTAGGTACCATAAAAACGAATTTCCGGGCGGGATGTCAGCATACTGGTGTTGACCTTAAGCGTATGGTAAAGCGTGGTTTTATACCCTGCCTCTTTGAACTTCGCGCCGTATTGATTTTTGTTCTGCTGGTTGAAATACGCCAGTTCTACGCCCGTCTGGTTGTATTTGTCCCAGATATACGCCGGACGTACCACCGCGCGATAGCTGGTGAAGTCACTGTGAGCGCCAGTCTCATAGCTATAGACATCTTCGCCTCGTGAATAGACCAGCGCATTGGCCACGATCACATCGTCACGCAAATAGGTTTCGCCCTGCGAGACCAGACGAATCGCCGTACCGTTGGTGTGATCGCCATAGTAACGACCATTGAACGCGATGTACGGGCTGGAACCGCTGTAACGGGCAAAGCTGCTTGCCAGTGAGTTATTGGCCATCAGGAAGCTAAATTCGTTATAACCACCGTTTTTAAATTTCTGCGTTAACGCCGTGCCAAACATCCAGGTGTCTTTCCATTTGTAATACCCGTTGTCGTTCACGTTCTCTTTCTGCGTATCCGTCGAGTTCGCCATCGCGTAACGACCATTGACCATCAGTTCTGCTTTATCCCACAACGGAATGGCTTTGTAGCGGACATCAACCGTGTTGGTGTTAAGTTTCTGTGAGTGGCTTAGTGAGCGGTCGTATTGATCAATATCTTCACGCAGCAGCGCGATATCAAGCTTACCGCTGCCAAGCTTCATGTTTTCAATCCCAACGCCGCCGGAGGCATCAGTACGCTGCGTTTTCCAGTCGAGCATCTGTACTTCATATTTGGGAAGCTGGTGCTTACCCACCCACATATCCGCTTCCGGGGCGAACGGCAGGAAACCGGTGGTGGTCAGGTAGATATCAGAGAACTGCAGGTAGTTTTCATTGGTGCTGTTGTCGCCAAACCAGCCAGCAGAATAGGACTGCCCAACGTTACCATCGAGCATGACGACAGCTTTAGCGCTCTTACCATTTTCGTTATAGACACGCTGGGAGAACTGCAAATCAAACCAACTGGTGTATTCGTTGCCAAAACGCCCCAACGAGCCGATAGCCCAGGATTTGGGCGATCCGTTCGTGGTGGTCGCCCATCCCGAGCGGAAATAACCGTTGTAACTAAAGCCAATTTCGTCTTTGACGAACTTACTGAGATCTTTCATCGACATGGATGAAACATCTTCAGTTTTAGACGGCTGAGCACCCGGCGCTGGCGCTGTCTGAACCAGCACAGCAGCAGGGGCCGATGTCGTTTTCGCTGTACTTGCCGTCGCAGATGCGGGCGCAGGCGCAGAAGCGGTCTGCGCAAAGTAAACCGCCTGCTTATTCTTCTCTTCATCCTTGTAGCGCTGTAATTCCTTTTTTGTTTCGCTGAGATCTTTCTCCAGCGCCGCAAGGCGCTGTTCGATGGTCATATTTCCGGTTGCGGCCATCGCAGGGGTAACTGAGTATAAAAATGATGATGCCAGAATTAAGGGTATTGTTTTTTTCATGGTTTCCATCCAACCATTTTTTGGATAAAAAAAAACCTGAACCCACCCGAGATGAATCGGGTGTGAGTTCAGGTTTTGCCTGTCGAAAGCAGTAACAATCCTGTACTGGACACATCTTTGCGGCTGGCTGTTTTTTACTCAGCCCTAAAAACAAAAAACCTGGCACCTCCAGAAGGGAGATGTCAGGTTTAGCCCGCAAAGCGGTAGCAATCCAGTTTCAGCCCACAACATAGCGATTTTTAACCCACCGGCAATGCGCAAAATAATAAACTGTGATTTACCACGAGTTTTTAGTTCACCATTTCAGCAGCGGTACATTTTTATGGGCCAGATTCCGGTTCCGGCCTGATACAGAAACGTCGTTAATTTATTCCAGAATCAGAACGGTGGGTTTTCAGGAGAAAGAAATGGGAAGGCCTGTGGGGATTATAAATAAACAGTGCGTTACATCTGACACTCTCCTGCAAATCAGCAAAAAAACGCCAGCAGATATGTCGCTGGCGTTTTTATTTGCTGAGCGCGGAAATCACTCTTTCGGGTCTTTTCCGGCGAGCAGTTTATCCAGTTCATCACCGCCAACATGACGGAAATCCTGGCCTTTAACAAAATAGAAAATGTATTCGCAAATATTCTGGCAACGGTCGCCGATACGCTCAATGGAACGGGCGCAGAATAGCGCGGTTAACACGCTTGGAATGGTGCGCGGATCTTCCATCATGTAGGTCATCAGTTGGCGCACGATACCTTCATATTCCTGATCCACTTTCTTGTCTTCACGGTAGATACGTACCGCTTCGTCAATATCCATACGCGCGAAAGCATCCAGTACGTCGTGCAGCATCTGCACGGTATGGCGGCCCAGAGATTCCAGGCTTACCAGCAGCGGCTGGTGCTGCGAGGAGAATTTCTCCAGCGCTGTGCGGCAGATTTTATCGGCAACATCGCCAATACGTTCCAGCTCAGCGATCGTTTTGATAATCGCCATCACCAGACGCAGGTCGCTGGCGGTCGGCTGGCGCTTGGCAATAATACGCACACAGGCTTCGTCGATAGCGACTTCCATCATGTTCACCTGCTTATCACCCTCAACAACGCGCTGAGCCAGCTCGCTGTCCTGGTTATGCATCGCAGTGATCGCGTCAGAAAGTTGTTGCTCTACCATCCCACCCATGGTCATCACCTGAGTGCGGATACTTTCCAGCTCGGCGTTAAACTGGCCGGAAATATGTTTGTTAAGATTGAGGTTGTCCATGGTGTCTCCTGATGCCCAACTATTTTTGGGCTATAACAAGGCGGCAACTGAGCGAATCCCCGGGGCGCATCATATGGCACGACCGGGGTGAACAAAGGCAGCCAACACAGTTAGAGCCTGAAAGCAATATGGCAAATCAACCGTAGCGGCCAGTAATATAATCTTCGGTTTGCTTTTTCTTCGGCTTGGTGAACAGATCATCCGTGTTGCTGAACTCAATCAATTCGCCGAGATACATAAACGCCGTGTGATCGGAACAACGCGCAGCCTGCTGCATGTTGTGGGTAACGATGACGACGGTGTAATCCTGCTTCAACTCGGTGATCAATTCTTCGATACGACCAGTCGAAATGGGGTCGAGCGCCGAGCAAGGTTCGTCCAGCAGTAAGACTTCCGGACGGATCGCAATCCCACGAGCGATACACAGACGCTGCTGCTGACCACCGGAAAGAGAGTACCCGCTCTGGTGCAATTTATCCTTGGTTTCATTCCATAATGCGGCCTTGGTCAAGGCCCACTGCACACGTTCGTCCATATCGGCACGAGACAGCTTTTCAAACAGACGCACACCGAAGGCGATGTTGTCATAAATCGACATCGGGAACGGCGTTGGCTTCTGGAAAACCATCCCAACCTTTGCGCGCAGCAGGGCAATATCCTGGGTATTGGTGAGGATGTTATCCCCATCCAGCAGGATTTCACCTTCCGCGCGTTGCTCCGGGTACAGTTCAAACATTTTATTGAATGTACGCAGCAGCGTGGACTTACCGCAGCCTGACGGCCCGATAAACGCCGTTACCTGGTTTTTAGCAATGTCCAGGCTGATGTTTTTCAGGGCATGGAATTTGCCGTAATAGAAGTTCAAATCGCGAACCTGAATTTTGCCCGGCGTTGTATCAACCATACTCATTTATCTCTTTCCTCACTCGGCACCGCGTTTCACCGCGCCGCAAAAATTAGTGTTTCTTCGCCGCGAAAATGACACGCGCCAGAATGTTCAATAGCAGCACACACAGCGTGATAATCAGAACACCAGCCCAGGCCAGTTGCTGCCATTCAGCAAACGGGCTCATCGCGAACTTAAAGATGGTGACCGGCAAGTTTGCAATCGGCCTCATCATGTCCGTACTCCAGAACTGGTTCGACAGCGCGGTAAACAGCAGCGGTGCGGTTTCACCCGCGATACGCGCAACCGCCAGCAGCACGCCGGTCATGATCCCGGAGACAGAAGCTTTCACGGTAATGGCGGAAATCATCTTCCACTTCGGTGTCCCCAGCGCATAAGCCGCTTCACGCAGGCTATCCGGCACCAGTTTCAGCATGTTCTCTGTGGTACGAATCACGATGGGCACCTGCAGCAGCGCCAGCGCAATCACGCCTGCCCAGCCAGAGAAGTGTTGCATCTGCGCCACCACAATGGTGTAAACGAACAGGCCAACAACAATAGACGGTGCGGAAAGCAGAATATCGTTAATAAAACGGATAATTTCGGCCAGAATCGATTTACGCCCGTACTCAGCCAGGTAGATCCCGGCCATGATACCCAGCGGCGTACCGACAGCGGTCGCCCAGAAGATGAGCAGCGCACTTCCCGCCAGCGCATTCGCCAGCCCACCACCCGCCGTGTTCGGCGGCGGCGTCATTTCGGTAAAGAGCGCCAGTGACATCCCATCAAAACCACGACTAATGGTCGACAGGAGGATCCAGACCAGCCAGAACAGACCAAACGCCATGGTCGCCATCGAGAGCGTCAGGGCGATACGGTTTTTGGTACGGCGCTTCGCCTGCATCTTGCGACGGGATTCAGCCAGCTCTGCGGTGGTTTGCATTTCAAGCGTAGCCATTAGCGGGCCCCCTCATTTTTCGCCAGACGCATGATCATGAACTTAGAAATCGCCAGCACAATAAAGGTAATGACGAAGAGGATCAGACCCAGCTCCATCAAGGCTGCAACGTGCAGACCGGATTCCGCTTCGGCGAATTCGTTCGCCAGCGCGGAGGTAATACTGTTACCCGGCATATAGAGTGATGCGCTGTCGAGCTGGTAGGTGTTGCCGATGATAAAAGTCACCGCCATGGTTTCGCCCAGTGCACGACCCAACCCCAACATAATGCCGCCGATAACACCATTTTTGGTGAACGGCAGAACAATACGCCAGATAACTTCCCACGTGGTGCAGCCGATGCCGTAGGCAGACTCTTTCATCATCACCGGGGTTTGTTCGAATACATCGCGCATAACGGCGGCAATGTACGGAATGATCATAATGGCGAGGATAACCCCCGCGGCCAGGATACCAATACCAAATGCCGGGCCAGAGAAGAGGGCACCAACAAACGGGATCGCGGACATAACGTTGCCGACCGGTTCCTGGAAATATTTGGCAAACAGCGGGGCGAAAATAAACAGACCCCACATGCCGTAAACGATACTGGGAATCGCCGCCAGCAGTTCAATCGCGATCCCAAGAGGACGTTTCAGCCAGCCAGGCGCCAGCTCCGTCAGGAAGAGGGCGATACCAAAACTTACCGGGACAGCGATCAGTAGCGCGATTAAAGACGTTACCAGCGTGCCGTAAATCGGAACCAGAGCACCAAAGGTCTCATTCGGCGCATCCCACTCTTTGTTCCACAAGAAGGAAAAACCAAATTTCTGGATACTCGGCCAGGAGGAGAAAATCAGAGACACGATAATGCCGCCGAGCAGCAATAGCACAATCAGCGCAGCCAGTTTTACCAGCGCGCTGAAAATCATGTCACCTTTTTTACCCGGGGGGCTAAAAGCCGGCTTGGTTGCAGCCATAAATCACTCTTTAAGTTTGGGCCAGGAAGCGCGCATTTTATCGTGCTTCCTGGCTAACGTAATGCCATACCCTAACTAATTCGAGTTGCAGCCAACACCAACACTGCTACGGCTCGAAGTATGGCGGGTATTAGTACAGCGCTTTACCGCTGCTGTCTTTCACGTTGGTTTTCCATGCAGCGCGAATCTGTGCAACAACACTCTCAGGCAGGGTAGCGTAGTCCAGCTCATTAGCCTGTTTGCCGCCGTTTTTGTATGCCCAGTCGAAGAATTTCAGCACTTCTGCGCCCTGCTCAGGGTTTTTCTGCTCTTTGTGAACCAGGATGAAGGTGGTGGACGTAATCGGCCATACATCAGCACCTTTCTGGTTGGTCAGGTCCTGCGCGAAGGATTTGCTCCAGTCGATGTTTTTCGTCGCATTGGAGAAGTTTGCTTCGGTCGGGCTAACCGGTTTGCCATCAGCAGACAGCAGCTTGGTGTAGGTCAGGTTATTCTGCTTAGCGTAAGCATATTCAACATAACCAATGGAGCCCGGCAGACGCTGTACGAATGCAGCGATACCGTCGTTACCTTTACCGCCCAGACCGGTCGGCCAGTTAACAGTAGAGCCAGCGCCTACAGACGATTTCCACTCTTCGTTAACTTTCGCCAGGTAGCTGGTAAATACGAAAGATGTACCAGAACCATCAGCGCGACGTACGACAGCGATATTCTGAGAAGGCAGTTTTTTGCCCGGGTTCAGCTTAGCAATTGCCGCATCATCCCATTTTTTGATTTTGCCCAGGTAGATATCGCCCAGCGTTTTGCCATCCAGCACCAGCTCGCCAGATTTGAAACCTTCCAGGTTAACAGCCAGGACAACGCCACCGATTACGGTAGGGAACTGGAACAGGCCTTCCTGAGCCAGTTTGTCGTCAGCCAGCGGAGCATCAGAAGCGCCGAAGTCAACGGTGTTTGCAGTGATCTGTTTTACGCCACCAGAAGAACCGATACCCTGGTAGTTAACCTTATTACCCGTTTCTTTCTGGTAAGTATCGGCCCATTTGGCATACACCGGCGCTGGGAAAGTTGCACCCGCACCTGTCAGGCTTGCAGCGGCGTTAACTGCAAATGCACTCAGTGAAAAGGTCGCGGCGACAACAGTTGCGACAGTGGTACGCATAACGTTCATAATGTCTCCTGCAAGGATCGTAAATCGTTGTTTAAGTGGCTACGACGAGCAAAATAGGACACTTTGATGACAGTTATATGCAATGATTGTTACTGTTTGATGACAATGACGGTTTTCACGTAGATTAACCCTATCTTGTATGATTTATCAGCAAGATAACGTGATTAATGGCCGTGAGATGTCAGCAAGATGTTAGTTTTATGACACTAAAAAAGTAGTAGATGCTGACGAGATGTCCCAGAAAAAAGCGATAAAAAGTAGCCTTAGATCAATTCATTTTCGCCTGGGTTGCGTCAATGCCTGACGTCGATACAGGGCTATTCTGAGTGACGCACGCCACCGTATTAGTTTCGTCAGTTCTGGTCCGTTCATGACCTGTCGCGTCAGCCATAAGAGAAGCAAACTCCCGGCCCAACACCCGACACTTAGCCATGAGAAAGAGGCGAACAACAGCCATCCTGCCGCCAGTACATTACAAACACATAACGCCGACCAGACGGCTAAAAATAATCTCAGGGGTAATGTTCTTCCTTTCTCTGCTCCTGATAACGCCACCACAAGCAGAATGAAGATAACAAGACCTGCGATAACGCCCCAGCCGCCGGTAACGGTTCTGAACGCAATGGCAAGACAGGCATAGCTCAACAGCAACGTATAGAACAACACCAATATGCTGGCGAAATATGTCGTCCCACGGATATAGTAAGCCTTCGGCATTTCCTGAAAGGCCTCCGCCAGCGCTTTTAATTGCGCCAGTTTACGGCCCGATATCCCCGCTTCCACCTTGTCGCAGTAGTCGATGAGCGCCAAAAATTTAAGCCCGATTATGCGTTTCAACAGATTCATCATCATCCTGAAAAAAAAGAGGCTGCCACCAGGCAACCTCTTTTATGCGTTATGACGTGGTTACGCCTTTATTCCACAGTGACTGATTTTGCCAGATTACGCGGCTGATCCACGTCGGTGCCTTTAATCAACGCCACGTGGTAGGCCAGCAATTGCAACGGAACAGTGTAGAAGATAGGAGCGATAACTTCATCAACGTGCGGCATATCAATGATATGCATAGTGTCGCTGCCAACAAAGCCGGCATCCTGGTCGGCAAAGACATACAGTACACCGCCGCGCGCGCGAACCTCTTCAATGTTGGATTTCAATTTTTCCAACAGTTCATTGTTCGGCGCAATAACGATAACCGGCATATCATCGTCAATCAGGGCCAGTGGGCCGTGTTTCAGTTCACCGGCGGCATAGGCCTCTGCATGGATGTAGGAAATCTCTTTGAGCTTAAGCGCGCCTTCCAGGGCAATCGGGTATTGATCGCCACGCCCCAGGAACAACGCGTGATGCTTGTCAGAAAAGTCTTCGGCCAATTGCGCGATACGTTTATCCTGAGACAACATCTGTTCAATGCGGCTCGGCAGCGTCTGCAGGCCATGGACAATGCTATGTTCGATTGAGGCATCCAGCCCTTTCAGACGGCTCAGTTTCGCCACCAGCATCAACAGAACCGTTAGCTGAGTCGTGAAGGCTTTGGTGGACGCCACGCCAATTTCCGTACCCGCATTCGTCATGATGGCCAGATCGGATTCACGTACCAGCGAGGAGCCAGGAACGTTACAGATAGCCAGCGAGCCCAGATAGCCCAGCTCTTTAGACAAACGCAGCCCCGCCAGGGTGTCTGCCGTTTCGCCAGACTGAGAGAGCGTAATCATCAGACTATTGCGACGCACGGCAGATTTGCGGTAACGGAATTCGGAGGCGATTTCCACATCACAGGGTACACCGGCCAGCGATTCAAACCAGTAACGAGAAACCATGCCGGAGTTGTATGAGGTACCGCAGGCAATGATCTGAATATGCTCAACCTTGCTCAGCAGATCATTCGCATGGGAGCCCAGCTCGCTTAAATCCACTTCACCGTGGCTGATACGCCCGGTCAGGGTGTTTTTAATCGCATTCGGCTGTTCATAGATCTCTTTCTGCATATAGTGACGGTAAGCGCCTTTGTCGCCTGCGTCATATTGCAGATTGGATTCAATCTCCTGGCGCTTAACCAGCTCGCCCGTTTTATCAAATACCGTCACGCTGCGACGTGTTACCTCAGCGATATCCCCCTCTTCAAGGAAGATAAAGCGACGGGTTACCGGCAACAGAGCCAGTTGATCGGACGCGATAAAGTTTTCACCCATGCCCAGACCGATAACCATCGGGCTACCAGAACGTGCAGCCAGCAGTGTACTCGGATCGCGGGAATCCATGATAACCGTGCCGTACGCGCCACGCAGTTGCGGGATAGTACGCAGCACAGCATCACGCAGCGTACCGCCTTTCGCCAGCTCCCAGTGCACTAAGTGAGCAATCACTTCTGTATCGGTCTCAGACACAAAAGTGTAGCCACGCGCTTTCAGTTCTTCGCGCAGCGGTTCGTGGTTTTCGATAATGCCGTTGTGTACTACGACGATGTGTTCAGACACATGCGGGTGTGCGTTGCCTTCTGAAGGTTCCCCGTGGGTCGCCCAACGGGTGTGAGCAATACCGGTACCACCGTGTAACGGATGCTCTTCCGCAGCCTGAGCCAGCATCTGTACTTTACCGAGACGACGCAGACGGGTCATATGACCTTCTGCATCAACCACTGCCAGACCGGCAGAGTCATAACCACGGTATTCCAGACGACGTAAGCCTTCCAGAAGGATTTCAGCAATATCACGCTGCGCAACTGCGCCAACAATTCCACACATAGTTAGATTTCCTGATTATGGCATTGTGCCATGCGTTGTCGCTGACCTGTTTGCCCTTTACGGGCGCCCCGAGCCTTGTAGAGAGTGGGGTTATTTTTATGGTACTGCTTGTCGGGCGGGGGATTATGTTATCCCCTCATCCCCTGTTGCCGGATTACTCCGGCATGAAAATTACTTTTTCTTCACCGGGCGCTGCCAGCCTTTTTTATGGACCTGCGGCACACGGGTTAAGACCAGTTCGTTATCGGCGACATTGCGGGTAACCGTCGTACCTGCCGCAATGGTTGCCCCTTTACCCACGCTCACCGGCGCCACCAGTTGGGTATCGGATCCAACAAACACATCATCACCAATAATGGTCTTGTGTTTATTGGCGCCATCGTAGTTGCAGGTTATGGTTCCCGCGCCGATATTGACGTTGTCGCCAATTTCCGCGTCGCCAAGGTAAGTCAGATGACCCGCTTTCGAGCCTTTGCCCAGACGCGCTTTTTTCATCTCAACGAAGTTGCCTACGTGCGCGCCTTCCTGCAACTCAGCCCCCGGACGCAGGCGGGCAAACGGGCCAATCGTACAGGCGGCTTCAAGCGTGGCATCTTCCAGCACGCTATAAGGACTGATTTCACAGCCATCGCCAATAACGCTATTTTTGATGACACAGCCTGCGCCAATTTTCACGCGGTTGCCGAGTTTGACGTCACCTTCAATAATCACGTTAGCATCAATCTCAACATCCCGCCCATGCGTCAGCGTTCCACGCAGATCGAAGCGGGCCGGGTCGCGCAGCATCACGCCTGCGAGAAGTAATTTTTCAGCCTGTTCAGTTTGATATACACGTTCGAGGCGGGAGAGCTGGAGGCGGTTGTTCACGCCTTCCACTTCGCTCAGGCGCTGCGGATGGACGGCTGCGATTTCATGGCCTTCCTGATAAGCAAGAGCAATAATATCGGTGATGTAATATTCACCCTGCGCATTATTATTGGTGAGCTGACTCAGCCAGCGTTTCATATCGCCGCCGTTAGCTATCAAAATACCGGTATTGATTTCCTGAATCTGGCGCTGCTGCTCAGTCGCATCTTTATGTTCAACAATGCCGGTTACTTTACCGTTTTCACGCGTGATACGGCCGTATCCACTTGGATCATCCAGCTTCACGGTGAGCAGACCAATGCCACCCTGCGGCTTCGCTTCACGCAGACGGGTAAGGGTATCGATCGATATTAGCGGCACATCGCCATACAGCATCAGGATATCTTCGTCGTCGGCGAAGAATGGCGCAGCCTGCTGCATTGCATGCCCGGTGCCCAGTTGTTCAGCCTGTAACACCCAGTTAAGTTTTTCGTCAGGCAGCGTTTGTTTTAACAGATCGCCGCCGTGCCCATAGACAAGGTGTACATGATCGGCGCCTAGATTATTCGCCACATCAATGACATGCTGAACCAACGCTTTCCCTGCAAGGGTATGCAGCACTTTCGGAAGATCGGAATACATGCGTGTGCCTTTGCCAGCGGCAAGGATCACCACGCTCATTTTCGTGTTCAACATACGCGTCCTGACTTTAATTTGAGTGGAAGTTTTACTGTTTCACCTTGAAAATTCTACATTTTTTTCAACGCAAAATGGCAAGAAAGTAAAATGCACAACCTGCCTTACCAGATCGTAATTTAGGGCATTTTTTTGGCTTTTACATGGTACTTTATATTCAAAAATGGTGCTTCCTGCACGGGTATCGTGAGCAGGACAATGTTTTTGCTATTTTTTTTAGCCATGAATAAAGTCCTGAGCAAAACATTCATGTATCCAATAATTGTACAGAATTTGCCCATAAAAAAAGCCAGCCTGATAATCAGACTGGCTTTTTGACTTTAAGCCGGTGTTACATCGCTTTTTTGGTCAACTCGATAACGCGCAGTTTCGCAATAGCTTTCGCCAGTTCGGCAGACGCCTGAGCGTAATCCACGTCGCCGTGCGAGCTCTTAATGTGCTCTTCGGCTTTACGTTTCGATTCCAGCGCTCGCGCTTCGTCGAGATCCTGGCCACGAATAGCGGTATCAGCCAGTACGGTCACGTTGCCAGGCTGCACTTCAAGAATGCCGCCGGACAGATAGATAAACTCTTCATGACCGTGCTGTTTCACGATGCGGATCATACCAGGCTTAATGGCGGTGAGCAGCGGCGCGTGACCAGGGTAAATCCCCAGCTCACCTTCGCTACCCGTTACCTGGATTTTCTCGACCAGACCAGAGAACATTTGTTGCTCTGCACTGACGACGTCCAGGTGGTAAGTCATTGCCATATCACCCTCCGATTAAGGCGTTAAAGTTTTTTGGCTTTTTCCACGGCTTCGTCAATGGAACCGACCATGTAGAACGCCTGCTCCGGCAGGTGATCGTATTCGCCTTCCATGATGCCTTTAAAGCCACGGATGGTGTCTTTCAGGGAGACGTATTTGCCCGGAGAACCGGTAAATACTTCTGCCACGAAGAACGGCTGGGACAGGAAGCGCTGGATCTTACGCGCACGTGCTACCACCAGTTTGTCTTCTTCTGACAGCTCATCCATACCCAGGATGGCGATGATGTCTTTCAGTTCCTGGTAACGCTGCAGGATAGACTGTACGCCACGCGCAGTGTCGTAGTGCTCCTGACCAACAACCAGAGGATCCAGCTGACGGCTGGTGGAGTCCAGCGGGTCAACGGCCGGGTAAATACCCAGAGACGCGATCTGACGGCTCAGTACCACGGTTGCATCTAAGTGAGCAAAGGTGGTGGCTGGTGACGGGTCAGTCAAGTCATCCGCAGGTACGTATACCGCCTGTACGGAGGTGATAGAACCGGTTTTGGTGGAGGTGATACGTTCTTGCAGAACACCCATCTCTTCCGCCAGAGTCGGCTGATAACCTACCGCTGAAGGCATACGACCCAACAGTGCAGATACTTCTGTACCGGCCAGGGTGTAACGATAGATGTTGTCGACGAACAACAGTACGTCACGACCTTCGTCACGGAATTTCTCTGCCATGGTCAGACCGGTCAGCGCAACGCGCAGACGGTTTCCCGGCGGCTCGTTCATCTGGCCATACACCAGGGATACTTTGTCGATAACGTTGGAGTCGGTCATTTCGTGGTAGAAGTCGTTACCCTCACGAGTACGTTCACCTACGCCCGCAAATACGGAGTAACCGGAGTGCTCGATCGCGATGTTACGGATCAGCTCCATCATGTTTACGGTTTTACCTACACCCGCACCACCGAACAGACCTACTTTACCGCCCTTAGCGAACGGACACATCAGGTCGATTACTTTGATACCGGTTTCCAGCAGTTCCTGAGAGTTTGACAACTCTTCGTAGGAAGGTGCTGCGCGGTGGATCGCCCAACGCTCTTCTTCACCGATGTCGCCTTTCATGTCTACTGGTTCGCCCAGTACGTTCATGATACGACCCAGTGTTGCTTTACCTACCGGGACTTCGATCGGGTGAGCCAGGTCTGTTACTTCCAGACCACGACGCAGACCATCAGAAGAACCCATTGCGATGGTACGTACAACGCCACCGCCGAGCTGCTGCTGAACTTCCAGCACCAGACGCTCTTCACCATTCTTTACCTCAAGTGCATCGTACACTCGTGGTACGGCATCCTGAGGGAACTCGACGTCCACCACGGCGCCGATTACCTGGATAATTTTTCCAGTAGCCATCTTGAATCCTCTACGAAATTCGTAAACCTGGTTAAACCGCGGCGGCCCCCGAGACGATCTCGGTGAGTTCCTGAGTAATGCTGGCCTGACGAGCTTTGTTGTAAACCAACTGCAGCTCTTTAATCAGGCTGCCGCCATTATCGGTCGCGGCTTTCATCGCCACCATACGTGCGGCCTGCTCGCTGGCCAGGTTTTCAACAACACCCTGATAAACCTGAGATTCCACATAACGACGCAGGAGAGTATCCAGCAGCGCCTTCGGATCAGGTTCATACAGATAATCCCAGGATTTACGCTTCAACTCTTCATCTTCTTCTGCCGGTAATGGCAGCAGTTGAGTGATGGTTGGAACCTGAGACATGGTGTTGATAAATTTGTTGCTGACAATATAAAGCTTGTCCAGACGACCTTCGTCGTAGGCCTGCAACATCACTTTAACCGAGCCGATCAGTTCGGACAGAGATGGGTTATCACCCATACCGGTCACCTGGGCGACAACGTTGCCACCAACGGAATTAAAGAAAGACACGCCTTTCGAGCCGATCATCGCGAGGTCGCTCTGAACGCCTTTATCGGACCATGCTTTCATATCCGCCAGTACTTTCTTGAACAGGTTAATGTTCAAGCCGCCACACAGACCACGGTCGGTCGACACCACCAGGTAGCCCACGCGCTTAACGTCGCGTTCTTCCAGGTAAGGGTGCTTATATTCCAGATTACCGTTCGCAAGGTGACCAATCACTTTGCGCATGGTATCTGCATAAGGACGGCTGGCCGCCATGCGATCCTGCGATTTACGCATTTTGGAAGCGGCGACCATTTCCATCGCTTTAGTGATCTTTTGCGTGTTCTGGACGCTTGCGATCTTACTACGTATCTCTTTTGCGCCGGCCATGAGCTTCTCCTCAATGCCTTGCGGCCTGCCCTAAGGCAGGCCACCAGACGTTACCAGGACTGGGTTGCTTTGAAGGAATCGAGGATGCCTTTCAGCTTGCCTTCGATTTCGTCGTTATAGCCACCGGACTGGTTGATCTCTTGCATCAACGGAGCGTGGTCACGGTCAACGTAAGCCAGCAGAGCGGCTTCGAAGCTACCGATTTTCGCCAGTTCTACATCCGCCAGATAACCACGTTCTGCTGCGAACAGAACCAGAGACTGCTGCGCAACGGACATCGGCGCATACTGTTTCTGTTTCAGCAGCTCGGTCACTTTCTGACCGTGGTCAAGCTGTTTACGGGTTGCATCGTCAAGGTCAGATGCAAACTGGGAGAACGCTGCCAGTTCACGATACTGCGCCAGCGCGGTACGGATACCACCGGACAGTTTCTTCATGATCTTGGTTTGCGCTGCGCCACCAACACGGGATACGGAGATACCCGGGTTAACCGCAGGACGAATACCGGCGTTAAACAGGTTGGTTTCCAGGAAGATCTGACCATCGGTAATCGAAATTACGTTGGTCGGAACGAACGCGGAAACGTCACCCGCCTGTGTTTCGATAATCGGCAGAGCGGTCAGAGAGCCGGTTTTCCCAGTCACTTCACCTTTGGTGAAGGCTTCAACGTATTCGGCGTTAACACGCGCAGCACGCTCCAGCAGACGAGAGTGGAGGTAGAATACGTCGCCCGGGAATGCTTCACGTCCTGGCGGACGACGGAGCAGCAGGGAAATCTGACGGTAAGCAACGGCCTGTTTAGACAGATCATCATAAATGATCAGCGCATCTTCACCGCGGTCACGGAAGTATTCGCCCATTGCGCAGCCTGCATACGGAGCCAGGTATTGCAGTGCGGCAGATTCAGATGCGGTTGCAACCACAACGATGGTGTTTGCCAGCGCGCCGTGTTCTTCCAGTTTACGTACCACGTTAGAAATGGTTGACGCTTTCTGGCCGATGGCCACGTAGACGCACTTGATGCCAGAATCACGCTGGTTGATGATGGCGTCGATGGCCAGCGCGGTTTTACCGGTCTGACGGTCACCGATGATCAGTTCACGCTGACCACGACCGATTGGGATCATGGCGTCAACGGATTTATAACCAGTCTGTACAGGCTGATCAACGGATTGACGTTCGATAACGCCCGGTGCGATAGCTTCAACAGCGGAGAAGCCGTCATGCTCCAGCGGACCTTTACCATCAATCGGTGCACCCAGAGTGTTCACAACGCGGCCCAGCAGACCACGACCAACCGGAACTTCCAGGATACGACCCGTACATTTAACCTTCATGCCTTCGGCGAGGTCAGCATACGGACCCATCACAACTGCACCCACGGAGTCGCGCTCCAGGTTCAGTGCGATAGCGTAACGGTTACCCGGCAGGGAAATCATCTCACCCTGCATACAATCGGCCAGGCCGTGAATGCGGATAACACCGTCACTTACAGAAACAATAGTACCTTCGTTGTGAGCTTCACTCACAACACTGAACTGAGCAATGCGCTGCTTGATCAGTTCGCTGATTTCGGTGGAATTCAGTTGCATGCTCCAGTCCCCTTAAGACTGCAAGACGTCTGCGAGGCGTTCAAGACGGCCGCGTACGCTACCATCAATGACCATATCACCCGCACGGATGATAACACCTGCCATTACAGACTTATCGATTTTGCAATTCAGCTTAACTTTGCGTGACAGACGTTTTTCCATCGCGGCGCTGATTTTCGAAAGCTGTTCTTCACTCAGTGCGGTCGCAGAGGTCACTTCGACTTCTGCGATAGCCTCGCTGGCTGCACGCAATTGAACAAACTGCTCAAGAACATCAGGAAGCACTTTAAGACGACCATTTTCAGCCATCACCCGAATCAGGTTCTGACCGTTGTCGTCAAGTTGCTCCCCACAGACTGCGATAAACGACTCGGCAAGCGTTTCCGGCGCAATAGCACCGGAGAGAAGCTCTGCCATATGTTCGTTTTTCGTCACCTCGGCCGCGAACGCCAGCATATCCTGCCAGCGATCAACACCCTGGTGTTCGACAGCAAAGTCAAAAGCTGCTTTGGCGTAGGGGCGAGCTACCGTTACAAATTCAGACATCGGCCCCTCCCTCCTTACAGTTCAGCGACCAGTTTATTCACGATGTCGCTGTTAGCAGCTTCATCCACGGAACGCTCGATGATCTTCTCGGCGCCGGCAACAGCCAGCAGAGCCACTTGTTTACGCAGCTCTTCGCGAGCACGTTTACGCTCGGCGTCAATTTCCGCCTGAGCCTGCGCCACGATTTTGTTACGTTCCTGCTCGGCTTCTGCTTTCGCTTCGTCCAGGATCTGAGCGCGGCGTTTGTTCGCCTGCTCAATGATGACCTGAGCTTCTGCTTTCGCTTTTTTCAGCTGGTCGGTCGCATTGGCCTGTGCAAGGTCCAAATCCTTCTTAGCTCGTTCCGCAGAAGCCAAACCGTCAGCGATTTCTTTCTGACGTTTTTCAATGGCTGCCATTAATGGCGGCCATACATACTTCATGCAGAACAGAACGAACAGGACAAACGCGATGGCCTGGCCGAGGATTGTTGCGTTTAGATTCACAGCACAATGCCTCTTATCTGGTTAACGTTCTAAATACTTGCTGTAAAAAGCAACCCTTACTACGCGACAGCAAACATCACGTACAGACCCAGACCTACAGCGATCATCGGGATTGCGTCCACCAGACCCATAACGATAAAGAACTGAGTACGCAGAAGAGGAATCAGATCAGGTTGACGCGCTGCGCCTTCCAGGAATTTACCCCCGAGGATGCCGATACCGATCGCAGCACCGATTGCCGCCAGACCCATCATAATAGCGGCAGCCATGTACAGCAGATCCATATTCAGGTTTTCCATGACAGTCTCCAGATTGTTTCAGTTAAAACGTAGTAGTGTTGTTAAAAATCAATGCTCTTCAGACGCCATCGACAGATAGACGATCGTCAGAACCATGAAAATGAAGGCTTGCAGCGTAATAATCAGGATGTGGAAAATGGCCCATGGCACATTCAGGATCCACTGTGACCACCACGGCAACAGACCAGCAATCAGAATGAAAATCAACTCACCGGCATACATGTTGCCGAACAGTCGCAGACCGAGAGAAACCGGTTTGGACAGCAGGCTAACACCTTCCAGGATAAGGTTGACCGGGATAAACACCGGGTGGTTGAACGGCTGGAGTGTCAGCTCTTTAGCAAAACCACCCAGGCCTTTCATTTTGATGCTGTAGAACAGAATCAGGATAAATACGCCCAACGCCATCGACAGGGTGATGTTCACGTCCGCAGACGGCACCACACGCAGCGCAGGCAGACCCAGTACATGCTCAGCAATGTACGGCAGCAGGTCGATAGGCAGCAAATCCATCAGGTTCATCAGGAATACCCAGACGAAAATCGTCAGGGCCAGTGGCGCGATAAGCTTGCTTTTGCCGTGGTACATGTCTTTCACGCTACCGTGGACAAAACCAATAACCAGCTCAATCGCGGTCTGGAATTTCCCCGGGACGCCGCTGGTGGCCTTTTTGGCTACGCTACGGAACATCACCAGGAACAACAGACCCAGAACCACCGAGAAAAACATGGAGTCAATGTTGAGAGTCCAGAAGGTGGCCGGGGGGTTATGCGGATCCACCAGCGAAAGCGTACGAAGGTCAATCTGAAGGTTATTCAGATGGTGGCCTATGTACTCCTGCGGTGTTGAGATTTCTCCTGCAGACATGATGCCTCTTACCCTTTGTTGTTAATTACAGCGGGTGCCAGTATCTGAACAACCAGCACCGAAACCCACGTGACTATCAGCGGTAAAAACACCGCCTTTAAAACTGCCAGCGCCATCACCAGCAACACGAATGTTGCTAACACCTTGAACACTTCGCCGAAGGCAAAGGACCAGGCCACTCGGCCTCTGGCTGGTGTATGCGCCTGATGACGCCAGGCAAAAATCATAAACAACATATTCGGCAGAAAGACTGCCATACCGCCGCACACAGCGGAAGTGCCCCAGAAGGGGTCTTTGAGGCTAAACAGCAATCCGCTTGCTATTACCGCCAGAAACTGAATAAGCAGAAGCCTGCGAGCAACATTTCGACCCAAGAGCGACACAGACATCACTTTTAACTCCTGCTCACTTCGAGGTAGGCCGCGTGTCGTATAAAACGTTCTTTAAGGCCCGGAGTCAAGCATCAAAAAGCGGTCAAATTATACGGTGCGGCCTCGTGATTTCAAACAATAAGTAGCGAAAAGGTGAATAAATGTTTAAATAATTTTCCCGAGGGCTATTTTTCAACTTTTAGCGAAACTGTGAACCATCAGACACAATGTTGAATAACGCGAAATACCTGTTGCTAAAGCGTGCACCAGATCACAAATTAAACATTTATGCTCTCGCCAAAATATTGCCATCGGGAATTTGCGCCTTTTCATCTTTTTGATATTACAGATGATTACTGACAACTCTTTTTAAAACAGCTCGGTATACAATAAAAACCTTTCATTGACATTTATAATAATCATTTAACATTCATCAATACGTGCGAATGTCGATTTTTAGCAGACTGATATTTTCGCTGTTGACTATTTTCATGGTTAAGCAAAATTACGGCGTTAAAACTTAGAAAAAACGAAGTGAAATATGCGTTAAATGTAACCGAACGTATCACTGTTTTTTACGCCGTTTTTTAACATTCAGAAAACAGCACGAATTCTACATTTTTTGATAAAAATTAAATTTTGTTTGCCTTAATGACCACTAGATGTCGGTCCCCCTCAAGGTGAGGCACGTCTAATTTGACGATAGATTCTACTGAAAACTGAGCAGGCAGCGTGTCAATTTCATCATTTGGAATCAACCCTTTAAGGGCATAGAACTTGCCTTGTGTTCCAGGCAGATGCTGACACCAGTTCACCATGTCATTCAATGATGCGAATGCCCGGCTGATGACGCCATCAAAAGGCGGCTCGGCCGGAAAATCTTCGACGCGGCTCTGTACGGGAGTGATGTTCGGCAAATGAAGCTCATGCTGAACCTGGCGCAGAAAACGGACGCGTTTACCCAAGCTATCCAGCAGGGTGAAGTGTGCATCAGGAAAAACAATGGATAACGGGATCCCCGGCAGGCCTGGCCCCGTTCCGACATCGATAAACCGCTCCCCCTGCAAGTGCGGCGCAACCACGATGCTATCGAGGATATGGCGAATCAGCATCTCGTTCGGGTCACGTACAGAAGTCAGGTTGTAGGCTTTGTTCCATTTGTTGAGCATTTCGACATAGGCTACCAGCTGGTTTTTCTGGTGATCGGTGAGCGAAATACCTGCTTCATCGAGCAGACGAGAAAGTTTATTGAGCACGGTGATTACCTGTCTGAAAAATATACCCGGTGGCGTTAACGCTTACCGGGCTTTAAATCTGTTGTGCTGACAGGCAACGCACTCTCTGTCAGCACATGTTGCGTGAAGAGCATCAGGCGCTACGGCGCAGCATACCCTGTTTTTTCAACCAGACCAGCAGAATGGAGATCGCGGCAGGTGTGATCCCGGAAATACGCGATGCCTGTCCGATGGAGGCCGGTTTGTGATCGTTTAGTTTCGCGATCACTTCATTCGACAGGCCGCTGACCTGACGGTAATCCAGCGATGCAGGTAACAGCGTATTCTCGTTACGCTGCTGTTTTTCAATTTCATCCTGCTGACGCGCGATATAGCCCTCGTACTTCACCTGAATCTCAACCTGCTCAGCCGCCTGTTCGTCGCTCAGACCTGGAACGAACGGTGCCAGTTGTACTAGTTGGTCGTAAGTCATTTCCGGACGACGCAACAGATCTTCACCGCTGGCTTCACGAGACAGCGGTGCCGTCAGGTTTTTATTCACTTCCGGCGCAGCTTCCGAGGTTGGGTTCACCCAGATAGATTTCAGACGCTGACGTTCACGTTCGATATTTTCGAGTTTCTCGTTGTAGCGCGCCCAGCGTTCGTCGTCCACGAGGCCAAGCTCACGGCCGATTTCGGTCAGACGCAGATCGGCGTTATCTTCACGCAGCATCAGGCGATATTCGGCACGGGAGGTGAACATGCGGTACGGTTCTTTGGTACCCAGTGTGCAAAGATCGTCAACCAGTACGCCCAGATAAGCCTGAGAACGTGCCGGCGCCCAACCCTCTTTCTCGGCAGAGAAGCGTGCTGCGTTCAGACCAGCCAACAGCCCCTGGGCCGCTGCCTCTTCGTAGCCAGTGGTGCCGTTGATTTGGCCGGCAAAGAACAGTCCATGGATATATTTACTCTCCAGGGTCGGTTTCAGGTCACGCGGGTCGAAGAAATCGTACTCAATGGCATAGCCAGGGCGAACGATTTTGGCGTTTTCCATCCCCTCCATCGAGCGGACGATTTTCATCTGTACATCGAACGGCAGGCTGGTGGAGATACCGTTTGGGTAAATTTCGTTAGAGGTCAGCCCTTCCGGCTCCAGGAAGATCTGGTGCTGGTTACGATCGGCAAAGCGCATCACTTTGTCTTCGATCGACGGGCAGTAGCGTGGCCCGATCCCTTCGATCACGCCAGCATACATCGGGCTGCGATCGAGGTTATTGCGAATAACTTCATGGGTTTTCTCGTTAGTGTGGGTGATGTAGCACGGCACCTGACGCGGGTGTTGCGCGGCATTGCCCATAAACGAGAAGACCGGCATCGGATTATCGCCGTGCTGCTGCGCCAGGACGCTAAAATCAATGGTACGAGCGTCAATGCGCGGCGGCGTACCGGTTTTCAGGCGGCTTACGCGCAGCGGTAGTTCACGCAGACGACGAGAAAGGGGAATGGACGGCGGATCGCCTGCACGGCCACCGCTGTAGTTATCCAGCCCGATGTGAATTTTGCCGTCAAGGAATGTCCCGACGGTCAAAACGACCGCTTTAGCGCGGAATTTCAGGCCCATCTGGGTAACTGCACCCACCACGCGATCGTTTTCCACAATCAGATCTTCTACCGCCTGCTGGAAGATCATCAAATTCGGCTGATTTTCCAGCGCGGTACGCACAGCCTGACGGTAAAGTACGCGATCTGCCTGTGCTCGGGTCGCACGAACTGCCGGCCCTTTACTGCCGTTTAGTATCCTAAACTGGATACCCGCCTGATCGATCGCTTTTGCCATCAGACCGCCGAGTGCATCCACTTCTTTTACCAGGTGTCCTTTCCCAATACCGCCAATGGCCGGGTTGCAACTCATTTGCCCCAGCGTGTCGATATTGTGTGTCAAAAGCAGAGTCTGTTGACCCATACGCGCTGCGGCCATCGCGGCCTCAGTGCCTGCATGACCCCCGCCAATGATGATGACGTCAAAAGGATCCGGATAAAACATGGTGTATTGCCTCGCGTAAAGCGGTTAGAAAGTGGATTGATGCCTGGGCCGTGGATTCTACTCAACTTTAGCTCAGTGAGAAAGCATCAGGATCCCGGGTATTAAAAAGAAGATCTTTATATAGAGAGATCTGTTTTACTGTGATCTCTTATTAGGATCGCCCTGTCTTGTGGATAACCCGGATCCTGATATGAAGATCATGATGTTAGCCTGGATCATTAGCTGTGAATGATCGGTGATCCAGGTCAGTATAAGCTGGGATCAGAATGGGCAGTTATACACAACTCAAAAACTAAGCAACGGTTATACTTTGGATAACTACCGGTTGATCAACGCTTTTAAGCATAGTTATCCACACTCGATCGCGCGATCTTTAATCGATATTGAGTAAATTAATCCAGGATCCGAGCCAAATTTCAGCCGGATCTTCAGGAATGTCATGATCAAGGATGTTGATCTTCGCTGTTTCACCTAACTGTTTTGCCCCACAGGCTTTCAATGAAACCTCGAGTTTTTCAATCGCACCGCAAAAGGTGTCGTATTCGCGGCTGCCGATGCCAATCGCGCCAAAGCGTACGGCAGAAAGGTCAGGTTTTTGTTCATTAAGATCGTCATAAAACGGCTGGATGTTATCCGGCAGATCGCCTGCGCCATGGGTAGAACTCACCACCAGCCAGGTTCCTGCCTGCGGCAGATCTTCCAGTAACGGGCCGTGCAGGGTTTCGGTTGTAAAGCCTGCTTCTTTCAGTTTTTCCGCCAGGTGTTCCGCTACATATTCTGCGCCACCCAGGGTGCTGCCACTAATAAGCGTAATATCTGCCATCAGGTCCACTCCGGTTATGAGTTGCGTATTGTACGCTGTGAATGGGCTGGGATCTACCTGTGGACAATATGGGTATTAACGGTGGGGTAAAACGCCCTGTTACGGGCGGATCGTACGCATGATGGGGTTTTGCAAAGAGATCAGCGTTTCAGTGGACTGGATTTCATCAATTGTTTGGATCTTGTTGATAAGCACCTGTTGCAGAGCATCGATCGAGCGGCACATGACTTTAATAAAAATGCTGTAGTGGCCGGTGGTGTAGTAGGCTTCTGTTACCTCTTCCAGGCTTTCCAGGCGGGCTAACGCGGAGGGGTAGTCTTTTGCGCTTTTAAGGATAATGCCGATAAAGCAGCAGACGTCATAACCTAATTGTTTGGGGCTGACGTCAATTCGCGCGCCGGTAATAATCCCCGCCTGTTTCATTTTCTCTACGCGAACGTGAATTGTCCCCGGGCTTACACCGAATTGCTTGGCAAGCTCAGCGTAAGCAGTACGCGCATTCGCCATTAAGGCGTCAAGGATGCCTCGGTCCAGATTGTCGATCTGATAATTTTCCATAGGTTTTTCTTATGATGAATAAACATTCTTCCTATTTTAGCGGCTCATTTTAACGAATCAAAACTCCCTCCGGCTTTTTTGTTGTTGATTATTGAATAAAGGCGAGATTTTGTTGCTTAATCGTTTGCAACAGAACAAAGGAGTTAAAAAATGAAATCCGCTTACATCAGCAAACAACGTCAGATCGTATTCGTGAAGTCGCATTTTTCCCGCCAGCTTGAAGAAAAACTGGGGCTAATTGAAGTTCAGGCACCGATTCTAAGCCGTGTAGGAGATGGGACTCAGGATAACCTGTCGGGCTGTGAAAAAGCGGTACAGGTAAAAGTCAAAAACCTGCCGGATGCGCAATTTGAAGTTGTCCACTCGCTGGCCAAATGGAAACGTCAGACGCTGGGACAACACGATTTCAGCGCTGGCGAAGGGCTGTACACGCACATGAAAGCCCTGCGTCCGGATGAAGACCGCCTCTCCCCAATCCATTCTGTTTATGTTGATCAATGGGACTGGGAACGCGTACTGGGTGATGGCGAACGCCACACCGGCACGCTGAGATCAACAGTTGAAGCCATCTATGCCGGGATCAAAGCAACCGAAGCGGCAGTGAGCAAAGAGTTTGGCCTGACGCCCTTCCTGCCAGCGCAGATCCACTTTGTGCACAGCGAAGAGCTACTGAGCCGTTATCCGGGGCTGGACGCAAAAGGGCGTGAACGCGCAGTAGCCAAAGATCTGGGCGCAGTCTTTCTGATGGGGATTGGCGGGAAACTCAGCGACGGTAAGCGACACGATGTCCGCGCACCAGATTACGACGACTGGAGTACGCCCGGTGAGACAGGCTTGCACGGCCTGAACGGTGATATTCTGGTATGGAACCCGGTACTGGAAGATGCGCTTGAGCTCTCTTCTATGGGGATCCGCGTAGATGCTGATGCACTGAAACGTCAGCTTAACATCACGGGTGATGAAGATCGTCTGCGTCTCGACTGGCACCAGGCGTTGTTGCGCGGTGAGATGCCGCAAACGATCGGTGGTGGTATTGGCCAGTCTCGTTTGACGATGCTGCTACTGCAACTGCCGCACATCGGCCAGGTCCAGTGTGGCGTATGGCCTGCACAGGTTCGCGAGACCGTCGACGCGTTGCTGTAATTAGCGGCGCCAGCGCCTGAGCAAACGGCTTCTCATCCCGGTATCAAAGCGCCAGATATGATCGAAGATGCGCATGATGCCGGGTTTTCCGTGTGCTGACATCGCAACGGCGTGAAAACGGTGCTGGTGTACAGCCTGTAGTTCCTTGACCTTGCCTATCACATCGTCCGGCAGGCGCTGGGCGATAAAGTCAGAGATAACCACCGCATCGGCGTCATACCACTCCCCGCCCTGCATGCGTTCAATAATGGCGCGAAAGCAGCTCGCTAAATCCGTTCCGCCGCGAAAACGCTGGCTCAGAAAGCGGATAGCGTGCTCCAGCCCTTGCTGGCAGGTCAGCTCGTAACGCACGACCTCGCTGGAAAACAGCATAATAAAGCAGCGTCGTTTGTCTGCCAGCGCCACGCGCATCAGCGCCAGGCAGAAGGCTTTTGCGCACTGTTCATTGAACCCGCCCATCGAACCGGATGTGTCCACACACACAATAAACGGCCCGCGCGGCTGTTCATCGAAATCCTGATGAATAACCGGGCGCTCAACTTCTCTTTCCCGCCAGGCATCGCCATGCAGGCGGTAGGTTAGCAGTTGTTTTTCTACCAGCCGACGGTAGAACTCATATTCCAGTTCGGTAATACCCAGCGTCGCCAGTTCCGGCGGCAACAGACGCAGGATATCGTCACTTTGATGCAGCCCGTCAACCTGCTCCGGCACGGTAGAGGGTTCGCGCACCAGCATACGGAAGGTTTCCATGGGGGCATCTTTGCGCGGAACGGATTTTGCCTCACGGGATCGCCCAAGTTGTTCCGCCAGTTGCTTGAGTTCCGGCTGCTCGGTCAGGAAGTCACCGTATTGCACGATAAGTCGGTAATCGCCGCGCTTAATTTGCCCGGCGCTCATATCCCATAACCGCCCGGCGGCATTTTCGTTTTCAATCAGCACCGGTTCAAGCTGGCCGCTTAGGGTCATGCGTTCCTGTACTTCACTGAGTAACTGCTCGCGTTCCTCTTCCAGGAGTTGCTGATTAAACGCGGTTGTCTGTACCACCAGGCTTAACCGCCAGCGCTGTAAGAAAAGCGTTTGTAACGCCGGGGTAAAGGTCGGGTTGTCCTTCACCATTGCGTTTGCCTGAGCGGCAAACGGCGAGCGAAGCTTATCAAGAAGCGTCAGAATTTGCGGCAACTGAACGACGAACTGTGAAGTGGAAAGCAACTGACTTTGCTGATAGCAGAGCACTTCTTCAGCAAGTTCTGGCGGCACCTGTGTCTCTTTCAGGTGATTTTTCAGCGCTTCGCGCCAGCGGGGGACATCTTCGGTAATGACGTGCCTGAGTTTGGGGAATTTTTCAAAGAAAACAGCCAACTGGGGGGAGGCCAGTAAGGCGACGATAAGCTCTTCAACTATCGTCTCCTCACTGATGGCCAGCAGGGCATTTAGTGCATCCAGCGTCAGCATTGAAGCGCCTGTTGTATCTGCGCGCGAACGTCCTGCAGGCTGGCTTCAATGCGACCCAGCCAGTCGCCAGGAATGAACAGGCATTTTTGCTGTTCGCTAAAACGGGTGTGCTGCTGGTGCCAGAGCGTGTCGAGCGCTTCCAGTTGCTGCTTTATCTCTTCCGGCACATGGGTTGCCGTTCCACCCGGTAAAGCAAGACGGGAACCCTGCAGGCTGATATCGCGGATCAACAGATGCAAACTGGTGTCGACTTCAAGGTTAAGGATCTGCGCGAAGCCAATGCCGTTAAGTTTTCCTCGGATCTCCCCGCCTTTTGCCAGCCACTGGGCCAGCGCGGCACGTTCGATAGTCACATGAATGACCTGCATGTCATGTAATTTTAACGGTTGCTGGAGCAACAATGTCAGCGTGCTGTCTTGCAGATCTTCCGGCAAATCGTAATGCGGACGACGGCTGAACATGCCGCCCTGGCGCGAAACTTTGAGGGCCGTTTTGTCGCTGTGCTGCTGCTGGAGCTGGATGTTGCGCTGCGCAATCGCGCCCAGTTGCGTCAGCATGGATTGCTGCTGCCACGCGTGCCCGGTCATCAATATTTCAAGCTGATTTTGCATCAGACGCATGCTTTCAGCGTCATGCCACAGGCAGTCTTTCAGCAAGATCAAATCCACCGGGGCCACCGCATCGCGTCCGCTGAAAAAGGCGCTGGCCTGAAGCAGGCGAATGGCCTTTTTCCAGCGACGGTCAGAGACATAAGGCGCAGTAGGTAAGTTATCAAGCTGCTGGCGTAGCATGAAAATCAGCTCAAAAACGGCATCGGGTAGCTTCACCTGCACGATTTCCTGCTGCCAGCGCGCATAATCCTCATCGCTGATTTGCAGATCAACTGGCACCGGATTATCGCTTTCATCCTGCTGGCTGATGAGCATTGAGCGGAAGTTACTCTTATCCTGCACTTTATCGAGCCACAGGCGAATCAACATGCGGTCATAGAGTGCTTCGAGGCTGCTGTCAGCCTCGGGCAGTTCGTTAGACGCTGCCACCAGCAAGCGCATGGGGATTTTCTCTTCCAGCGCGCCGTTGCGAAAGCGACGTTCGTTAATCGCGGTTAATAGCGTATTCAGGATCGCCGGGCCGGCTTTCCAGATTTCGTCCAGAAACACAATCTCCGCTTCCGGCAGATAGCCATGTGTTAAACGTTCATAACGCCCTTCATCTTTCAGCGCCTGAATAGAAAGAGGACCAAACACCTCTTCGGGTGTGGAGAAGCGGGTCATCAGATATTCAAAAGCGCGGGCATTTTTAAAGGCGAATTTCAGGCGGCGGGCGATCAGGCTTTTGGCGATACCCGGCGGGCCGAGCAGGAAGACGCTTTCACCACTTAACGCGGCCAGCAGGCACAGGCGAATAGCGTGGCTACGCTCAAAAAGACCTTTTTCCAGCGCGCTACTTAAGCGGGAAATTCTTTCTGCTAATAAATGTGAGTGAGCCATAATTGATTTGCATCCTTTCGCCGCGATTCCGGCTTGCAACTGCGAGTATAGACGTTTCGATAAAGGCTTGTAATAGACTGAACAACGGCATCATTTTCTTTGCGCCAGGTTAATACGGTCGCAATTAGGGGGTACGATTTCATAAATAATCGTGCATACTGTGCGCTTTTTGTGGGCCAAGGGACTAAGCACACATTTGTCATTCAAACAAAAGATTAGTCTATGAGCACTGATAATAAGCAATCGTTGCCCGCGATAACACTCGCGGCTATTGGGGTTGTCTACGGTGATATCGGCACCAGCCCGCTTTATACACTTCGTGAATGTTTGTCAGGTCAATTTGGTTTTGGGGTTGAACGTGACGCCGTCTTCGGTTTTTTGTCGCTCATCTTCTGGCTGCTGATACTGGTCGTCTCGGTTAAATACCTAACTTTTGTTATGCGTGCAGATAACGCGGGTGAAGGTGGGATCTTAACGCTGATGTCGCTGGCAGGACGCAATACCTCCGCCAGAATGACCTCCGTGCTTGTTATCATGGGGCTTATTGGCGGCAGTTTCTTCTATGGTGAAGTGGTCATTACACCTGCCATCTCAGTGATGTCGGCTATAGAAGGGCTCGAAATCGTCGCACCATCGCTGGATACGTGGATTGTTCCGTTGTCCATTTTGGTGCTCACGCTGCTGTTTATGATCCAAAAGCACGGCACAGGGCTGGTGGGCAAACTCTTTGCTCCTATTATGCTCGCCTGGTTTTTAATCCTGGCGGTGCTGGGTGCGCGCGGTATTATCAGTAATCCTGAGGTGCTGCAGGCGCTTAACCCGGCGTGGGCGGTCAATTTCTTCCTTCAATACAAAGCCGTCTCGTTTGTTGCGTTGGGCGCGGTGGTGCTTTCTATCACCGGGGTAGAGGCGTTGTATGCGGATATGGGCCATTTCGGGAAGCTGCCCATTCGCCTTGCGTGGTTTATCGTGGTGTTGCCATCACTGGCGCTGAATTACTTTGGTCAGGGGGCGTTGCTGCTGAAAACCCCGGAAGCGATCAAAAACCCGTTCTTCCTGCTGGCTCCTGAATGGGCTCTGATTCCGATGTTGATCATTGCAACGCTGGCGACGGTCATCGCGTCTCAGGCGGTTATTTCGGGCGTGTTCTCTCTGACGCGTCAGGCAGTGCGTCTGGGTTATCTCTCGCCAATGCGCATTATCCATACGTCGGAGATGGAATCCGGGCAGATCTACATTCCCTTTATTAACTGGCTGCTCTACTTCGCGGTTGTTATCGTGATCGTGAGTTTTGAACACTCCAGTAACCTGGCGGCGGCTTATGGTATTGCGGTGACCGGTACAATGGTGCTGACGTCGATTCTTTCTATGACCGTGGCGCGCAAGAACTGGCACTGGAACAAAATGGTTGTCGGTCTGTTGCTTACCATGTTCCTGTGTATAGATGTGCCGCTTTTCTCGGCTAACCTCGATAAGTTGCTGTCCGGTGGCTGGTTGCCATTGAGTCTGGGTCTGGTCATGTTCATCGTGATGACCACATGGAAGAGCGAGCGTTTCCGCCTGCTGCGCCGCATGCATGAGCATGGCAACTCACTGGAAGCGATGATTGCTTCGCTGGAAAAATCGCCGCCGGTGCGAGTTCCGGGTACGGCGGTATATATGTCCCGCGCGCTGAATGTAATTCCGTTTGCTATGTTGCATAACCTGAAACATAACAAAGTACTGCATGAACGCGTGATCCTGCTGACGCTGCGTACAGAAGATGCGCCCTATGTGCACAATGTGCGTCGTGTGCAGATTGAGCAACTCTCGCCGACGTTCTGGCGCGTGGTGGCCAGCTATGGCTGGCGCGAAACGCCAAATGTGGAAGAGGTGTTCCACCGCTGCGGTCTGGAAGGGCTCAGTTGCCGTATGATGGAGACATCCTTCTTTATGTCTCATGAGTCGCTGATTGTGGGTAAACGGCCCTGGTATCTACGGCTGCGCGGCAAGTTATACCTCCTGTTGCAACGCAATGCGCTGCGTGCGCCGGACCAGTTTGAAATCCCACCCAACCGGGTTATCGAACTCGGTACACAGGTCGAAATTTAACGCCTTTTAAACCCCTCTTCGTGAGGGGTTTTTGCTATTTCTCGTCTGCAATTTTATATAAGTAAGATTACTTGTGTTTTCTTTCTGCAACGCGCGCGAAACGTTTCGATTTCGATCACACTTCTGTAATGCCATGGTGGTTTTCTGAACATTCTCAGGTCTACACTGAGATCAGCGAAACGTTTCGCTAATGGAGCATAAAATGAAAAAAGGTACTGTTCTCAACGCTGAAATCTCGTCGGTCATCTCCCGTCTTGGGCATACCGATACGCTGGTGGTTTGTGATGCAGGCTTGCCTGTGCCGAAAAGCACCGCGCGTATTGATATGGCATTAACCCAGGGGGTTCCATCCTTTATGCAGGTACTGGAGGTGGTCACCGCCGAGATGCAGGTTGAAGCAGCTATCCTCGCGTCGGAAATCGAACAGCAGAATCCACAGCTCCACGAAACGTTGCTCAATCACATTGAGCAGCTGCAGCAACACCAGGGGAATACCATAGAAGTTCGTTATGTTTCACACGAACAATTTAAAAAACACACCGCGGACAGTCAGGCGGTGATTCGCAGCGGGGAATGTTCCCCGTATGCGAATATCATTCTCTGTGCTGGCGTCACCTTCTGAGGCCATCATGGACGCATTACTGCAACTCAAAGGGATCGATAAAGCGTTCCCGGGCGTTAAAGCCCTGTCTGGCGCCGCGTTAAATGTTTATCCCGGCCGCGTCATGGCGCTGGTCGGCGAAAATGGCGCGGGCAAATCCACGATGATGAAAGTCCTGACCGGCATCTATACCCGTGATGCCGGTTCATTACTGTGGCTGGGTAAAGAGACCACCTTTACCGGACCTAAATCCTCGCAAGAAGCCGGCATCGGCATTATCCACCAGGAACTCAACCTGATCCCCCAGCTCACCATTGCCGAAAATATCTTTATCGGCCGTGAATTCGTGAACCGCTTTGGCAAAATCGACTGGAAAAAGATGTATGCCGAAGCCGATAAGCTGCTGCTTAAACTGAATCTCCGCTTTAAAAGCGACAGGCTGGTGGGGGAGCTTTCCATTGGCGATCAACAGATGGTCGAGATTGCGAAGGTCCTGAGTTATGAGTCGCAGGTCATCATTATGGATGAACCGACCGATGCCCTGACTGATACCGAAACTGAATCCCTTTTCCGCGTCATTCGGGAATTGAAAGCGCAAGGGCGCGGGATTGTCTATATCTCTCACCGTATGAAAGAGATCTTCGAGATTTGCGATGATGTGACCGTGTTCCGCGACGGCCAGTTTATCGCCGAGCGTGAAGTTGCAACGCTGACCGAAGATACGCTTATCGAAATGATGGTTGGACGCAAACTGGAAGATCAATACCCGCGCCTCGATAAAGCGCCGGGCGATATCCGTCTGAAAGTCGATAACCTGTGCGGCCCAGGCGTGAACAATGTGAGTTTTACCCTACGCAAAGGGGAGATTCTGGGCGTGGCGGGCCTGATGGGCGCCGGGCGTACCGAACTGATGAAAGTGCTTTATGGCGCGCTGCCGCGCACCAGCGGAAGCGTCACGCTGGATGACCATGAAGTTGTTACCCGTTCACCGCAGGATGGCCTGGCGAACGGTATCGTCTACATCTCCGAAGACCGCAAGCGTGATGGTTTAGTGCTGGGTATGTCGGTTAAAGAGAATATGTCGCTGACGGCGCTGGGTTATTTCAGCCGTCCGGGTGGCAATTTAAAACATAAAGAAGAGCAGCAGGCGGTGAGTGATTTCATTCGTCTGTTCAATGTCAAAACGCCATCAATGGAACAGGCTATTGGCCTGCTTTCTGGTGGTAACCAGCAGAAAGTGGCTATCGCACGCGGTTTGATGACGCGCCCGAAAGTGCTGATCCTTGATGAGCCGACCCGCGGCGTTGATGTCGGGGCGAAAAAAGAGATTTATCAGCTTATTAACCAGTTCAAGGCCGACGGCCTGAGTATCATTCTGGTGTCATCGGAGATGCCAGAAGTCTTAGGTATGAGTGATCGCATCATGGTGATGCATGAAGGGCATCTCGGCGGTGAATTCACGCGCGAGCAGGCCACTCAGGAAGTATTGATGGCTGCCGCAGTGGGCAAGCTTAATCGTGTGAATCAGGAGTAAAAAAGATGACTACCCAGGCTGTTTCTGGTCGCCGCTATTTCACCAAAGCGTGGTTGATGGAACAAAAATCGCTGATCGCCTTGCTGGTGCTGATTGCCATTGTGTCGACCATGAGTCCGAACTTTTTTACCGTCAATAACCTGTTGAATATCCTGCAGCAAACCTCTGTGAACGCCATTATGGCGGTTGGCATGACGCTGGTCATTTTAACTTCCGGGATCGATCTGTCCGTTGGTTCTCTGTTGGCGTTGACCGGTGCGGTTGCCGCGTCGCTCGTCGGTATGGAGGTGAATGCACTGGTGGCTGTCGCCGCCGCTCTGGCGCTGGGGGCTGCTATTGGCGCGGTAACCGGGACTATCGTGGCGAAAGGGCGAGTGCAGGCATTTATCGCAACCCTGGTCATGATGCTCTTACTGCGCGGTGTGACGCTGGTGTACACCAATGGGAGCCCGATCAACACCGGTTTTACGGACAATGCAGATATCTTTGGCTGGTTTGGTATTGGTCGCCCGCTGGGGATCCCGACACCAGTATGGCTCATGGCAATTGTCTTTATCGCCACCTGGTACTTACTGCATCACACCCGTTTGGGCCGCTATATCTATGCGCTCGGGGGAAATGAAGCCGCAACACGCTTGTCCGGTATCAGCGTCGATAAAGTCAAAGTGATTGTCTACTCTTTGTGTGGGCTTTTGGCGTCGCTGGCGGGCATCATTGAAGTTGCGCGCCTCTCCTCAGGGCAACCGACCGCAGGTACTGGCTATGAGCTGGATGCTATCGCTGCGGTAGTGTTGGGCGGTACCAGTCTTGCTGGCGGTAAAGGGCGCATCGTTGGGACATTGATCGGCGCATTGATTCTCGGCTTCCTGAATAATGGATTGAATTTGTTAAGTGTTTCCTCCTATTACCAGATGATCGTTAAAGCAGTGGTGATTCTGCTGGCGGTCTTGGTAGACAACAAAAAGCAGTAATTACCTACACTACAGGACATCATGATATGAACATGAAAAAACTGGCTACTCTGGTTTCTGCTGTTGCACTGAGCGCCACCGTAAGCGCGAACGCGATGGCGAAAGACACGATTGCATTGGTTATTTCCACGCTGAACAACCCGTTCTTCGTTAGCCTTAAAGATGGCGCGCAAAAAGAAGCGGACAAACTGGGTTACGATCTGGTTGTGCTGGATTCACAAAATAACCCGGCAAAAGAGCTGGCTAACGTTCAGGACTTAACGGTACGCGGTACCAAACTGCTGCTTATCAACCCGACTGATTCCGACGCTGTAGGTAACGCCGTGAAGATGGCGAATCAGGCAAATATTCCGGTTATCACCCTTGACCGTGCTGCTGCGAAAGGCGAAGTGGTAAGCCACATCGCTTCGGATAACGTGCTGGGCGGTAAAATTGCTGGCGATTACATTGCCAAGAAAGCCGGTGAAGGCGCGAAAGTTATCGAATTGCAGGGTATTGCGGGGACATCTGCTGCCCGTGAGCGTGGCGAAGGCTTCCAGCAGGCTGTTGCCGCCCATAAATTTAACGTCCTGGCGAGCCAGCCGGCTGACTTTGACCGTACAAAAGGCCTGAACGTTATGCAGAACTTGCTGACGGCGCACCCGGATGTACAGGCGGTGTTTGCACAGAACGATGAAATGGCGCTGGGTGCGATGCGCGCCCTGCAAACTGCAGGTAAAACAGATGTGATGGTGGTTGGGTTTGACGGTACGCCTGATGGCGTAAAAGCCGTAAATGACGGCAAAATGGCGGCGACGATTGCTCAGCTTCCGGAAATGATTGGCGCGAAAGGCGTAGACACCGCAGCACAGGTGCTGAAAGGTGAAAAAGTCCACGCCAAAATCCCGGTAGACCTGAAACTGGTTATCAAACAATAAAAATCGTCAGGCTATCTCACCGGGATAGCCTGAAAAAAGCATCAAGAAAAGCAGAGCTCGCGCCACCCGCTGGCGGGTGGCGCATTTTAATGGACAAGCTCATCATGAAAACCACAGGCAAACTTGTTGTCCTCGGTAGTATTAATGCCGATCACATTCTTAACCTTGAATCATTCCCAACCCCCGGGGAGACCGTTACCGGCACGCAATATCAGATTGCATTCGGCGGTAAAGGTGCAAACCAGGCGGTGGCTGCCGGGCGCAGCGGTGCGGATATTGCCTTCATTGCCTGCACGGGTGATGACGACACCGGTGAACGTGTCCGCCAGCAACTAATTAGCGACAACATTGATGTGGCGCCTGTTAGCGTGATTGCTAATGAGTCGACCGGCGTGGCGCTGATTTTTGTTAATGGCGAAGGTGAGAATGTGATCGGTATTCATGCGGGTGCGAACGCGGCGCTCTCTCCGGCACTTGTTGATGCCCAGCAGGAGCGTATTGCACAGGCTTCCGCGCTGTTAATGCAACTTGAATCCCCGGTAGAAAGCGTTCTGGCCGCAGCGCGTATTGCCCATGCGAACCAGACCATTGTGGCGCTCAACCCCGCTCCGGCACGTGAGCTTTCTGATGAGTTGCTGGCGCTGGTGGACATCATCACACCGAATGAAACCGAAGCCGAAAAACTGACGGGTATTAATGTTGCCAGCGATGAAGATGCGGCGCGCGCGGCGCAGGTACTACACGCCAAAGGCATTGATACGGTCATCATTACGCTGGGAAGCCGTGGTGTCTGGGCTAGCGTGAAAGGCGACGGTCGTCGTGTTCCGGGTTTTAAAGTGAAAGCCATTGATACCATTGCAGCCGGGGATACCTTTAATGGTGCTCTGATGACCGCACTGCTGGAAGACCTCGCGCTGGATGACGCTATTCGTTTTGCTCATGCGGCGGCGGCCATTGCTGTCACCCGCAAAGGCGCGCAACCGTCTGTTCCGTGGCGCAAAGAAATTGACGATTTCCTGGCTGAGCAGGGGTGATGATTGGCTACGATGAAGGATGTGGCCCGGATGGCGGGCGTATCGACGTCAACCGTTTCGCATGTCATCAATAAAGATCGCTTTGTCAGTGAAGCCATCCGCGAAAAGGTGGAGTCCGCGATCAAGGCGCTCAACTATGCGCCGTCTGCACTGGCGCGCAGCCTGAAAATCAATCAAACCCGCACTATCGGGATGTTGATTACCGCCAGTACAAACCCTTTCTACTCTGAACTGGTACGTGGCGTGGAACGTAGCTGCTTTGAGCGCGGTTATAGCCTGGTGTTATGCAACACCGAAGGGGATGAGCAGCGCATGAACAGCAATCTGGAAACGCTGATGCAAAAGCGTGTCGATGGTCTGCTGCTTTTATGTACGGAAACGCATCAGCCTTCCCGGGAAATTCTGCAGCGCTATCCCTCGGTGCCCACGGTGATGATGGACTGGGCTCCGTTTGATGGGGACAGTGACCTTATTCAGGATAATTCTCTGCTCGGCGGCGACATGGCGACGCAGTACCTGATCAATAAAGGCCATACCCATATTGCCTGTATTGCTGGCCCGCTAGATAAAACGCCTGCCCGCCTGCGCCTCGAAGGTTATCGTGATGCGATGGCTCGCGCGGGCCTGACCATCCATGACGGTGATGAAATTATTGGCAACTTTGAGTTTAGCGGCGGCTTTGAAGCAATGCAGATGCTGCTGGCACTGGAAGCGCGACCGCAGGCGGTATTTATTTGTAATGATGCGATGGCTGTCGGGGCTTACCTGGCACTATATCAGGCCGGGCTGCGTGTGCCGCAGGATATTGCCATTGTTGGTTATGACGACATTGAACTGGCGCAGTATATGACGCCGCCGCTCACCACCATTCATCAGCCGAAAGATGAACTGGGGGAGCTGGCGATCGATGTGCTGATTCACCGTATCTCTGACCCTACGCAACAACAACAGCGGCTACAGCTTACGCCGGTGTTGATGGAGCGTGGCTCAGCGTAGTATTAATGCTTTTCTTTTATCAGGTTACGACCATCTTTCGGCTTTAACAGCATAAAGGTCAGGGCGGATACCAGGGTGATGGCGCCCATCGTCACAAAGGTATAGTGAAACTGTTCCACGGTATTCGCGCTGTCAAACCCTTCGTAAAACCGCAACACTGCCGCACTGACGGCGACACCAAGGCTGATAGAGAGTTGTTGCGTTACGGCCAGCACACTATTCCCGCTACTGGCGTTTTCGTCAGTCAGGTCGGCAAGCGTAATGGTATTCATGGCGGTGAATTGTGTGGACATGGCCATCCCCAGGATGAACAGCGGTAATATCAGCAGCCACACTTCCATTGACGGTGATTGCAGAGAAAATTGCGCAATCATCAAACCGATAAACAGGGTAATGGCTACAAGGGTTTTCCTGTAACCCAGGCGGCGCAATACCTGGGTGACCATAGATTTTGCCAGAATGGACCCCATTGCCGTCGGCGCCATCATGCATCCGGCAATCAGTGCTGGATAGCCAAACCCAACCTGTAGCATCAGCGGCATCAAAAATGGCACACAGCCCGTCCCCAGTCGCGAAGCAATATTACCGATAATGCCCACAGAGAAGGTGCGTGTCTTAAACAGATTGAGCGAGATGAGCGGCGTGGGGTGACGGCGCGCGTGGCGAATATAAAGAAGAAATAACAGCACGCCGCTCAGTATCACGGCCGATGCCAGCCAGCTTGCGACAATTTTCTCGCCAAACAACTCCATGCCACTGGAAAACAGGACCAGGCTCAGGCCGAAGAGGAAAAAGCCGCCGGTATCGAAGCCTTTACGCGGTGTGGTGAAGTTGGGCATATATTTACGTGCATATAAAATTCCGGCTATACCAATCGGAATATTAATAAGGAAGATCCAGTGCCAGCTTGCCCAGGTTACCAGCACGCCACCCAATACCGGGCCGAGGATGGGGCCTACCAGGCCTGGCATAGTGACAAAGTTAAGTACCGGCAGAAGCTCACTGCGCGGATAGGCGCGTAGCAGTGCCAGACGTGCAACTGGCATCATCATTGCGCCGCCTATTCCCTGAATCACGCGAAAGCATACCAGTGCCCCGAGCGACGTCGAGAGTGCGCAGGCCAGTGAACCCAGCGTAAAGAGCGTGACGGCCAGCATGAAGATACGCCGGGTGCCAAAACGGTCCGCCAGCCAGCCGCTTGCCGGAATCAACATGGCGACCGTCAGGGTATAACTGATAATGGCGGACTGCATAGCAAGAGGAGAACGATCAAGGCTCTGTGCGATAGCGGGTAGTGCGGTATTCAGAATGGTGGCGTCCAGCGCCTGCATAAAGAAGGCCATGGCCGCAATCCACGGCAATCCGGCCATACTGCGAGCTTTCTTTTCAGTCATTCTTTGTCCTGTTATTTTGCCGTTGGCGCGTTTGGCGTCTTCAACAGAGTCTGGCAGGCCTGAAAGGCACTATCCCCATCACTTTCCTGAATCGCATCAACAATAGCCTGATGCAGATCGAGCTTTATGGCCTGGTCCTGAGTGATGGAAGTAAAGTAGGTATGGTATATAGAATGGAACAGCGTAGCGAAAGAGATAAGAAAAGGATTAGCACTCATCGTATAAATATGTTCGTGCCAGGACATATCAACTTCAATCCAGCGATCACGGTTAAAGTGCTTTTTCAGATACACCATCTCTTCCATTAATGTATTGAGGTGTGCTTTTTGCTCCGCGCTGCCTAATTGTGCTGCCAACTGGCAAGCTTGTGGTTCGAGACTGTTACGCATAATAAGGAAGTGCTGGATGACTTCATGAAAGTTATCCTCGCTCATCCACCAGACCAGTAATTCTTTATCAAGGAAATTCCAGTTCTCTCTGGGCATAACCCGGGTACCGATGCGCGGGCGAGGAAGCACCATACCTTTCGCCGTTAATGTCTTTACCGCCTCCCTGACCGCCGTGCGGCTTACACCGAACTGCTCACCCAATTCTATCTCACCAGGCAAAATGCAGCCCGGGGCATATTCGCCTCTCAGAATTTGTTGTGCCAGTTTCTCCGCCAGCACCCATGAGAGGTTTTTTTGCGCGGCAAGCTGTTGTGCGTTCAAAGACATTTATCGCTTCCTTTTATTCTTATTCACTCTTTAGTATGCCACCGGGGCTATTCCTGTGGTGGCAAAAACAGCAAAACAGGCCTTTTACGGTGCTTTTTACCGCGCCTTGTTGAAAAAAGAGACGGTTAAAAACTTTTTTGAAATTTATGCTTGTCACTTCACAAGAACTCCCTATAATGCGCCTCCACTGACACGGAACAACGGCAAACAAGCCGCCGGGTCAGCGGGGTTCTCCTGAGAGTCCCGGCAGAGAAAAGCGAAAATAAACGCTTGACTCTGAAAGAGGAAAGCGTAATATACGCCACCTCGCAACGGTGAGCAAAAGCCGCGTTGCACTGCTCTTTAACAATTTATCAGACAATCTGTGTGGGCACTCAAAGTGACATGGATTCTTGATGTCTTCGGACACTAAATGAATACCAAGTCTCAACGAGTGAACACGTAATTCATTACGAAGTTTAATTCATTGAGCATCAAACTTTTAAATTGAAGAGTTTGATCATGGCTCAGATTGAACGCTGGCGGCAGGCCTAACACATGCAAGTCGAACGGTAGCACAGAGGAGCTTGCTCCTCGGGTGACGAGTGGCGGACGGGTGAGTAATGTCTGGGAAACTGCCCGATGGAGGGGGATAACTACTGGAAACGGTAGCTAATACCGCATAACGTCGCAAGACCAAAGAGGGGGACCTTCGGGCCT
>NZ_JBEULY010000015.1:0-91918 GCF_040578655.1 Phytobacter sp. RSE-02 | reverse complement strand
AGGCCCGAAGGTCCCCCTCTTTGGTCTTGCGACATTATGCGGTATTAGCTACCGTTTCCAGTAGTTATCCCCCTCCATCGGGCAGTTTCCCAGACATTACTCACCCGTCCGCCACTCGTCACCCGAGAGCAAGCTCTCTGTGCTACCGTTCGACTTGCATGTGTTAGGCCTGCCGCCAGCGTTCAATCTGAGCCATGATCAAACTCTTCAATTTAAAAGTTTGATGCTCAATGAATTAAACTTCGTAATGAATTACGTGTTCACTCGTTGAGACTTGGTATTCATTTAGTGTCCGAAGACATCAAGAATCCATGTCACTTTGAGTGCCCACACAGATTGTCTGATAAATTGTTAAAGAGCAGTGCCGCTTCGTTTTTCGCTGCGGCGCGGGGTGTGCATATTACGCTTTCCCGCTGCAGAGTCAAGTATTTATTTTTACTCTTCTCTGCGGAATTCTCACCGGCATTCGCCTGAGAACCCTGCTGACCCGGCGGCTTGCTTGCCGTTGTTCCGTGTCAGTGGAGGCGCATTATAGGGAGTTCTTGTGAAGTGACAAGCATAAAATTCAAAAAAATTATCGTTCGCTCATATTTCATTCATAGCGGCGGTTAAAGCGGCGCTTTGCTGTTTAACTGAGCGATTTTGCGCGCAAATTCGGTCACCTGCTGCCAGTCGGTGTAGACCACTTCTTTACGGGTATCCGTTTCGCCACCCGTCATCTTCATAATGAGTTGAATCATCAGACGATCAAACCAGCGATAACGCGGGTAACGCAGCGCACCTGCAAACACGACGCACTCATCAGGACGCCATGGCGAACGCAGCAAAAACTTACGGGTGTAGTTGTTAGTCTGCGGGGTGCGTTTCTCGGGCTTGCGCGCGACAAGGTTTACAGAGAAGAACGCGCCGGGCAGCGCATTCAGGTTTTTCTGGTGCTGCTTTACGAAATTGTCCAGCGCCGGGTTGAAATGACCATAACGAATAGAAGCGCCGATGACGACGCGCTCATAGGCTGACCAGTCAATCGTCCCGACACGATTGAGATTGAGCACATCGGTACTCACCCCCAGCTCGCTTAATTGAGAGGCCAGATAAGCGGCAATCTCACGCGTTTGTCCATCACGAGTAGAAAACAAAATTAGCGTTTTCACGTATAGCTCCCTTATTCACGCCAGAAGGTCGGCGTGAACAGTACCAATAAGGTAAAGACCTCAAGACGACCAAACAGCATATTGGCAATCAGGATCCATTTCGCAATCGGGTTCATACTGGCGAAGTTATCCGCCACTACACCAAGCCCCGGCCCCAGGTTATTGAGCGTCGCCACGACAGAAGCGAATGCGGAGAAGTCATCCACGCCGGTCGCAATGATAGCCAGCATGCTGACGATAAACACCAGTGCATAGGCGGAGAAGAACCCCCATACCGCTTCAAGAATACGCTCCGGCAGAGCACGGTTCCCCAGTTTGATGCTGTATACCGCATTCGGGTGCACCAGACGTTTCAGTTCACGGTTACCCTGTTTAAACAGCAGCAGGATACGAATGACTTTCAGGCCGCCCCCCGTCGAACCCGCGCAGCCGCCGATAAAGGCTGAGCAGAGCAGCAGCACCGGCAGGAATAACGGCCAGCGAGAGATACTGTCGGTCGTGAAGCCTGCGGTTGTCGCCATCGACACCACCTGGAAGAAAGCCTGGTTGAGCGTCGTCATCGCCGAACTGTAGACATTATGGAACCACAGCATCACGGTGCAGATCACCACCAGCGTCAGTTGTACGCCGATGAACATGCGAAATTCGGGATCGCGCCAGTACACTTTCAGGCTGCGACCACTGAGTAAAGAGAAGTGCAGACCATAGTTACAGCCGGAGATCAGCAGGAAGATGGCGATAATGGTGTTAATCGTAGGGCTGTCGAAGTAGCCCACGCTGGCATCATGCGTCGAAAAGCCGCCAATCGCGATGGTTGAGAAGCTGTGCCCGATTGCATCGAAAGCGGGCATACCGGCAAACCACAATGCCAGCGCACAGGCGATAGTCAGCAATACATAAATGAGCCACAGCGTCTTCGCTGTTTCGGCAATACGCGGACGCATTTTATTGTCTTTCAGCGGCCCTGGCATTTCAGCGCGATAGAGCTGCATGCCCCCGACGCCCAGAATAGGCAGAATCGCCACCGCCAGCACGATGATCCCCATACCACCAAACCACTGCAGCATCTGACGATAAAAGAGAATGGCATGAGGCAACGAGTCCAGCCCCACCAGCGTAGTGGCCCCCGTCGTCGTTAACCCTGAGAACGATTCGAAAAAAGCATCCGTCACCGTCAGGTTTGGACTTTCAGAGAAGATAAAGGGCAACGCCCCCACACTACCCAGCACGGTCCAGAACAGCACAACGATCAGAAAACCCTCGCGCGATTTCAGCTCACTCTTTTCACGGCGGTTAGGCCACCACAGCAGAGAGCCAATCGCCAGCGCGACAAAGAATGTCTGTGTGAATGCCCTTCCTGCGCCATCACGATAGATAAGTGCAACCAGCCCTGGCAGAATCATCGTCCCGGAAAAGAGAATGATCAGAAGTCCAACAATTCGGGTTATGGCACGAAAATGCATCTCTGCCGCTTCCTTAGGTACGCAAAAATTAGGTGGGGATTATTCTTCAATCTTGTGTAATTGCAACGCACCACGACTGAAATCAGCAAGTTTTGTTGAAAAAGCAGCCAGTTCAGATTGCGGGAGTGCCACCCGAAGCCGAACAAACGCCTCGTATTCACTCGCAACAATCTTGCCAGAAAACTGCCCCAGCAGGGTTTCAACCCCGGTCAACTGCCCATATTCACATTGCAAAGTATATTCGGTTAATGGCGTCTTGCGCAGCGTCGTCAACTGCGCAAGCGCCTGGCTCACACCGCCGCCGTAAGCTTTGACCAGTCCACCGGTCCCCAACAACACGCCACCGTAGTAGCGCACCACTACGGCGGTCATTTCACCGACCCCACTTCCCATTAGCTGGGCGAGCATCGGTTTTCCGGCTGTACCCGCAGGTTCACCATCATCAGAAAAGCCCAGTTGCTGCGAATCATTCGGCGGCCCGGCTACCCAGGCCACACAATGGTGTCGCGCATCCGGGTGTTCAGCACGTACTGACTCGACAAACGCCTTAGCCGCTTCCACACCATCAGTATGGGCCAGGTATGTGATAAAACGGCTTTTCTTGATCTCTTCGACAAAGGTGACCGGCGCTGCCGGTATCAGCCAGCTATCCATTACGCCAGTTTCAAATCACGCGTCATGTTTTCGATACTGTTTTCGTGAATCACCACGTTGTCTTCGATACGAATACCGCCAAATGGTTTAAGCGCCTCAATTTTCTGCCAGTTGAAGTGCTTGCTGAACGGGCCGTCACGCCATGGCGCCAGCAGTGATTCAATAAAGTAGATACCCGGCTCAATCGTCAGCACCATACGCGGTTGCAGTACACGGGTACAACGCAGGTAAGGGTATTTGGACGGCGCAGCCAGGTGCGTACCGGTATCATCCTGCATAAAGCCTGCAACATCGTGCACCTGCAGTCCAAGCGGGTGACCAATGCCGTGTGGCATGAATGGGCCGGTCAGGTCATTTTCGACCATTGCCTCTTCGCTCATATCAGAGATTATCTGATGTTTACGCAGCAGCTTCGCAATACGTTGATGGAACTGGAGGTGGTACTCGGTGTAGTTAACACCCGACTTCATCGTAGCGATCAACGCCAGTTGTTCATCATTAACATCTTTGACCAGATGGGCATAATCGTTATCGCTGTTAGCCGACCAGGTGCGGGTCAGGTCTGCGGCATAACCGTTATATTCCGCACCCGCATCCAGCAAGAAACTACGCAGTTCTGCCGGTGCGCGATGATCCAGCTTGGTGTAATGAAGGACGGCGGCGTGCTCATTGAGCGCCACAATATTGCTGTAAGGCACATCGGTATCCCGATGCCCGGTCGCGGTCAAATAAGCCAGGTTGATATCAAATTCACTCATTCCGGAACGGAACGCCTCTTCCGCCGCACGATGCCCCATCACCGCCGTTTTCTGCGCTTCACGCATACATGCCAGTTCGTAATCAGTTTTATAGGCGCGGTAATAGTGCAAGTAATCGATCACCCCTTTCGGGTTGATGTTACTGGCAGCGATATCCAGCGAAAGCGCGCGCTCGGGAACCGGGCCGATATATCCAATATTTCCGCGAGCAGCAGGTAACAGGCTGCCAATACCGTCGGCTTTCGGCAGGGCAATCACCTCAACTTCGTCGGTCCAGAAGGAGGTCGGTAACGGCTCAACGTTGTGCCAGTAATCGACCGGCAGGTAGAACCACAGTTTCGGTTTGTTAACGCCATCGACCAGCAACCAGCAATTTGGAACCTGTGTGACCGGAACCCAGGCTTTAAACTGCGGATTGACTTTGAAAGGGTACGGATGGTCGTCGAGAAAGACATTGAACAGTTCACCGGAGTGAATCAACAGCGCATCCAGCTTGAAGCGGGCCAGCACGTCCCGGGTACGTTCCTGGAGCGTAACGATATGATTTTTATACAGCGCAGCCAGTGAGTCCATCATTCTTCCTTCTGTTTTTTGAGCTCAAGTTTTTGCATCTTAGCATACCTGATCCCGGTAGGGTGATTTCGGCTGAGCGTGATCAAACTAGCAATTCTTTAAAGATAAATTTGCAATTTATTAACATAAAAACCACACTCCGCTTCATCTGGTATGACCAGATCCCTTGCTGGATTCAGGAGACTGACATGCTCTACAAAGGCGATACCCTATATATCAACTGGCTGGAAGATGGCATTGCCGAACTGGTGTTCGATGCCCCCGGGTCGGTGAATAAGTTAGACACGGCAACCGTAGCCAGCCTCGGCCAGGCGCTGGACGTGCTGGAAAAACAGGCGGATTTAAAAGGCCTGCTGCTGCGCTCAGAAAAAGCGGCGTTTATTGTCGGTGCCGATATTACCGAATTTCTCTCTCTGTTCCTGGTTCCGGCAGAACAACTGAGTACCTGGCTGCACTTTGCCAATAGCGTGTTCAATCGCCTGGAAGATTTGCCGGTACCGACCATTTCTGCCGTAAATGGCTATGCGCTGGGCGGCGGCTGCGAGTGCGTACTCGCCACCGACTACCGTCTGGCGACGCCGGATCTGCGCATCGGACTGCCGGAAACGAAACTGGGCATCATGCCTGGTTTTGGCGGTTCCGTCCGTATGCCACGTCTGTTGGGCGCCGACAGTGCGCTGGAAATCATTGCCGCCGGGAAAGATGTTGGCGCCGAAGAGGCGCTGAAAATTGGCCTGGTCGATGGCGTGGTTCAGCCGGAAAAACTAAAAGCAGGCGCGGTGGCGATTTTACGTCAGGCGATTAACGGCGATCTCGACTGGAGAGCCAAACGCCAGCCGAAGCTGGAGCCGCTGCACTTAAGTAAAATCGAAGCCACCATGAGCTTTACGATTGCCAAAGGTATGGTCGCGCAGACAGCAGGGAAACATTACCCCGCCCCCATAACAGCGGTTAAAACCATTGAAGCAGCCGCTCGCTTTGGCCGTGAAGAGGCCCTGAAACTTGAAAATCAAAGTTTCGTTCCCCTGGCGCACAGTAAAGAAGCCCGCGCACTGGTCGGTATTTTCCTCAACGATCAATACGTGAAAGGCAAAGCGAAAAAACTGACCAAAGATGTCGAGACACCAAAACAGGCCGCCGTGCTGGGTGCGGGTATTATGGGCGGCGGTATTGCCTACCAGTCTGCCTGGAAAGGCGTACCGGTCATTATGAAAGACATCAATGACAAATCGCTGACGCTGGGTATGAGTGAAGCGGGTAAGCTGCTTAATAAACAGCTTGAACGCGGCAAAATCGATGGACTAAAACTGGCGGGGGTCATTTCCACTATTCACCCGACCCTCGACTATGCCGGCTTTGAGCGCGTGGATGTCGTGGTCGAAGCGGTTGTTGAAAACCCGAAAGTGAAAAAAGCCGTTCTCGCAGAAACCGAAGAAAAGGTAAGCCCGGATACCGTCCTGGCGTCGAATACCTCCACGATCCCGATTTCCGAACTGGCAAGCGTGCTTAAACGCCCGGAAAACTTCTGCGGGATGCACTTCTTTAACCCGGTACACCGTATGCCGCTGGTTGAAGTCATTCGCGGTGAAAAAACGTCTGATAAGACCATCGCTAAAGTCGTGGCATGGGCGAGCAAAATGGGCAAAACACCGATCGTGGTGAATGACTGCCCGGGATTCTTCGTCAATCGCGTGTTGTTCCCTTATTTTGCCGGCTTTAGCCAGTTGCTGCGTGACGGTGCGGATTTCCGCAAAGTCGATAAAGTCATGGAGAAAGTCTTTGGCTGGCCAATGGGCCCGGCATATTTGCTGGATGTGGTCGGTATCGACACGGCTCATCACGCGCAAGCCGTCATGGCGGCGGGCTTCCCGCAGCGGATGCAGAAAGATTATCGCGATGCTATCGACGCATTGTTCGACGCTAACCGTTTCGGGCAGAAAAATGGCCTTGGCTTCTGGCGCTATAAAGAAGACAGCAAAGGCAAACCGAAGAAAGAAGAAGATGCCGAGGTAAATGCCCTGCTGGCAGAAGTTAGCCAGCCGAAGCGCGACTTTAGCGACGATGAGATTATCGCCCGTATGATGATCCCGATGGTCAACGAAGTGGTGCGCTGCCTGGAAGAAGGCATTATCGCCAGTCCGGCAGAAGCCGATATGGCGCTGGTCTACGGTCTCGGTTTCCCTCCGTTCCACGGCGGGGCATTCCGCTGGCTCGACACGCTTGGCAGCGCCAAATATCTCGATATGGCGCATCAGTTCCAGCACCTTGGCCCGCTCTATGAAGCCCCGGCCGGGCTGCGCGAGAAAGCGCGCCACAACGAAGCGTATTATCCCCCGGTTGAACCTGCCCGTCCGGCAGGCGAACTGAAAACGGCTTAAGGAGTCACAATGGAACAGGTTGTCATTGTCGATGCAATTCGCACCCCGATGGGCCGTTCAAAAGGCGGCGCATTTCGCAACGTGCGCGCGGAAGATCTCTCCGCGCACCTGATGCGCAGCCTGCTGGCGCGTAACCCGGCGCTGGACGCTTCTGCGATTGACGATATTTACTGGGGCTGTGTTCAGCAGACTCTGGAGCAGGGTTTCAACATTGCCCGCAACGCGTCATTGCTGGCGGAAATCCCCCATTCCGTACCTGCAGTGACCGTTAACCGTCTGTGTGGTTCATCAATGCAGGCGCTGCACGATGCCGCCCGGATGATCATGACTGGCGATGCGCAGGTCTGTCTGGTTGGCGGCGTGGAGCATATGGGTCATGTTCCGATGAACCACGGCGTGGATTTCCATCCGGGTATGAGCCGCAATGTGGCGAAAGCCGCAGGAATGATGGGGCTTACCGCAGAGATGCTTTCCCGGATGCACGGCATCAGCCGCGAAATGCAGGACGCGTTTGGCGCGCGTTCTCATGCCCGCGCCTGGGCCGCCACGCAGTCCGGAGCATTTAAAAATGAAATCATCCCCACCGGTGGCCACGATGCCGATGGCGTGTTAAAGCAATTTAATTATGACGAAGTCATTCGCCCGGAAACCACCGTTGAAGCGCTCTCGGCCTTAAGACCGGCGTTCGATCCGGTGAGCGGTACGGTCACTGCGGGGACCTCTTCCGCCCTTTCCGACGGCGCATCGGCAATGCTGGTCATGAGTGAAAGCCGTGCCCGCGAGTTAGGCCTGAAACCACGAGCGCGCGTACGCTCGATGGCTGTCGTCGGGTGCGATCCATCCATTATGGGTTATGGCCCGGTTCCGGCATCAAAGCTGGCGCTGAAAAAAGCGGGCCTGACCACCAGCGACATTGACCTGTTTGAAATGAACGAGGCCTTTGCCGCACAGATCCTACCGTGCATAAAAGATCTGGGGTTGATGGAGCAGATTGACGAGAAGATCAACCTCAATGGCGGTGCGATCGCGCTCGGCCATCCGCTGGGTTGTTCCGGTACGCGTATCAGCACCACCCTGCTCAACCTGATGGAGCGCAAAGATGCCCAGTTTGGTCTGGCGACCATGTGTATCGGGCTGGGTCAGGGCATCGCAACGGTGTTCGAGCGGGTATAACACGATGCCGGGGCGCTTCGCGTGCCCGGCTTACAAAAATTGATCTCAAAGACATTGGCGCCAGAACAAGACGGCAAGCGAATACATCCCGATGCGCTTACAGAAGTAAGTGATTCGGACGAATGAGTGCAGCCAGCGCAGTTATGGTGTCAATGGCAAAGAAAGATTTAGTTGCCGTTTTCCCGCCTGTCAGGGGCGGGCTTTTTATTTCTTATCCTCCTCTCCATCCCTTACACTCCTTATGGGAGCGACACCACATCGACAAGGGAATGAAATGAAGAACACTATTCTGGCTTTATCCTGCTTGTTTATTCTGTTACCCACATTCGCACTGGCAGCGCTGGCAAAGGAAGAGACCCGCCAGGAACAGGTCATGGCGCAACGCTGCCTGATATTTGGGCTCAATAAGCTCAGAGCCGACAATCCGGGATTACATGCGAAACTGCAAACCGCCGGGCCGAACGCCAGCACCGCGGTTATTGAGCGCTTTGATGAAAATATCGGTAGCCAGCATATTGCGACCAGGGTGACGGCAAGCCTCGAAACGAAGCAAGGCGCGACAGGCGAGATGATGTGTCTGCTGGAAAACGATGAGCCGCTGTTTGTTTACTTCTACAACCTGGATGAGTGATTGCTGAAAACCACCACCTCCACGAAGGGGTGGTTTTCGGGAAGGCTTAAATAAACGCGAATGCGTCGCCAAACAGGCGGTCTTCACGTGCACCACGCTCATTGCAGAACAGGTCACGGGCGATTTTCGCCATCTCAAAACGTCCGGCGATATAGATATCATGCTCCGCCAGCGTACCGAAATCCTGCAATACGGCAGTCAAAACGGTTCCGCTGCGGCCACGCCAGTTCTCTTCTGGCTGCTCAACCACCGGCACCACGCGCAGGTTCGGATGATCAACGGACAATGCTTCCAGTTCGGACAGATCGTACAGGTGCTTCTCTTCGCGCCCCCCCCAGTAAATAGTGATATCACGGTTCGGGTTTTGCTCAAGCGCCGTCAGCAAAATGGAACGCGCGTAAGAGAAACCGGTTCCCCCGGCAATCAACACCAGCGGACGCTCTTCATCGTCACGCAGCCAGGCGTCACCGTGCGGAAGATCCACCACAATTTCCCGGTCTTTCAGGATACGATCCATCACCGCCATGGCGTAGAGATTTAATTCTGATGCGCCAATGTGCAGCTCGATAAAGTCGTGCTGGCTCGGCGTGGAAGCCAGAGAGAAGGGGCGTTTGTCTCGTTCATCCATCACTACCATTAAGTACTGGCCAGCGCGAAAAGAAAAAGCCGCTTCCGGCACTAAACGGACGCGATATACGGTATCGGTGATGGCGTCTACCGAGGTCACTTTACAGCTTAAGGTTGTCATGCGCTCCCTCTGTCGGGTTCATACTCGTTGTCGTAATGTCTGGCGAAAAACGGCGGCGCGTCAGGCACCTTTACCGTCACTAAAAATGGCCAGTTCATCCCAGATGGCGTCGATACGCGCCGTCACGTCAGGATCTTTCCTGATGGGGCGACCCCACTCTCGTTCGGTTTCGCCAGGCCATTTATTGGTGGCATCCAGGCCCATTTTTGAGCCAAGACCGGAAACCGGCGAGGCAAAGTCCAGGTAATCAATTGGCGTGTTCTCCACCAGTACCGTGTCCCGCGCAGGGTCCATACGGGTGGTGATCGCCCAAATCACATCGTTCCAGTCACGCGCATTGACATCGTCGTCACACACAATCACGAACTTGGTGTACATAAACTGGCGCAAGAACGACCAGACGCCCATCATGACGCGTTTTGCATGACCTGCGTACTGTTTCTTCATGGTGACGACGGCAAGGCGATAAGAACAGCCTTCCGGCGGCAGATAAAAATCGACGATTTCCGGGAACTGCTTTTGCAAAATCGGGACGAACACTTCATTAAGCGCCACGCCGAGCACAGCAGGTTCATCCGGCGGACGGCCGGTGTAGGTCGAATGGTAAATCGCGTCTTCACGCTGCGTAATGTGCGTGACGGTAAAGACCGGGAAGTTATCGACCTCGTTATAGTAGCCGGTATGGTCACCATACGGCCCCTCGGGTGCCATTTCTCCAGCCTCAATATAGCCTTCCAGCACCATTTCCGCACTGGCCGGAACTTCTAAATCATTGGAGAGGCATTTGACGACTTCGGTTTTGGTGCCGCGCAGTAACCCGGCAAAGGCATATTCCGACAGGGTGTCCGGAACGGGCGTGACCGCCCCCAGAATCGTCGCCGGGTCCGCACCGAGAGCTACAGAGACCGGGAAACGTTCGCCTGGATGCGCCGCACACCACTCCTGAAAATCGAGTGCGCCGCCGCGATGGGACAACCAACGCATGATCAGCTTATTTTTACCAATCAGTTGCTGGCGATAAATGCCTAAATTCTGGCGCTCTTTTTGTGGTCCGCGCGTTACCGTCAACCCCCAGGTAATCAGCGGCGCGACATCATCGGGCCAGCACTGCATGATAGGGATTTTGGTGAGATCGACATCGTCACCCTGCACCACTTTTTGCTGGCAAGGCGCACCGCGCAGCCGTTTGGTCGGCATGTTCAACACTTGTTTAAACTGGGGGAGCTTATCGAAGAGGTCGCGAAAGCCTTTTGGCGGCTCCGGCTCTTTCAAAAAGGCCAGTAATTTCCCCACTTCTCGCAGGGCGCTCACCTCTTCCTGCCCCATACCTAATGCAACCCGACGTGGCGTACCGAACAAATTGCACAGCACCGGCATCGTGTACCCTTTCGGGTTTTCGAACAGTAACGCCGGTCCTCCCGCGCGCAGGGTGCGGTCAGCAATTTCCGTCATCTCCAGATGGGGATCAACCGGTAATGTAATGCGTTTTAATTCACCCTGCTGTTCAAGCAGCGTCAGAAAATCACGTAGGTCATGGTATTTCATGGGGTTTATAATGGCCTCTTGCTAAGCGCTCTATTATACGGTGTTCATCTTCACGTTGCTGTAATTTTGTTAAATCAAGGTGAAAGAGGACGGTAAGTATTGTCGCCAGTTATAATCAACTTCGCCATCGCCTTAGGCTTTTGGTATGCTTGCCCACCGAACTTTCGGAAAAGAACATTATGCAATCCTGGTATTTACTTTACTGCAAACGAGGCCAGCTCCAGCGCGCCCAGGAACATCTTCAACGCCAGGCGGTCAACTGCCTGACGCCAATGATCTCACTGGAAAAAATGGTCCGTGGTAAACGTACCACGGTGAGCGAACCGCTCTTCCCAAATTATCTGTTTGTCGAGTTCGATCCCGAGGTGATTCACACCACCACGATTAATGCGACTCGCGGCGTTAGTCACTTTGTCCGTTTTGGCGCGAGCCCGGCACAGGTTCCTTCGACGGTTATCCATCAGCTTTCCCTGTATAAACCCGAGGGCGTTACCGACCCTGAAACGCCGTACCCAGGCGATAGTGTGATCATTACCGAAGGGGCGCTGGAAGGGTTACAGGCTATCTTTAAAGAGCCGGACGGCGAAGCCCGTTCCATGCTGCTGCTTAACCTGCTGAATAAACAGGTGCTACAGAGCATCAAAAACACCGACTTCCGTAAAGTCTGATCCTGCGTTAAAGCCTGATGCCAAATAGCGTCTGCACGTTTTGATTCGTCACGTCGCTAAGCCATTGGGCATCTTCACCGCGCAACTGAGCGACACAGGCCAGAATATGCCCCAGATGCGAGGGTTCGTTACGTCTTGATGCCGGTTTCGGCGACAAATCACGTGGCAGCAAATACGGCGCATCGGTTTCTACAAACAGACGGTCTGCGGGGATATGCGGCAACACGTCGCGCAGTTCCAGTCCACGCCGTTCATCACACACCCAGCCGGTAATACCCAGATAGATACCCCGTGCCAGACACGCCTGCGCTTCGTCTAATGTGCCGGTGAAACAGTGCAGCACCGCACCGGGCAACCGGGGAAGCCAGGGATCCAGTAGCGCCAGAAAACGGTCATGGGCATCGCGACAGTGTAAAAAAACGGGCATACCACGTTCTGCCGCCAGCGCCAGTTGCGCGGAAAAAGCCCGCTCCTGCTCTTCGGGGGTCGAGAAATTACGGTTGAAATCGAGCCCGCACTCGCCAATTGCCACCACCTCAGGCTGGGCGGTGAGCTGGCGGAGGGCATCTGCCGTATCCTGCGTCCAGCTACTGCTGTCATGTGGGTGTACGCCGGCGGTGGACCAGCAGCGTGGGTAGTGTTTTGCCAGTTGTTGCGCCTGCTGACTTTCATGCAGATTGGTGCCGGTCAGCAGCATGCCGCTGACACCCGCCGCCTGCGCGCGCGCCACCACATCATCACGATCTTTGGCAAACTGGGAACTGGTGAGATTCACACCGATATCAAACATACAGCGCTCCAGACAACAACCGCCCTGACGGGCGGCTGGATTTACTCTTCTGTCGTGGTTTCTTCTTCGTCTTCGTCAACCTGACGACGTTTGCCGGTGTAGAAGCGCGCGAAAAAGACGCCCACCTCAAACAGACAGTACATGGGTATGGCCAGCAACGTCTGGGAGAAAACATCCGGCGGCGTCAGCAACATGCCCACCACAAATGCCCCTACCAGCACATAGGGTCGCTTCTGGCGCAACGATTGCGGCGTTGTTATACCCATCCAGCACAGCAGCACGATGGCGACAGGCACCTCAAACGCGACGCCAAAGGCCATAAACAGCCCCATGACGAAATTCAAATAGCTGGCAATATCGGTCGAGACAAGCACGCCTTCCGGCGCCGTATGCGTCAGGAAGCCAAACGCCAGCGGGAACACCACAAAGTAGGCGAATGCCATACCGATATAGAACAGCAGCGAACTGGAAACCAGCAGCGGGATGATCAGACGGCGCTCATGTTTGTAGAGCGCCGGTGCCACAAACGCCCACACCTGATAAAGAATGACCGGTGCCGAGAGAATCAGCGACACCATGAAGGTCAATTTGATCGGCGTGAAAAAAGGTGACGCCACATCGGTTGCGATCATCGTCGCACCCAGCGGCATCTGTTTAATCAAGGGCGCTGAAACTATCTGATAGATGTCATTGGCAAAATAAACCAGCGCCAGAAAGATCACGATAACGGCAATAATGCAGTTTAACAGGCGCTTACGTAGCTCAATCAAATGCGTGATGAGCGGTTGAGTATCATCGACAGCCATGTTCAGGATTTATCACTTGAAGAAGGGGTCGCCTCAGAAGCCGTTTTCGCTTCTGCGGCCTGAGTTACGGTTTTTTTCGCCTCCGGCGCATCCTGAATGTCAGGAGCCTGCTCCGGTGCGCTGGCCTGCGCTTCTGCCGTTGCCGGAGTGACGCCTTCGTGCTGCGCTTCGTTACCTTTCACCACCGGGTTATGGATAGTGTGCGCTTCATCGCTGGCCTTTTCCGGATCGTTGGCGGTATAAGAACGTTTCATCGACTCGGCTGCCTGGCGCAACTCATCCATTGATGCCTTTAATTCCGGCGTCAGGTTGTCCAGGCTGGCTTTCTCAACTTTCTTGAGGCTGTCCTGAAACTCTTGCAGCTTAAGCTCCTGAGTCAGCTCATTTTGCACCGTCGTCGCCAGCGAGCGCAGCGCGCGGATCCAGCCCACAATCGTACGCACCGCAACGGGTAAACGCTGCGGCCCCAGTACCACAAGGCCGATGACGAAGACTAATAGCAGTTCGCTAAAACCAATATCAAACACGAATTACACCTGTTCTTTGTCGTGACGCTTTTCGTCTTTCTTCACGTCCTCTTGCTTATCAGCAAGAGATTTAGCAGTGAAATCCGCATCCTCTGCAGATTTGTCTTTGTCTTGCTTGTCATCATCGCTCATGGCCTTTTTAAAGCCTTTGATCGATGCACCCAAATCGGAACCGATAGAACCGAGTTTTTTCGTTCCAAACAGCAGCACGACGATAACCGCAACAATCAACAACTGCCAAATACTGATACCACCCATACATAGTCCTCTGTAGGAGATGATGAAAACAAGCCACAGTATACGTTACCGTGCCTCCCAGGGGCGATGTTAAAATCAGCGAGTTTTGCGCCAACCGACAATCCAGGTTAATAAACCGATAGCCATTAACCATCCGGGGGCGAAACCCCATTCCGGGCGATTAATCAGCAACAGGGTTCCACTCAACATCAGCGTCGCGCCGATGCCAAACAGATAACGGGATTGCCCCTGACGCACATGGTTGGTCTGCAACTCGCTGGCGATCCTATCAACGCTATGCTGCAATTGCTTACCCTGCCGCAAGCTGTTGTACACCAGTTCAGGAAGCTCTGGCATTTTCTCGATCCAGAAGGGCCCTTTCTCTTTCACCGCTTTCAACAGCGCCGGTATACCCACCTGATCTTTAATCCACGACTCCAGGAATGGCTTCGCCGTTTTCCATAGATCCAGTTGTGGATAAAGTTGACGTCCCACCCCCTCAATATAAAGCAGGGTTTTCTGCAGCAGCACCAGTTGCGGCTGGACTTCCATATTGAAACGGCGTGCGGTGTTAAACAGGTTCAGCAGCACATGGCCAAACGATATTTCCGCCAGCGGCTTTTCAAAAATCGGTTCGCACACGGTACGAATAGCAAATTCGAAATCTTCAACGTTCGTATCCGGCGGCACCCAGCCGGAATCGACATGCAGCTCAGCCACCTTACGGTAATCGCGGTTGAAGAAGGCGATAAAGTTTTCCGCAAGATAACGCTTATCTTCTTTGTTCAACGACCCGACGATACCGCAGTCGATACCGATATACTGGGGGTTTTCCGGGTGTTCAAAGCTGACGAAAATATTGCCAGGATGCATATCTGCATGGAAGAAACTGTCGCGGAAAACCTGGGTGAAGAACACCTGAACACCGCGCTCAGCCAACAATTTCAGGTTGGTCCCGTTTTTCTCCAGTGTCGCCACATCGGAGACCGGAATGCCGTAGATGCGCTCCATCACCATCATGTTCTGGCTACAGTAGTCCGGATACACTTCGGGAATATAGAGCATCGGGCTGTTTTCGAAGTTACGTCGCAGCTGGATAGCGTTCGCCGACTCACGGAGTAAATCGAGTTCGTCGATCAACGTTTTTTCGTACTCGCGCACCACTTCTTGCGGACGCAGACGACGCCCGTCCGGCAGCAAGCGCGGCACCCAGCCAGCCAGACGGTAAATGAGTTTTAAGTCTGCTTTGATGATCGGCAGAATGTCCGGGCGGATGACTTTAATGACCACCTCTTTGCCGTTCTCTTTCAACCGCGCGGTATGTACCTGGGCAATGGAAGCGGAGGCCAGCGGCTCAATCTCGAAATCATCAAACCACGCCTCAACGGGCAGACCGCCCATCGCTTTTTCAATCTGCTGTTTGGCCAGTACGCCATCGAAAGGGGCCACTCTGTCCTGCAACATAGCCAGTTGATCGGCGATATGCGGCGGAAAGAGATCGCGTCGGGTAGAGAGCATTTGCCCGAATTTAATCCATACCGGACCTAACTCCTGTAACGCCAGGCGTAAGCGTACCCCAAGTGCTTTCTCTTTATGCCGATTGGGCATCCAGAATAGCGTGCGTCGCCAGAGTCGCAGCGGCAACGTAATACGCATGACGGGGATAAGCTCATCAAGGCCGTAACTCAAAAAGGTCTGGATGATGAAATAGAGGCGCCGAATTTCTCCTGGCGTCATTTGCCCTCCAGTTTATCCAGGCGTTTGCTGAATGCGTCCACTGCGCGTTCTACTGCGGCGGTTTCTTCCGCAAACCAGGCCACTTCCAGTGCCCCAGGCGCCAGACGCCACTCTTCGGTAAGCACTTCTGCCACATAGTTCTGCTGGCGCTCAAAGCCGTGGCGTACCAGAAACGCACCGTTACGCAGTGCTTTGCCAATCCCCTCAGCAGCCACATCGCCGGTATAAGGGGCCAGCAGTTCCGCAACATCGAATTCGGCCAGATCCATCAGCGCAACAAGATTTTGCACCACCTGAATATCGCCCTGGACTTCCAGTTCGCCCGAGCGAATCAGCGCAGTCAACTGCTGTCTGTCACGCAGCTTAGGCAAAACGCGAAGCTGGGTAATCACCGTACAATCCGCCTCGCCTTCCCACTCGCCCAGCACATCGACCTGGCGTTCACTAAAGGCCAGCACCAGTGGCGAAGCAAATTCTTTTAGCGCAATGCGCAACACTTTTCCCTGCAACCGCTGCCGGGCAGGTTTAAGCGCCCGCTCGCGATAGAAAAAGGTATTCAGCACACGCTCAACACCCGCAGTCACCAGTGGCTTAAAAGGCATGTGAACTCCTGTCAGAACTTGTAGCCACGATGCAGCGCAACAATGCCTGCGGTCATGTTGTAGTAATCGACGTTTTCAAATCCTGCGCTCTGCATCATCGCTTTCAGGGTTTCCTGATCCGGATGCATACGGATGGATTCCGCCAGATAGCGGTAGCTTTCCGCATCGCTGGCTACCAGTTGCCCAATGCGCGGCAGCACATGGAAAGAGTAGGCGTCATACACCTTGCTCAGCGGTTCAATAATCGGTTTGGAAAATTCCAGCACCAGCAGGCGTCCACCGGGTTTAAGCACGCGGTACATAGAACGCAGGGCGCTCTCTTTTTCGGTGACATTACGCAGACCAAAAGAGATGGTGATGCAGTCAAACGTGTTATCCGGGAACGGCAGCGCTTCGGCATTCGCCTGGACATATTCAACGTTGCCGATAATGCCGATATTGCGCAGTTTTTCGCGGCCCATTTTGAGCATGGACTCGTTAATGTCTGCCAACACTACCTGACCTGTTTCGCCGACCAGACGAGAGAATTTAGCCGTCAGGTCGCCGGTTCCCCCGGCCAAATCGAGAACTTTTTGCCCGCGACGCACGCCGCTACAGTCGATCGTAAAACGTTTCCACAAACGGTGGATGCCCATCGACATTAAGTCGTTCATGACATCGTATTTTGCAGCAACCGAGTGGAACACGTGTGCCACCATCTCGGCTTTCTGATCTTTGGCGACGGTCTGAAAACCAAAGTGCGTCGTCTCTTTTGAATCTTCCGCCATCTTAGTGCCTGCTATTGAAGAAAATGTTCGTGAAGTGTAACAGATTGGGCGAGATTGCCCTACGTTTCAACCCTCCGCTGAACAGTTCATTAAGGGTGTGTTCTATAAGCAGCGGATACGAATCGGTTGTTTTTATTGTGAACCGCAAGCGTGGCAGGTGGGCAAAATACGGATTAATCCCGCCCTGGGAAACAGCAGATAAGCAAAAGGCCGGACATGCCGGCCTTCATACAGAAGGAAATAATTACAGCAGACGGCGCGCGGCTTCCACCACGATTTTCACCGCATGGCTTTCCGTTTGCTTCATGGTCTCAGCGTTTGGAATTTCCTGCTGGGTACGGTTGACGATAACACCCGCCACCATCCCGGCACGCAGCCCCTGGCTTGAGCACATGGTCAGCAAGGTTGCGGATTCCATTTCGTAGTTCATTACGCCCATGGACTGCCACTCTTCCATAGAACCTTTGAAACGGCTCACCACGCGGCCGGAGAAGGTGTCATAACGCTCCTGGCCCGGGTAGAAGGTGTCGGAAGAGGCGGTCACACCGATATGGGTGGTTGCCCCCACTTCTTTCGCCGCAGCCACCAGCGCGGTGGTGCACTCGAAGTCAGCCACAGCCGGATATTCCATCGGCGCAAAATGCAGGCTTGCACCGTCCAAACGGACGGACGCGGTGGTGACCAGTACATCACCAACATTGATATTAGGCTGAATAGCGCCTGTCGTACCGACGCGCAGGAAAGTGCGGATACCCAGTTGGGCCAGCTCTTCTACAGCGATAGAGGTTGACGGGCCACCGATACCGGTGGAGCAGACGATGACAGCTTTGCCATCCAGTTCAGCGCGCCAGGAGGTGAACTCGCGGTGAGATGCCAGCTTAACCGGCTTATCCATCAGCGCGGCGATCTTTTCCACACGCTCTGGATCGCCAGGGACGATGGCAAGCGTAGCCCCTTGTAAATCGTTCTTGGTGAGGCCGAGATGAAAAACATCAGACTTGGACATAAAAACTCCTCTGTGATCAGGGTTAGTCAGAAGAAGCAAAACGGTACTTTACAGAAGGTATGCACGCAATTTCGTGACTGAGATCTCCATGATGTAATTTGTTTGCATAACATTTCCATAAAACAGTGATATCAATCACATTAACACATTCAGCCGTCTCGCCCTGCTCCAAAGATAGCCTTTTTCGCGCAGGATGATTTGCGCTCTGTCGGACTATAGTTAGTGGAGCGCTAAATAAAGGGTATGGAGAACGCCATGACAACCAAAACATTACCGGGCTTCGCACCGGCGGCATCACCTCACGCTTCAACCACACTGCACACCCCGGAAGACGCCATCATCGCTGGCGAAACCACGATCCCAAGCCAGGGCGATAGCATGCCTGCGTACCATGCGCGGCCTAAAAATGCCTCCGATCCCCTGCCCGTGGTGCTGGTGATTCAGGAAATCTTCGGCGTACATGAGCATATTCGCGACCTGTGCCGCCGCCTTGCGCTCGAAGGGTATCTGGCCGTCGCCCCTGAACTCTATTTTCGTCAGGGTGACCCGAATGATTTCGCGGATATTCAGACCCTTTTTGATGGGCTGGTCATGAAGGTGCCCGATGCGCAGGTGCTGGCCGACCTCGATCATGTTGCCAACTGGGCGGCACGTAATGGCGGTGATGCTCATCGACTGCTGGCGACCGGTTTTTGCTGGGGAGGAAGGATTACCTGGCTGTACGCGGCCCATAACCCGCAATTGAAAGCAGCGGTCGCCTGGTATGGGAAACTGGTGGGACAAAAATCACTGAATTCACCGAAGCATCCGGTGGATATCGCCACCGACCTCAATGCGCCGGTCCTCGGTCTGTATGGCGCGCAGGATACGGGGATCCCGCTGGAGACTGTCGAGACCATGCGTCAGGCGTTACGCGCCGCCAACGCGCACGCCGAGATCGTGGTTTATCCTGACGCCGGGCACGCATTTAACGCCGATTATCGTCCCAGCTACCATGAAGAATCAGCCAAAGATAGCTGGCGCCGGATGCTGGACTGGTTCGCCCAGTACGGTGGTGTATCACGCTAATACGGCCTATGCAGAGCGACGCAGGACGGTATGATCTGTGTCGCTCGCAACACGTGCCTGGCTCTCGTGCCGCTTAATCACGTTCCGCCAGTGGGACTATCTGCCACTCTTGTGGCGTTTCGCCAGGCGAGATCCACATCGGCACCGCGTTCCCCACGCGATCGCCATAAGGCGTGCCGAAGGCGTGGTAGCGGATCACACGGTAAACGCCAGAATGCGCCACAATTAACGGCGTATCGTATTGTTCCAGCAGGCTGTTAAGCGCATCTGTGACGCGGGTGCAAAACGTCTCCCAACTTTCACCGCCAGGCGGCGTACTTTCATACGGCGTTAACTCTGCCAGCGGACGGTTTTCCAGCTCGCCCCAGTCGCGCTCACATAAATCCGGCATAACCACATGGGCCGCACCAGGCAGCGCCAGTTCGAGGGTGCGTTGGGCCCGCCTGAGCGAACTTACCGCCACACCATTCCAGTCATAACGGCCCAGAATGGGTGCAGCGGAACGTGCCTGCTGCTCCCCTTCGTCGGTCAGCGGCACATCCGTACTCCCGCCAATCACTTTATCGCGGTTAAGCGGCGTCTCGCCGTGACGAACAAAAACAAAGGGTTTGCATATCAGTGGCATAGATCCACCCCCAACATATTCTGTGTAACGATGTGGCATTCAGGTGCGAACTGCCAGTCCTGGATGTCCTCTACATGAGTAAACATCGGCACCAGCTTGCTGCACTTTAGCATCGACACCAACAACATTAAGGTTTTGAGAGTTGGATGCACATTCCAGCGGCAAAAATCCACTTCTCCAGCCAGCCACTGTTGATGGTTAAGGCGATTCATATGACCCGTAAACAGGGTACGATGGTGGAAATCTTTGCGTCGGCGCAGTTCGCCCGCCACCCCACTTTGCCCATCAGGATCTGCGGCCAGAATCAGCGATGACTGGGCGGAAAACGCCGGAAGGGTGCGCAAAAGCTGCTGTAAATCTGCCGCCACATCCTCGCGCAAACTGCCGTCATTATGCGCGGCCATTTGCCTGAGCACCTCCTGACAGGGCGCATCAAGCGCGATATCGGTACGTCCCTCACGCGCCAGTAGCAGCGTCAGTTCCACCGCCCTGCCCGACGGCGGTACCGGACACAGCACCGGATGCGTCAGACGAGCACGCAATTTATCCCACTGCTGGCGTTGTGAAACGTTATAGAGCCCATACGACGCATCCACCAGCGCAATCTGCGCAGGCGGCGGTGCATCAAAGCGAAACAGCGCCGATTCCATGCTGATATCGCCGCTGTAAAACAGGCCGCCGGCCACATTAAGATGAAACCACACCCCGCCCCAGGCGTGTCCGCAACTGCCCGTCGTCACCGTAATGTCGCCCAACTGGAATTGTCCACGTACCGCAATCGGGTGAACGTTGTGCCCTGCGGGTAATGATTGTGCGGTGGTCTGCGTACAATAGACCGGGATGTGCGGCGCAAGACGATGCAAACCGCCAATATGATCGACATGATCATGGCTAAGCAGGATCGCATCGATCTTTTCCGGCACTGGCCAGAGTTCTGTATGCGGATCCAGCGCACCGCCTGCGTCCAGCAAAATACGTTGCCGGGGCGTGGAAACCAGAATCGCTGCGGGGGCTTTATGTCCCGCCCCACTGATAATCTCAATTTGTACCGTCACGCCGCCTCCAGGCACCATCCTTGTAACAGGCGCACACCTGCGCTCTGCTGTTCACGCAATGGCAAATGGTGGAAGGCGCTTAACCGCTGCCCATCCGGTAGACGCAGTTCCAGCAGGTAGCGTTCTCCCTGGAAAATGCAGCTTTCCACCGTTGCCTGCAACCCGCTATCACTCACCATGACATGCTCCGGGCGAACTAACACCTGCTGGCGCGGCTGTGTATTGTCGGGGGCAAGACCGTCATGCAATTGCGCGCTATCCAGTTGTGCTTGCGGATACTGGGTTGCCAGCGACAGAATGCTGCCTTTACCGATAAACCCCGCCACCCAGGCATTTTGTGGATGCTGATATAGCGTCTGCGGCGCCCCCCACTGCATTAATTCTCCCTGATGCATCACCGCAATGTGGCTGGCCAGCGCCATCGCCTCGGCCTGATCGTGGGTAACATAGACAAAAGTCGCGCCGGTACGGCGGTGAAACTCGCGAAACGTCTGCTCCATGGTGGCGCGCAGATGACGGTCGAGGTTCGCCAGCGGTTCATCGAGCAACACCACTTCCGGCTCCGACACCAGGCAACGGGCCAGCGCCACGCGTTGACGTTGACCGCCGCTAAGCTCCTGCGGCGAGCGCCCGGCATAAGCGCCCAGTTCCACCACATCGAGCGCTTCCATCACCCGCTTCTGGCGCGCAGCGCCATTCACTTTGCGCAATTTCAGCGGATAACCCACGTTTTCCGCCACTGTCATATGCGGCCAGAGGGCATAAGACTGGAATACCATCCCCATATCGCGGGTTTCCGGCGGCATATGCACCCGCGAGTCCGCCAGCAGGCGATCCCCCAGCAACAAACGCCCGGAAGAGAGGTGCTCAAGCCCGGCAAGAATACGCAGCGTGGTGGTTTTGCCACAGCCGCTCGGCCCCAGCAGTGCGGTGAAGGCCCCTTCGGGAATGGTCAGACTCAGATCCCGCACCACGGCCTGTTCTCCAAACACCTTGTTCAGCCGTTCCAGTATTAGCTCTGCCACGGGATAACTCCTTTGGGTAAATACTTGCCGAGACTGCTCAGCAATAACATGACGCAGGCCACCAGCCCCACGACTAACACGGAGATCGCCGAGGCCAGCACCTTGTTGCCGCTTTCGTCGAGATTAAAAATCACCACCCCGAGCGTCTCTTTACCGGCACTCCACAACAGCGCGGAAACGGTCAGCTCGTTGACGGCGGTCAGAAAGACCAGCAGCGCCCCGGCAAATGCGGCAGGGGCCAGCAGCGGCAACACAATATGACGCAAACGCTGCGAGAAATTCGCCCCGGCCAGACTGGCCGCCTCTTCCATCGCCGGGTCAAGCTGCAACATGCTGTTATGCACCGGCTTTAGGCAGACCGTCAGAAAACGGGCAAGATAAGCGAGGAAAATGATGGTCAGCGTCCCACTCAGACTGATACCCACCAGCGGCAGCGGACGGGCAAACAGCAAAATAAAGGCAATCGCCAGCACCACGCCCGGCAGGGTGTAGGGAATATCGATGACGCTATATAACCACCGTAGCGGACGGCTGGGATAGCGCACCAGTAGCCACGCCAGTGGCAGACACAGCAACATCAGAACCAGCGAGGCGCTCACGGAGAGCGAGATACTGTTAGTGAGTGCTCGCCAGGTAGCGCTCTGGTTATCAAACATCGCTCGCCAGGCGGCAAAGGTCAGGGTATCGGCATTCAGCGGCACACCCAGCGTGGGTACCAGCGACGTTGCAATCAGCGCCAGCAGAGGCGCCAGCAGGATGGCGCACAACACCATTCCCAGCAGCACTTCGGTCGCCAGTCGCCATTTACCTAACTGAAAACTGAGCGCCCGCCCGGCCATCCCGATAAGCGGCAGCGCGTGACGACGCTGCATATATCCCTGCAAGGTCACGATACCAATGGCGAGCACGCCCATCAGCACAGACAGCGCCGCGACGTCGTTTAACATCGACGGACCAAAGCTGGAGAGCGTCTGGTAAATCTGAATCGGCAGCACGAAATAGGAAATGGGTATCCCGAGCATGGCGGGAATGCCGAAGTTACCCAGCGCGGAGACAAATGCAATCGCCGCACCGGCCCACAGCGCGGTGCGGCACAGCGGCAATACGATATCGATAAACACCCGCCACAACGAGGCGCCATTCAGCCGCGCGGCTTCAATTTGCTCTTTTGGCAGACACTGTAGCTGCGTGCGCAGGGCCAGAAAGACCAGCGGCGCATGCTGGATCCCCAGCAATAGCGCGATGCCTTCCGGCGAGTAAAGGGGATTGGTACTGCCAAACCCCGGCGCGAGCCCAATACTGTTGAGCAAAATGCTGCTGGGGCCAAACAATTGTAACCAACTCAGGGCGGTGACCTGCGGGGGGATCATCATTGGCAGCATGAACAGGAAGACCCAAATCTGCTTGCCACGAATATTGGTCAGGGCCAGGCAAAAGGCGAAAAAACTGCCCAACAGCAGCGACAGCACCGTGCCTAACCCGCTGGTATACAGGCTATTGTAGAGCGCAACCCAGGTGGCTTCATTGCTCAACACGCGCCACAGGCTACTGTTGCTACCTTGCTGCCAGTCAAAGAGGGCGGAAATAAGCAGTCGCAGGCTGGGCAGCAGACTCAGCAAGGCGATCAGCGCGAGTAATAGCCACAGCAGCCCTTTCGGCGGGCTGCTGGCGGTAGATTGGTGCAGTGTCATGTCCGTCATGACTTAGCGGTTTCCGAACAGATCGGCAAAACGCTTTTTGTTTGCTTCGGTATCAGCCAGCGCTTTTGCCGGGTCGTATGGCATCAGTTTAATGGTGTCACGCGCCGGGAAGCCCTGAGGTACTGGTAAGCTGGCGTCCGCCGTCAGGTAGCCCTGTTTGAGAACCAGCTTCTGCCCGTCTGCGGAGAGGACAAAATCGATGAAGGCTTTCGCGTCCTCAGGGTTTTTCGCCCCTTTCATCATGGCGACCGGTTCGGTCACGATGCTAACGCCCTCTTTCGGGAAAACGAACTCAATCGGCGCGCCTTTGGCTTTTTCACGGATCGCCATGTAATCCACCAGTACGCCGTAGGCTTTGCTGCCAGAGGTGATGGCGCTCATCACGCCGCCATTACCACTCTGCGGCATCGCGCCGTTCTCTTTCAGTTTCTCGTAATACGGCCAGCCGAGCTGCGGGTCATTCATTAACGTCGCCATATGAATCTGCGCGGCGCCGGAATAGAGCGGGCTTGGCAAGGTGGTCATATTTTTCAGTTCAGGCTTGAGCAGATCCTGCCAGGATTCCGGCTTCACCGGGGCTTTGCTGTGGTACGCAATGCCGGTAGTGATAAGTTTCGTGCCGTAGTAGTAGCCATCTTTATCATAGAGTTGAGCATCGTAGCGGCTGGCCTGCGGTGATTTGTAGGCCGCCAGCAGGTTTTGCTGTTTCAGGGACTCCATCGACACACTGTCGGCGATGAGTAAGACATCCGGGCTGGCGCCACCGGCTGAAATTTCAGCCTGCAGGCGGGCAATCAGCTTGGCGGTTCCATCGCGAATCCATTTTACTTCGACATCCGGGTGCGCCTGCTCAAACGCGCTCACCGTCATTTGCGCATCTTCGGTTGGCTGGCTGGTGTAGAGCGTCAGAGTGGATTTCGCGAAAGCGGTACCACTCATGAAAGCCAGCAATGCCGCTGCCAGCGCAATTTTCTTACTCATGTTTTCGTCCCCCTGGTTTTCGTTGTGACGATTAAAACAAGGGAATCTGACAGAAATATGACCCGTTTTTTTCGTAGTAATAATTTCATATTCGCGGGCTAGCATGAGCGCAAATTCCCTCTGCCGGACGCAAATATGACTCCAGAAGCACGTCGCAGCGCGATTGTCGCCATCGTGACAGAGCACGGTGAGAGTAGCATTGAACAACTGGCGCACTATTTCGGCGTCTCGCTGCAAACAGTGCGCAGCGATTTGCGCGAACTCACCGCGCAAGGGCTGTTATTGCGCCGTCATGGCATGGTCGCCCCTTTCGCACGCGAAAATATTGGTTATCAACAGCGCGAGATCGTCAACGTCATCGGTAAGCGCTGGATTGGCGAACGGGTCGCGCAGTTGCTCAGCGAGGCGCAAAGCTGCTTTCTCGGCACCGGCACCACCGTGGAAATGGTAGCGCGCGCCCTGCCGGACGATATCCGTCTGGCGGTGTGTACCAATAATCTGCACGCCGCCACGCCGCTAAGTCTGCTTCCTGGCTGCGAACTGACCGTCGCGGGTGGTCGCGTGCGTAAGCGCGATCTGGATGTGATTGGCAGTGACGCCCTGACCTTCTTTCGCCGTTATCGTGTCGATATCGGGGTGGTGTCCGTTGGCGGAATTGGCGAAGAGGGCGAGCTGTACGATTTCAACGATGAAGAGGTAGTGGCACGTCAGGCGCTGGTCGCCAGTGCGGAAGTCAATGTTCTGGTGGTTGATAGCACCAAGTTTGGCCGCCGGGCGATGTGCCGCAACGGTGATATCGGCGATTTCCATTATGTGGTGAGCGACAGAGCCCCCACCGGCCCCCAGCGCGATCTGCTGGCACAGCGCCGCACGCAGTGGCTGTGTCGGGAAGAGGGATAGCGCACCGCCCTAACGGACGGTGCTGATCATTAAGCCTGACGCAGGTTCTGCGCGGCTTTCACCATATTTGCCAGGGCGCTTCGGGTTTCCGGCCAGCCGCGGGTTTTCAGGCCGCAGTCCGGGTTCACCCACAGGCGCTCTGCCGGGATACGCTGGGCGGCTTTTGCCAGCAGCGCTTCAATCCACTCCACGCTCGGTACGTTCGGCGAGTGAATGTCATACACGCCCGGTCCGATTTCGTTCGGGTATTCAAACTCTTCGAACGACTCCAGCAATTCCATATCCGAGCGCGAGGTCTCAATGGTGATCACGTCTGCGTCCAGGGCGGCAATAGAGTCCATGATGTCGTTAAACTCGCAATAACACATGTGGGTGTGAATCTGGGTTTCATCCCTCGCCACGGCCGCATTAATGCGAAAAGCTTCCACGCCCCACTCCAGATACGCATCCCAGTCGCGGCGGCGCAGCGGCAGACCTTCACGCAGGGCCGGCTCGTCAATCTGGATGATGCCGATACCGGCGGCTTCCAGATCTGCGACTTCGTCACGCAGCGCCAGCGCAATTTGTTTGGCGATAGTTTCACGGCTCACATCTTCACGCGGGAAGGACCAGCACAGGATAGTCACCGGCCCCGTCAGCATCCCTTTTACCGGCTTACTGGTCAGGGACTGCGCATACTTCGCCCACTCAACGGTAATCGCTTCCGGGCGGCTGACATCGCCAATGACCACCGGCGGCTTCACGCAGCGGGAGCCGTAACTCTGCACCCAGCCGTTCTGCGTAAAGACAAAGCCGTCGAGATGCTCGCTAAAGTATTCCACCATGTCATTACGCTCGGCTTCACCGTGGACCAGCACGTCCAGCCCTAAACGCTCCTGCTCCACAATCGCCTGCCTGATGTGTTCAGCGATACCGATACGGTAGTTATTTGCGTCCAGATTGCCTTTTTTGAAGTCCAGTCGTAAACCACGGATCTCTGTGGTCTGCGGGAATGAACCGATGGTCGTCGTCGGCCATGCGGGCAGGTTAAAACGGGCGCGCTGTGCTTTGGCGCGGACTTCATAAGTGCTGGTGCGCTGGCTGTCTTCTGCGGTGATGGCCGCCAGACGCTGCGAAACGGCGGTATTGTGCACACGGGTTGAGTGGCGGCGCGCCTGAATCGGGGCGCTCCAGGCCTCAATTGCAGCGGTATTACCGCTGTTCAGCGCATCGCGCAGCAGCGCCAGTTCTTCACATTTTTGCAGGGCGAAGGCAAACCAGCTCTTCACTTCCGCATCCAGACGCGTCTCCACGCTCAAATCGATCGGGCTGTGCAGCAGGGAACATGAAGAGGCCACCCACAGCGGGCGCTTCCCTGCTACCCCTTTAATCTGTGCATATTTTGCGCTCAGATCGGCACGCCAGACGTTACGGCCATTCACCAGCCCTGCCGAGAGCAGCCAGTCAGCGGGCAGGCGCTTGTGCAATTCAGCAACGTCATCTTTACCGTGGACCAGGTCAACGTGCAGCCCCTGTACCGGCAGCGCGGTGAGGGTGTCTAGGTTCGGTGTTACGCCTTCAAAATAGGTGGTCAGCAGCAGTTTCACCTGGCCTGCGAGTGCGTCGTAAGCCGGTTTGAAAGCATCCAGCCAAACCTGGGGCAGCTCCAGTACCAGCGCAGGTTCGTCGATTTGTACCCACTCGATGCCGCGTTTCGCCAGTTCAGCCAGTACCTGTTTGTAGACCGGCAGAATGTCATTAAGCAGGCTCAGGCGGTCAAACTGCTCACCTTTCACTTTGCCCAGCCACAGGTACGTCACCGGCCCCAGCAGGACAGGTTTCACCTTGTGGCCCAGCGCCAGTGCTTCGTCCACTTCATCCAGCAACTGCGTCCAGGTCAGTTTGAACGGCTGGCCTTTGGTGAACTCCGGCACCATATAGTGATAGTTGGTGTTAAACCATTTGGTCATTTCTGCCGCTGCCGCGGGTTCGCCGGTCGGTGCGCGGCCACGGCCAATACGGAACAGGGTGTCGATATCAACGGAGCCGTCGCTGTTCTGATGACGAGCCGGGACGTTGCCGAGCATCAGGCTGGTGGTCAGAACATGGTCGTACCAGGCGAAATCCCCCACTGGCAGCAGGTCGATGCCCGCCGCTTTTTGCTGCTCCCAGTGACGCGCACGCAGTTCGCGCCCTGTCGCCAGCAATGCGTCACGGGATGAGTTACCCGCCCAGTAACTTTCTTGCGCTTTTTTCAGCTCGCGACGCAGGCCAACGCGAGGAAAACCGAGGGTGTGGTTAATAATTGTCATTTTTTGAGCCTCATAATTTCAATCCGAAAGATTTCGGATTTAGGGAAGGCGGCAAGCTTGCTCATCCCCAGGAGCTTACTGAGGTAAGTGACTGGGTTGAGGAAGTGCGGCCAACGCACCATAAATTCGAAAGATAAAGTATTTAGCCATCCAGATGTTTACACATCCATATTTGGCGGTTACTGTATATTCCTCAAGCGCAAATTTGTCATGCCGAAGTGAAGGACTTTCATGATCGAAATTAAACATCTGAAAACGCTACAAGCGTTACGGAACTGCGGATCGCTGGCTGCGGCAGCGGCGGCATTGCATCAGACGCAATCCGCACTTTCCCACCAGTTCAGCGATCTGGAACAGCGCCTTGGCTTTCGACTCTTTGTGCGCAAAAGCCAGCCTTTACGCTTTACGCCGCAGGGGGAAATCCTGCTGCAACTGGCCAATCAGGTGCTGCCGCAAATCAGTAGCGCACTGCAGGCCTGCAATGAACCACAGCAGACCCACCTGCGTATCGCGATTGAATGCCATAGCTGTATTCAGTGGCTGACGCCGGCGCTGGAAAGTTTTCGCACTCAATGGCCGCATGTAGAAATGGATTTTAAATCGGGCGTTACCTTCGACCCGCAGCCCGCGCTCCAGCAGGGCGAACTGGATCTGGTGATGACCTCGGACATTCTGCCGCGCAGTGGCTTGCACTATTCGCCGATGTTCGATTTTGAAGTACGGCTGGTGCTTTCACCGGAGAGTCCGCTGGCCTCACGCACACGGATCACCCCGGAAGATATCGCCACCGAGACACTGCTTATTTATCCGGTGCAGCGTAGCCGCCTGGATATCTGGCGCCATTTCCTGCAACCGGCAGGCATCAGCCCGCAGCTTAAAAGCGTGGACAATACGTTGCTGTTGATTCAGATGGTCGCGGCGCGGATGGGCATTGCCGCCCTGCCGCACTGGGTGGTGGAAAGTTTTGAACGCCAGGGTCTGGTGGTGACCAAAACCCTGGGTGAGGGATTATGGAGCCGGTTGTACGCTGCCGTGCGCGATGGCGAGCAGCGCCAGCCGGTCACCGAGGCATTTATTCGCTCAGCGCGGAACCACGCCTGCGACCATCTGCCGTTTGTGCGGAGCGCGGAGCGACCCAGCGCCGATGCACCCATAGTGAGGCCAGTATCACCGTCCCACCAATGATAAAACTCGGCCAGTGCGGCTGCTCCTGCCAGATGGCAAGGTTCACCAGCAGCCCGGCCGGGACATGCACATTGTTCATGATGCCAAGCGTACCGGCGTCCACCTGCGTCGCCCCGTAGTTCCACATAAAGTAACCCAGCCCGGACGCCACGACGCCCAGCCATACCAGGATGCCCCATTGCAGGTTGGTGGTCGGCAGTTTTTGCGGGTTACCCAACAGGAACCAGGCGATAACAGCAACGATAGCGGCGCCAAGATAGAACCAGGCAAACGCGTTGTGCTGTGGCATCGGGCGCGTTTCCATCAGGCGTTTATAACCCACCATACCAATCGCAAAACTGATATTGGCGAGTTGCACAAACATCAGGCCCGTCCAGAAGTGATCGCTGACTTTGTCGTAACGGATAATCGCTGCGCCAACCACCGCCAGTAGCGCACTCAGGGCGTAGCCCCACCGTAAACGACGTTTGCTGAGAAGATCATAAATCAGCGTGATGTAAAGTGGCGTCAGAACAGTGAATAACAGGAACTCCGATACGCTCAAATAGACATATGCACGGAAGCTGAACAGGTACATGATGCCAAGCTGCATCGCACCCACCAGCATGTAGAGCAGGATCGTTTTAAGCGTTTGTCCACGGGTGCGCAGGAACGGTAAGAAGACCAGAGCCGCCAGCCCCACGCGCATCAGCACTGAAAAATAGCTGTCGACGTGCCCGGCAAGGTATTCGCCAATCAGACTAAAGGAAAAGGCCCACAGGATCGTGGTGATGATGAGTAACGCCACAATGAATGTCTCTCAGAATAAGGAACACTCATTGTAGCGGAGTATCAGGTTGACAACTGGTCAATAATTGACCCCTTCATCAGCTCAAATACAATTTACGCAGGTAATTCGGCACGGCGTTGTCGGCGTTGGTGCCAATGACTTCCAGCTCCGGATGCAAATCCTTCAGGCGCTGGTGCGCGTTGCCCATAATGCACCCTTTACCGGCCATGGAGAGCATTTCCGCATCGTTCATGCCATCGCCAAACGCGATGCACTCTTTGAGACTGTAACCAAGCGCCTTCGAAACGGCTTCCAGCGCGTGTCCTTTCGACACACCGCCAGCCATGACCTCCAGACAGGTCAGCGTCGAGAAACTGACGTTCACGCGATCGCCCCAACGGGCATTAATCGCCTGCTCAAGCGGCAGCAACTGCTCATGCTTTTCGCAGGTGAAGAAGACTTTGCTGATGCCTTCAGGCTCCAGCAAGCCTGGCTCATACAGGGAATACTGGAAAATCGCCTCTTTGAAGAAACGCATTTCATCCGGGCGGTGGCGGTTCATAAACCATTCATCATCGCGATACACATTGGTGATGATGTCCGGGTTGTTATGCACCACGCCAAACAGATCGCTGGCAATATCCCGATCCAGGTTATGAGTGAACACCAGATTGCCATCGGTATCGTGAACCCGCGCACCGTTCGAGGTGATCATGTACGCCTTGATCCCCAGGTTATCGCGGATTTGCCCGACATCCACGTGGTGGCGGCCCGTCGCAAAAACGAAGTTCACTCCGCGCTCGGTGAGCAGCTTCAACGTTTCTTTCGCGTAAGGGGAGAGTGTATGGTCGGGGGAGAGCAATGTGCCGTCTAAATCAGACGCAACAACCTGATACATAGGAAACGTTAACCTCAATAATTCATTAGTTATACCGATCGAAAAAATCGACGATGGCGTTGAGCGCGACTGAGCGCATAGCGTCCTCTTCAAAGAGGATCTCATGGTACGCGCCCTTGATGACAAGCGGCTTCCCCCCTTCACAGGGGTGGCCCGCCGCGGCGCGCATTTCACAAAAGCGATCGTGCATGCGGTTATCTACAACACGCTCTTCTTCTGCCTGAATAATTAACATGGGCGATGTGTCTGATGCGGCCCCGGCCAACACCTGCTCACCGGCCAGGATACCTTCCCGCACCCAGTGCCAGGTTGGGCCTCCCACGCGCAGTTCAGGATCGTCGGCGTAGAAACGCAGATTGCGCCGGTAACGTTCGCGGCTGTGGGTCAGCGTGTTAATGGCAAAGGGCAGCGCATGCCAGCGGCCGGTGCCAATGGCGTAATTCTCGCGAATACGCGGGTAGCCTTCCGCCCAGTCCAGCAGCGGACGCACCATCCAGTCCGGCAGGTGGATAATAATGTCGAACATCGGCGCGCACAGCGCAATAGCATCACAGTTAGCTTGTGGGTAACGTTGCACGAAGAGCGTGGCAATCGCGCCCCCCATCGAGTGCGCCAGAATGTAACGCTTGCGCCACGGACCCGGAGCCACTTCCTGCTCCCAGAACGCCGTAAGATCATCGACATAATCACTGAAATTGACCACATGGCCGCGATGAGAATCTTCCAGCAAACGACCGGAACGCCCCTGTCCGCGGTGGTCGATGATGAGCACATCAAAGCCAAGGTGGAAGAGGTCATATGCCAGTTCAGCATACTTCACATAGCTTTCAATTCGACCAGGGCAAACCACGATAACCCTGTCATGCCTGGCGGCATGGAAACGGACAAAACGCACCGGGACATTATCCACACCGGTAAATTCAGCCTCTTCTCGTTGACGCCAGAAGTCGGTTAACGGGCCTGTGGCAAAGGCGGCAAACGCGCTTTCTCTGGTTTCCCACTCCTTGTTTTGCCGGTACATTGGCTACGCCCTCACTTGCGCGACAAAAACGTTTTTGTGACCTGTAGCTAATTCCGCTAACAATAGCGTATTGTGGCATAAAAACAGACAATCAGGGAGTTTCTCATGACCTTCGAGTGGTGGTTCGCTTATCTGCTGACATCGATCATTCTCAGCCTGTCGCCCGGCTCCGGCGCGATTAATACCATGACCACCTCGATAAGCCACGGTTATCGCGGCGCTGCGGCGTCCATTGCCGGGCTACAAACCGGCTTAGGCATTCATATTGTGCTGGTTGGCGTGGGTCTGGGCACCCTCTTCTCGCGCTCGGTAGTGGCGTTTGAAGTGCTGAAATGGGCCGGGGCCGCCTATCTGATTTGGCTTGGTATTCAGCAGTGGCGCGCCGCAGGCGCGATCGACCTCAATACTCTGGCGCATACGCAATCGCGTACACGGCTGTTTAAACGCGCGGTTTTCGTCAACCTGACGAACCCCAAAAGCATCGTCTTTCTCGCCGCGCTGTTCCCGCAATTTATTGCGCCCAATGAGCCACAGGTGATGCAGTACGTGGTGCTCGGCGTGACCACTATCGTCGTGGATATTATCGTGATGATTGGCTATGCGACGCTGGCGCAACGTATTGCCGCCTGGATTAAGGGCCCGCGTCAGTTGAAGGCGCTAAACAGGGTGTTTGGTTCGTTGTTTATGCTGGTGGGAGCGCTGCTGGCATCGGCAAGGCATGCCTGAGTTCGGTGTCGTCCCGGATGCGGCGTGAACGCCTTATCCGGGCTAACACATAGCCCCGGACAGCGGCAGCGCCTCCGGGACAAACATTAACGTGAAATGATCAAATGGATACCGAAACCGGCGAACAGCGCACCGGCAAAACCATCAATCCACTTCGCCAGACGCTGATAACCACGGCGCATCGCCGGTAAGGCGAACAGGCTTGCCACGACGGTGAACCAGGCGAAAGTTTCCAGCGTGATCAGCATAAAGATCCCCCAGCGCGCCCCTGCACCCACGCTGTCGCCGACAAACAGTGAGAACACCGAACCGAAGTAGATAATCGCTTTCGGATTGGCGAGGTTCGTCAACAGCCCCTTCATAAAGCTTCGACCACTGCTGGTTGCCAGTTCAATCTGCGGCGCATCGGCTTTGTTCTCTTCTTTTTTCAGCGCACCACGCAGCATCTGGTAACCCATCCAGCACAGGTACAGACCGCCGCCGACCATAATGATACTGTGCAGCCAGGCCATTTTTTCAAGGATCAGGTTAAGACCGAGCAGTGCTACGCCTGCCCACACCATCACGCCTGTAGTAATGCCGAGCACCCCCATCATCGCCTCTTTGCGGGAGCGGCTGACGGCGGTTTGCGACACAAAGAAGAAGTCCGGGCCGGGGCTCATTAACGCCACAATGTGCACCAGGGCAACGGTGAGAAACAGCATTAACATGGTTAACTCGCGGATAAATAATAAAGTGGGTAACTATCCTGACACTTTTTCTCTGTGCTGGCTACTCGTCATCATCGCCATCTACATGGGCACGAATCAGCGCCATAAACTCCTGACCAAAGCGCTCAAGTTTACGTACGCCTACGCCGTTAACCCCGAGCATTTCACCTGGCGTAATGGGCATCTGTTCGGCCATTTCAATCAGCGTTGCGTCGTTGAAGACCACATACGGCGGCACGTTGTTTTCATCGGCAATCGCTTTACGTAATTTGCGCAGCTTAGCGAAGAGTTTGCGATCATAGTTGCCGACCGCTGCCTTCTGCATCACCCGGGATTTCAGCGCGACCACACGCGGCACGGCGAGTTGCAACGGAACCTCGCCACGCAGCACCGGACGCGCGGCATCCGTCATCTGTAGCGATGAATGCTGGGCGATGTTCTGCGTGACCAGCCCCAAATGAATAAGCTGGCGAATCACGCTTACCCAATGCTCATGGCTTTTTTCCCGGCCCATACCATAAACCTTAAGCTTATCGTGGCCGAGTTCACGGATACGTTGGTTATTCGCCCCACGGATCACCTCAACCACATAGCCCATCCCGAAACGCTGATTGACGCGACCAATGGTCGAGAGCGCAATTTGCGCATCGTTCAGGCCATCGTACTGTTTCGGCGGATCAAGGCAGATATCGCAGTTACCGCAGGCTTCCTGACGCCCTTCGCCAAAGTAATTGAGCAAGACCAGACGGCGGCAGGTTTGCGCTTCCGCAAACGCCCCCATCGCATTGAGCTTATGACGTTCAATATCCTGCAATTGCCCGGCCGGTTTTTCTTCAAGGCAACGGCGCAGCCAGGCCATGTCTTCCGGCGCGTAGAACAGCATCGCCTCGGCGGGCAGGCCATCACGCCCGGCTCGGCCGGTTTCCTGATAGTAAGACTCGATATTACGCGGAATGTCGAAGTGAACCACAAATCGCACGTTGGGTTTGTTAATCCCCATGCCGAATGCGACGGTCGCGACCACGATTTGCAGATCATCGCGCTGGAATTTCTCCTGCACGCTGGCGCGCACCGCGTTTTCCAGCCCGGCATGATACGCCGCGGCGCTAAAACCCCGGCTTTGCAGGCGAGCGGCGGTGTCTTCCACCTTCGCCCGGCTGTTGCAGTAAATAATTCCGGACTTACCGCGCTGGTCGTGTACATAGCGTAAAAGCTGATCGAGCGGTTTGAATTTCTCCATCAGCATGTAGCGGATATTGGGTCGGTCAAAACTGCTGATCTGAATCAGCGGGTCGTTCAGCCCCAGAAGACGTTCAATATCGCGACGGGTGGTGTCATCGGCCGTGGCGGTCAATGCCATAAAAGGCACAGACGGCAGATACTGACGAAGCTGGCCCAGTGCGGCATATTCCGGGCGGAAATCATGGCCCCACTGGGAGATACAGTGCGCTTCATCCACCGCCAGGAGTACCGGGTTCCAGTGCGTCAGTTGCTCAAGAAAGTTATCAAGCATCAGCCGCTCAGGAGCGATATACAGCAGACGGATTTGTCCGGTGCGGCAGCCGGCCATCACCTCAAGCTGTTGTTCACGACTTTGTGTTGAGTTCAGACAGGCCGCAGCAACGCCGTTCGCCAGTAACTGATCAACCTGATCTTTCATTAGAGAGATCAGCGGCGATACCACCACCGTCAGGCCCGGCAGAATCAGCGCCGGAATTTGATAACAGAGAGATTTGCCGCCACCGGTCGGCATGACAACCAGACAGTCGCGGCCGCCGAGCACGGTATCAATGATATGTTGCTGACCCGGACGGAACTGCTGGTAGCCGAAGGTTTCCCGTAAAACTTCCAGGGCTGTCGATTCCAGATTCAATACTTCCGCCTGCGCCACATTTACTCCACTCGACAAAAGAAAACAGGCGCTATTTTCAGCGCCTGCTCATGAAACTGCAATGCTTAAAACAGATCGTTGAGCATTACGCCGACACCAACACGCGTCTGATTGAAATTGTAGTCAATTAACGACTCGCCATAACCGCTGTACACCTGGGTGTAGAAACGGACATGTTTGGTGATCGGATAGCTGACGCCGACTTCTGCGCCACCGTAGCCCGTGTTCCAGTTGTACTGCCCTTTGACGCTGAAAATGGCCTCGCCATACTGGTAGCCGACCCGCAGTTGATAGTGACCAAGATATTTGGTGATATCCGGGTTATCGTCGGTGTTACCCACCACATACCAGGGTTTTACTTCCACCAGCCAGTTGCCATTTTGCGCCATTAAACGCGTATAAAGGCGGTTCCAGCTACGCGATGTGGGATCAGAACGGCCATTGGAGTCATGGTTGAAGCCAAACTCCATATCGCGCAACGTCCAGCCCGCAAAGCTGTAATCAGTAGCGAAACCGAGGAACAACTGCGGTTCATAGTTGGTTTCACGGAACGGCGAAGAAGCAGGCTCCTTCGTGTTAGAAAGCTGCCACCACGATTTTTGCGTATAGGAAGCGCCCAGCACGGAATTCGGACCGACAATCCCGCGCCACAGCGGGAACGCCAGGCTGAGCTGGAATTTTACTTCATCCTTACGCGCTTCATCAGACCAGCTATATGAACGAATGGCTTCTTTGTTCATGTCGCTGGTGTAGGTATAAAGCAGGTAGTTCGATTCATACGGATAGAGCGTGAACGGATTATCATGCTCCTGCAGCATATTCGCGATAATACTACCGCGCACAGCAGGCGCATCATGAACTTCTTTTACTGTCGCTTCCTGCGCAAAAGCCGCAAAAGGCAGCGCACACAATGCCACAAACCAACCCAGAAACGTCCGCATCGGTTTTCTTCCCCTGAACAATGTTGATGAACTGAATATTTTTACAACATCTATTCTACATATTTATTGAGACGCTGCGCAGGTATCCTTTCTTAAACTGGAATTCAACAATTTAGAGGCATAAAATCAACATTTCATTAACCTAACGGAAGAGCCACTATGTCTGCCGTCCTCACAGCAGAAGCCGCATTAAAACTCGTGGGTGAGATTTTCGTCTACCACATGCCCTTCAATCGTGCGCTGGGTCTGGAGCTTACTCGCTACGAGAAGGATTTTGCCCAACTCAGCTTCAACAATCAGCCCATGATGGTGGGAAACTGGGCACAGAGCATTTTACACGGCGGGGTTATTGCCTCCGCGCTGGATGTCGCCGCAGGTCTGGTGTGCGTTGGCAGCACGCTGACGCGCCATGACACCCTCACCGAAGATGAATTACGTGCTCGTCTGTCGCGAATGGGCACCATTGATTTGCGCGTCGATTATTTACGTCCGGGCCGGGGTAATCGCTTCACCGCCACCAGTACGCTACTGCGTGCCGGGAACAAGGTTGCGGTCGCGCGTGTCGAGTTACATAACGAAGAGCAGCTCTATATCGCCAGCGCCACAGCAACCTATATGGTGGGTTAAGCCGCGAAAATCGGGTAAAATGTCGTTACTTTTCAGCAAAGAGTTTTCCTGATGGATGCAAAACAGACGCGGTTGGGAGTGATATTTGCTCTGGCCGCTTATTTTATCTGGGGCGTCGCACCGGCCTATTTCAAAGTTATCTGGTTCGTTCCTGCCGATGAAATCCTGACTCACCGAATTATCTGGTCCTTCTTCTTCATGATCGCCCTGATAAGCGTCAGCCGTCAGTGGTCGCAGGTGAAACAGCTTTTACGTACGCCAAAGAAAATCTTGCTGTTAGCGGTATCTGCCGTTCTCGTTGGAGGTAACTGGCTGCTCTTTATCTGGTCAGTAAATAACCACCATCTGCTGGAAGCAAGCCTGGGATATTTTATTAACCCACTGGTTAATATCCTGCTGGGGATGGTTTTCCTTGGTGAACGTTTCCGCCGCATGCAGTGGCTGGCGGTAATATTGGCCGCCAGTGGCGTACTGGTACAGTTGTGGGCCTTCGGCTCCTTGCCGATTATCTCGCTGGGCCTGGCCTTTAGTTTCGCCTTCTACGGCCTGCTGCGTAAAAAAATCGCCGTCGACGCGCAAACCGGCATGCTGGTAGAAACACTGTGGCTGCTGCCCGTGGCGGCTATCTGGCTGTTTGGGATTGCCGATAGCGCGACCAGCCATATGACACAGAATAGCTGGTCGCTTAATCTGCTGTTGATGGCTGCCGGGGTGGTCACTACCGTTCCCCTGCTGTGCTTTACCGGCGCGGCGACGCGTCTGCGCCTGTCGACACTGGGTTTCTTCCAGTACATTGGCCCAACGCTGATGTTCCTGCTGGCGGTGACGTTTTATGACGAGCATCCGGGGGCGGACAAAATGGTGACATTCGGGTTTATTTGGGTAGCGCTCGCCATATTCGTGATGGATGCACTGTACACCCAACGCAGGGGTCGGTAATTGCCGGCGTCAGGATTCCGTACCGCTGATATCGCCGCGTCTTTAATCAGCCGGAGCAGGTGAAGGAAGCCACGCGCGATAAGATCCATAAAGGAAGGTTCAGCAGAATTGCTGAACCTTTTATTTTAGATTTACAGCCAGTTACGACGTTTGAAGTAGAGATACGGCGCCAACCCGGCGAGGATCATAAAGACAATCGCGCCAGGGTAGCCAAAGCTCCAGTGCAGCTCAGGCATAAACTCGAAGTTCATCCCGTAACTGGATGCCACCAGCGTCGGCGGCAGGAAGACAACGGAAACGACCGAGAAGATCTTGATGATCCGGTTCTGCTCAATATTGATAAAGCCCATTGCCGCCTGCATCAGGAAGTTCACTTTCTGGAACAGGGATTCGTTGTGCGGCAGCAGAGATTCGATATCTCGCAGGATTTCGCGGGCCTGCTCCAACTGACCGCCCGGCAAACGCGCTTTACGCACCAGGAAGTTCAGCGCGCGCTGGGTATCCATCAGACACAGACGTACCTTCCAGCCGATATCTTCCAGTTCCGCCAGCGTGGAGAGCGCTTCGTCATATTCATCACCCTGATGACCTTCCATGATCACACGGCTGAGTTTTTCCAGATCGCTATAGATGTTTTCGATTTCGTCTGCGAGCTGTTCGATTTTGGTCTCGAAGAGATCGAGCAGTAACTCATAGGCGTTGCCATCGACCATAGCCTGGCTACGGGCGCGCATACGGTAGAGACGAAAAGCGGGTAATTCGCGCTCACGCAGGGTGAAAAGGCGGCCTTCGCGGATAGTAAATGCCACGGTGGAGTTGCCAGCATGGTCTTCCGCATCTTCAAAGAAGAAGAAGGAGTGGATGTGCAAGCCGTCTTCATCTTCAAAAAAACGCGCAGATGCTTCGATGTCTTCCAGTTCCGGGCGTGTCGCCAGGTTCTGACCCAATTCAGACTGCACGCGGGTTCGCTCGTCATCGTCCGGCTCGACCAGGTCAACCCAGACGGAACTGGCGAGGTGCTTTATTTCGTCAGCTTCGAGACGGGTTAAACGATTATTTTCCAGTTGAAATGCGCTCAGCATAGCCGGGACTCCCAATGCAAAAATGACTGGACAGTTCGGTTGGGCACACAAGAAACATTTGGCGTTTCAGACCATTAAACAGCCTGACTCAGCGCGACGGGAATACAGCAGGTCGCTGACAACCACTAAGGCCATCAGCATAAGGAGATAGCCTTAGGAGTTGTTCCTGGATGACAGGGAATTGAGCCAGTATCTACTGGGTGTGTCCAAGGCGAATGTCCTCTTAGCGTGATCGTGCGCGCATGTTACGCCAGCAAAAATGAGGCGTCAACACGCAACGAAACGCTAAAGGGTAATATTTCCCCCTTAGCGTATAAGGCTAGCAGAATATTACAAAATAATGATATTTTTCTGAAAGTTACACTGTTTCAAGACGTGCATAAGCAGCCACCAGCCATTTAATGCCCTGCCCCTGGAATGCCACCTGCAAACGGCTGTGCTCGCCACTGCCTTCCAGATTAACAATTGTCCCTTCACCGAACTTCGGATGACGCACACGCTGTCCCAGTTTATAGCCCGTGTCGTTCTCTGAAATCGGCGCGCCAAGGCGTTGATGGCTGACCGGACGGCTGACGGTAGCGCGCAAGCGCACCTCTTCGACACAGTTTTCTGGCAACTCGCCGATAAAGCGCGATGGACGGTGATAGGCCTCTTTGCCATACAGACGGCGGGTTTCGGCATAAGTCAGCGTCAGCTTCTGCATCGCACGTGTCACGCCGACATAGGCCAGCCGACGTTCCTCTTCCAGACGGCCGCCTTCATCCAGCGACATCTGGCTCGGGAACATCCCCTCTTCCATCCCGACAATAAACACCTGCGGGAACTCAAGCCCCTTGGCGGAGTGCAGTGTCATCAGTTGTACTGCGTCCTGCCAGGTATCCGCCTGCCCTTCACCCGCTTCAAGCGCGGCATGGGAGAGGAATGCCTGTAACGGCATCAGATCTTCATCTTCTTCGTTGTAGCTGAACTGGCGCGTTGCCGTGACCAGTTCCTCTAAGTTCTCGATACGCGTCTGGCCTTTCTCGCCTTTCTCCTGCTCGTACATCATCCACAGGCCGGAATCTTTCACCACGCGGTCCGTTTGTACGTGCAATGGCATGTCAGCCGTCTCCTGAGCCAGCGCGTCAATCAGCTCCATAAAGCGCTGTAATGCACTTGCCGCGCGACCGGCCAGCACTTTTTCCTGCAACAGTTCGCGTGTCGCCTGCCACAGCGTCAGTTGACGATCGCGCGAAGTCTGGCGGACCACGTCCAGCGTTCTGTCACCGATCCCACGCGTCGGCGTATTCACCACACGTTCAAAGGCGGCATCGTCATTTCGGTTTGCAATCAGACGCAAATAAGAGAGTGCGTCTTTGATTTCCTGACGTTCAAAGAAGCGCATCCCACCGTAAATACGATACGGCATGCTTGCCTGTAATAACGCCTCTTCCAGCACACGGGACTGGGCGTTACTGCGATAGAGAATGGCGCAATGCTCCAGCGCACCGCCGCTCTCCTGCCAGGTTTTAATACGGTTAACAACAAAACGAGCCTCATCCAGCTCGTTGAAAGCGCAATAGAGTGAAATCGGCTCGCCATCGGCACCGTCGGTCCACAGGTTTTTCCCCAGACGCCCGTTGTTGTTTTCGATAAGGGCGTTCGCCGCGCTGAGAATATTGCTGGTTGAGCGGTAGTTCTGCTCCAGGCGGATCGTCTGCGCGCCAGGGAAGTCGTTGAGGAAGCGCTGGATATTTTCCACCTGCGCCCCACGCCAGCCGTAAATCGACTGATCATCGTCGCCGACAATCATTACTTTGCCGGTGTCGCCTGCCAGCAGGCGGATCCAGGCATACTGAATGTTGTTGGTATCCTGGAACTCATCCACCAGGATATTGGTAAAACGCTCGCGGTAGTGCTGCAGGATATGCGGCTTATTGAGCCACAGTTCGTGGGCACGGAGCAGCAGCTCGGCGAAATCCACCAGCCCGGCGCGATCGCAGGCTTCCTGATAGGCCTGATAAACCTTCTGCCAGGTCTGCTCGACCGGGTTACCGTAACTTTGAATATGGTGCGGGCGAATGCCTTCATCTTTTTGGCCGTTGATGTACCACATGGCCTGGCGCGGCGGCCACTGCTTCTCATCAAGGTTCATCGCCTTGATCAGGCGTTTAAGCAAACGCAACTGATCTTCGCTGTCGAGGATCTGGAAATCCTGCGGCAGGTTGGCGTCCATATGGTGCGCACGCAACAGGCGATGCGCCAGCCCGTGAAAAGTACCCACCCACATACCGCCCTGGCTGGTCCCCATAAGCTGGCCGATACGGTGGCGCATTTCCGCCGCCGCTTTGTTGGTAAAGGTCACCGCCATAATGGAGTACGGCGAGCAGTTTTCCACGGTCATCAGCCAGGCGATGCGATGCACCAGCACGCGCGTCTTGCCACTGCCTGCCCCGGCCAGCACCAGCATATTGCTACGCGACGCGGCGACCGCATCACGCTGTTTGTCATTAAGGCTGTCGAGCAGGTAAGAAACGTCCATTGGCACCGCCGGGTTAGTATGAAGCCGTTGCGCTATATCATTTGGTTTACAGGAAGGCGGCAAGCTCATGAATCCCCAGGAGCATAGATTAACTATGTGACTGGGCTGAGTGAGTGCCGTCAACGCACCTGTAGACCGAAGGATAAAGCGCAACAACCCCTGGGAATTTATACAGAACTTGTGGTGATTATATCAGCGTAGTGAGGGATGCCAACCGCGAAATCTCCAGATGTGGCAGCAATCGGCTATCAGAAGCCGTCAGCAGGTCTGTCCCTTCAGGTTTGATCCAGCAGGCCTGCATACCACAGCGAATGGCACCGGCGACATCTGTCGTCAGGTCATCGCCGACGTGCAGAATTTCACCCAACGGAATGTTCAGGCGTTCAGCCGCAAGGTGGTACATATCATTAAACGGCTTCGCACGCCCGTCAGGGCCAGCGCGCAGCACAAATTCAAAGTAATCGGCCAGGCCGAATAACGCTGGCTGTGCATTGCCGTTGGTGATTGCCACCAGCGGCCATTTTTCAGCGAGCTTTGCCAGGGTTTCGTGGGTCTCTTGCGGCACATCAACACGGCTGCGCCATTTCGCGAAGTGCTGCATTGCCGCTTGTGCCCCTTCTGCCGCTTCATCAACGGTTAACCCGGCATCCAGCATGGCGCGTTCGACCGCACGACGACGCCATTCGGTCACATCGTGGTAGATCTCCGGTTCCGCGAGCAACAACGACTGGCGAATGCGTTTCAAATCCGTATTTTCCAGCGCATTCAGCGAGGGGTGGTATTGTTGCACAAACAGCAGAGACTCCTGTTCAGTGCGCAGAATAACCGGGCGGTTATCGTAAAGGGTATCGTCGAGATCAAAAGTGATGGCCGAGATGAGGCCCACAGGCCGGTAAAATCGCATTATTTCCCCCGTTTGGCGCGTGGATGCGCTGCGTCATACACCGAGGCAAGGTGTTGAAAATCAAGATGGGTATAGATTTGTGTGGTGGAAAGGTTAGCATGCCCCAACAGTTCCTGCACGCCGCGCAGATCGCCGCTGGACTCCAGCATATGGGTGGCAAAGGAGTGACGCAGTTTATGCGGGTGCACGTGACTGTTCAGCCCCTGTTTGATTCCCCACTCAGCAAAGCGTTTTTGCACATTGCGCGCGGAAATACGTTTCCCCAATTTCGAGAGAAACAGTGCCTCTTCTTCGCTGCCAAATAATCCGCGTAAATCCAGCCAGTGTTCAATCCAGATGACCGCATTACGCCCGACGGGTAAACGGCGCTCTTTGCTGCCTTTCCCCATCACCCAGACCTCACCACTTTCCAAATCAAGGTGTTTGATATCCAGCCCCACCAGTTCGGATAAACGCAGCCCGGCACCGTACATTACCTCCAGCATCGCCCTGTCGCGTACCGCCAGCGGATCGTTAAGATCGATATCCAGCAGACGGTTTACGTCGTCCACGTCGATATTTTTTGGCAAGTGACGCGGCGTTTTCGGAGCGGAAACGCCCTTCGCGGGATTGGCCGGAAGCTCGCCCTGACTCACCAGCCAGTCAAAGAAGCTGCGTAAAGCCGAAAGACGTAGCGCCAGACTGGCGGCTCCCAGCCCTTTGCGGCGACTGCGTACGGCAAAAGCCCGTACCGCGGCGGCGTCACATTGTTGCCAGCGCTGCAGGCCGATTTCCCCGGCAAGCGCAATGATGGCATCAAGCTGACGCTGATAATTGAGAAGCGTGATGGGGCTTAACTGACGCTCCACGCCCAGATAACGCAGGAAACGCGTGACGGCCAGATGCAGAGGTGAATCGGTCATACGCGCTCGATCCAGCGCTCCAGCAGGTCCGGTAACATTATGGCGATCTCTTCCAGCAGTTGCGTGCCCTGGCCATGCTGATAGTGATGCGGGTCGCGACTACTGAACAGCACAACGCCCAGATCGGCGTCTGGCCCCATCATTGTTACCGCCACAGAGCCGATCGCTTTCGCTTCCGGCAAAAGTAAGAGTAACTCCGGTCCGTTCAGTGAACCGAGATAGTGCTGCTGTTGACCCAGACGCTGAATACGCAATGGCTCAAAAGCCTGGCGAGAGAGCGCAAGGTGGGTAAAACCGGACGGCGCGCCAAGACGCCAGCGGTCCGGGAACAGGCGAACGGTCGCGCCTGCCAGCCCCAAATCTCTGGCCCACCGCTGGAAGCGATTCAACATTTCCTCAAGGCTTTTGGCCGATGCCAGCTTGCCCTGCAGACGCAGCAGGCGATAGAACAGACCTTCATTGGCGCTGGCCTGCTCCATCAGCAACGTCATGTTCTCTTCCAGCACGTTGATATGGTTACGTGCCCGCACCATGTGCCACTCGACTAACGAAATCGAACCGCGTACGGGATGAGGGACACGAATAGCTTCAACAGCGTGTGCATTACGGATAAAAAACTCAGGATTACGCAACAGATAATCGACGACAGCGTGGTCATCCAGTTCCATAAACGTTTCCTGCAGTTCTTCCCCTGGTTGCTTCATAGATGAATAAATCCGTCATAGACATGTGCCGCCGGGCCAGTCATAAACAACGGTTGACCCGGTCCTTTCCATGCGATATCCAGCCGACCGCCTGGGAGTTCCACACGTACTTCTTCTGCCAGCAAACCTTGCAGGATGCCGACCGCGACCGCCGCGCAAGCGCCGCTTCCGCAGGCCTGCGTTTCGCCCGCGCCGCGTTCATACACGCGCAGTCGGATGTGATCGCGTTTGACCACTTGCATGAAACCAATATTGGCGCGCTCAGGAAAGCGTTCGTGGCTCTCCATTACCGGCCCCAGCGTTTCAACCGGAGCGGTATCGACATCATCGACCTGGATAACACAGTGCGGATTGCCCATTGAGACAACGCCGCACAATATTGTTTGTTCCGCCGCACGCATAATATAGGTCTTTTCCGCTTTGTTCGCCCGGAACGGAACCTGCGATGGCTCGAAGTTGGGTTCGCCCATGTTCACGCGGACCAGCTCGTCATCCGTTACGGTTAATACCATGCGGCCGTTCGCGGTGCTGACGCGAATGTCACGTTTATTGGTCAACCCTTTTAAGCGCACAAAACGGGCAAAACAACGTGCGCCGTTTCCGCACTGGGAGACTTCGCTGCCGTCAGCATTAAAGATGCGATAGTGGAAATCGAGTTCGGGATCGTAGGGGGGCTCGACCACCAGCAGTTGATCGAACCCCACCCCGAGATGCCTGTCAGCCATACGACGGATCAGGTCAGGGGAAAAAAAGACATTCTGCGTTACCGCGTCGACGACCATAAAATCGTTGCCAAGGCCATGCATTTTAGAGAACTGCATCATCTACTCCATATACGCGGATACAGCACGGGAACGTTAGTAATTCACCTGCGTTGGGCCACCATTATCGCCACGATCGTTACGATCCGGGGTCGTTGTCTGAATGGTGCTTTCGGTTTTTTTGGTTGGCGGCGGCGCATTTTTGTCAGCCGGCGGGAAATAGAGCGGCCCTTTCAGACCACAGCCCGTCAGGCTAAATAAGGTTAATAATACAGCCAGGGTTCGACACACGTCTTTCATTGTAGGTTGCCTGTTGGTTCATTCTTTCTGCTTTCTATCATCGCAGGAGAAGACACAAAAGCAAGCGTTTAGCACGTCTTTATAAAATCGGAAAAGCCGCCCGTTTACCTGTTCACGATACGTCCTCAACGCCAAATATGCTTTGCTAAGCCTTCTCTTCTCAAGGCCAGGATGGCGTGATGAAAATTAACAAGCTCTTTTATCTTCTTTCACTTTCACTGTTGTTACAGCCCGCCCTGGCATGCCGGTTAGATCCGCTTGAGCATAATGCTTATCAGCCGTGGGGCAAAGGTGCGGTCTATATGCAAGCGGGCGAAGAAAATGTCGTTGCGTTACCAGAACTTAACTTCAAACGCCTGCGTCGCCTGCCGAACCTGGCGATTGATTATGCGCATCCTAAAGGGTGGAAAGAAGAACCACCGTTAACGGATCTGACTACCGATTATGTCTATCAAGGCGCACAGTCGACTTATTCCCAGTATGCGTATCACAGTGATGGCCGCTACATCGTATACGCAGGCAAAGTCATGTATAACCCGCCCGGCACGCCGCCTGTGGACATCCCTTCTTTTCAAGCCTTCGAAAGCTTTGCCGCTGATAAAAACAGCTTTTATTACGAAGGCAAACGTACCGGCGATAACAGCACGGAAAGGCCAGTGAATGTGGCAATGCTGCGCAAAATTGACTTCGACAGCAGATGGCGTCCTGACTGGTTGGGGCTAATTTTGCGCGACGATCGGTATCTCTACGTCAATGGGCATCGCCTTGATGAGCCTGATAGTTTTACCGTGTTGGCGCAAAAATCCTGGGATCAGCGCGGCAAATTTTCTGCGGCGTTTAACCCCTGCGTCGCGATGCCTTTCGGTCCCTGGGATACTCTGGCGCGAACACGTACGCGGCTTATCATTAACGGCGAACCGCTTAAAGCCGATCCCGATACCTTTTCGATTGTGCGCTGGATGCCAGGATCGCTGCTGACCTTTCGCGATAAAAACGGCCTGCATCGCTACGTCCTCAACCAGGGCAACCTGGAATGGGACGAAGATACGCACAAACATTGTAACGCCTTCAACCTCCTGGAAAAGCGCGTCCTGTGGCGTAAAGGCCCCGATTGCCAGCAAGCAGAGATCCCAGGCCTTGACCCGGAGCAGTTCCATCCGCTCAGCGAGACCGTGGCGCAGTATCAGGACAAACTGTATGTCATTACCAAAACGGACTCTGATGAAAATAAGCTGGAAATCGTCACCCTCGACAACCCGAATCTGACCATTGATAAACGTTTTAACGCCGGAAGGAATCATGGCTATCTGCTTACCCGACACGGCTATCAACCAGGCGGATTACAGGTATTCGAATCAACAGGAACGTTGATCCTGATGGATTACCGCGTGCCTGATGAAAAGGAAGCACACCTGAACGATAACCCCTATCTGCGAAATTGGTTCGCCCGTGACGACCGCTACGTTTATGTTTTCGATGGCACACAACTCTGGCGGTATCCGACGCCTGATAGCAAAGCGGTACGGGTGACATGGTTCGAGCAGCATTCCGGCTATGGCTATGGTGCCCACTACCGCACGGGATATCTGGATGGCAAGCTGATGGATGACGGTGTGTTTGTTCCGACGGGTGTGAAATATTCCACTCGCGCGCAGCCTGCAGGCGCGTCTGCTGATTGGCGTGACGACCCCTCTTTTAAAATAGACGGTACCGGGGTGCACTGGCGCAAAGTGCTCTCTTCTCAAGGGCACTGGGGCAAATGGGAAAGACTACCAGGCCTCGATCCACGGCAATTTCACCTCATCACCAGGCGTATCGCGCATTATCAAAACCGCCTGTATATCGCTACGTTATCCCCTTTAGGCGAAGACAGCTTAGCAATATTTGCAGTGAGTTCATCCTCGCCCTTTGTCAGTAAGTGGACGCATAACGGAACAGAGGACGAGAAATGAAAGCACAGGCGCGGCTTTGATGCGATTCGCTCCTGCGGCTATACTGCCGCCATCACGTAAAACGGGAAACGACAATGAACGACAGTGAATTTCATCGCCTTGCTGACACCCTTTGGATGACCATTGAAGAGCGTCTGGACGACTGGGATGGCGACAGCGATATCGACTGCGAAATTAACGGCGGCATATTGACCATCACCTTTGAAAACGGCAGCAAAATCATCATCAACCGCCAGGAACCCCTGCATCAGGTGTGGCTGGCGGCCAAACAAGGCGGTTACCATTTCGATCTGAAAGGTGACGAGTGGGTTTGCGACCGTTCAGGCGAAACCTTCTGGGATCTGCTGGAACAGGCGGCGACGCAACAGGCTGGCGAAGAGGTAAGTTTTCGCGGCTAATATCTAACCCCGGATAAGGCATTGCGCCGCATCCGGGAGTCCCGGGTAGGCTGCGCTTACCCGGGCTACCCACTAAAACATCAGGAGAAGTACTGCTGCAAGAGGGGTGCGTCGTTATCCTGATTAGCAGACGCAACGGGCGTGATAGCCTGATTGCGGAACGGAATCACCTGCGCCCGGCCATCCACATTCACGATTTGATAGAACTGCGGCAGGTTGAAGTTGATAAAGCTTGAGCCGTAGGTAAAGCGGTCGTGCGACGACGAATAGAAGCGGCTAACGTCGCGCACCAGCTCCTCTTTGCTGCCTTCGCAGTGGTGATACACCTCCGCGCGGTTGCTTTCATCCAGAATATAGATATTGAAACCGTCATCGCCGGTCTCTTCGAAGAAGAACTGAATAATCCCTTCGCTGGCAAACCCATCCACCACCTGCGGCAGTTTGACGTGGTTCGTTTCGACCTGAACCGACAGCCCGTGCAGTTTGTTATGAGAAATCGCGCCATAAAACTCAATCGCGTTTTCCAGTTTCTGCACCGATACATTCAGGCGCTCGAAGAAAAGCCCCCAGGTCTGTCCGGCGACGCGTAACGCCTTGAAGCGCCCCGTTTCCTGGCGGGTACTGGACAGGCGCAGCTCAATACATTCAGAAACCAGTTGCTGCACGCGGGTACGGATCAAGCCGCGCAGATGCTGGCTATAACAGAATACTTCAACGCTATCCGGCGGCGCGGCATCCTGATGCATTTTGCCCAGAATGGTTTTCAGCGCTTCAATCATCGCCTGCTCGCCGTTGAAATGCAGGGTACGCACTTCGTTCCAGGAGTTGCGATAAAGCAGGTCTACGCTGCCAACCAGGCAGTTTTGCTGCTCACCGAAGCTGAACACATCAAGCTTACGGAAATCGAAATGCACGACCTGGTTACGGAATGCCGCAGTCGGGTCATATTCCAGGTTCACGATAATCGCCAGATGGCGGATTTCGCAGGGGCTGTACAGCGCTTTTGGCGTTGGCGCAGGCAGACGCAGCGGGAAGTGATGGGACACATTCGCCACCATCTCCTGCAGTTTTGCCAAATCAACAATGCCATTACCTTTAATAAACAGGCGAGTACGCGACGTCAGCAAACCATTGAACCACGCCCACGCCACCAGTTTGTTCAGGTAACGGTTATATTCCAGCGGCTGGTGGCTAACGATAGAGTCCATGTTTGGGGCACGGTTGTACAGATACCAACCCGTACGATTCGCACGGCCCGGCGGCACATGGATAAAGGTTAAATTAGGCTCGGAGAGATCCGGAGAAATCTGCGGATTCACCAGGGTGACTTTACCCGGCAACGCTTCGAAAGCGGCATATAACTTACGGGTCAGCACACCGATGTCCTGCGGACTGGCGGAGACGCTCAGATTGTTGCGGCGCGCAAAGCGAATCAGGTTACGGTAACTCTGCATCATGGCATCGAGCAGCTCGTTATGCGCTTCACGCACCTGGTCGATTTTCCAGTTTGCCCGATTATCGAGCATGGTAAGACGCGCTTCGTCCCAACCCCACTCTTTCACTAACTGACTGACCACTTCACGTCGCCAGCCCACACAGGCACGCTCACGGCTCAGTTTCTCGCACACTTTTAAATAGAAACATCGACGCACAAGATCAAGACGCGTGAAATCTTCAATCGCAGTCAGATAATGGGTGACGCGCTCCAGCATCATGCAGTAATGATCCAGACCGAACGAAACGATTTCGCCGTCGTGCAGACGCTGTTTAATGTCTTTCGCCAACAGGCGGGTGTTCGGATACTCCCAGGAATAGGCTTCCAGTAGCAGAGTTTTCAACACTGCTTTATAGGGGGAGTCGATACTTTTATAGAGCTGCCACAGGCTGGCACCGAAGTACTCTTCGGCGGAAAGGGAGCTCAGGCCGCCGAGGTCCAGCCATTCATTTGGCGTCAGTACGCCCTGTGCATAGAGCGTCATGACGTAATCGTCATAGTGCTCTTCTTCATCGCCCGGCACCATATTCCACAGAATACGCTTACCGGCCAGACGCACAGCGGTACGATAGAATTCATCAAGCAACAAAATATGCTGCGTCGAGCCACAGTCCTCACCACCCAGACTGCCGCTTTCATTATGGCGGAAACGGTTTTCATCAATTAAGAAGAAGCTAACTTCCACACCCAGCGATGCGGCCCAGCTCTCAAGCAGGCTGCATTTACGCTGCAACAGTTGGCGCTCTTCGTTATCAAGCCACGACTGGTGACAAACCCAGATATCCAGGTCAGAAGAGCAGCTTTGTCCTACCGATGAAGTACTGCCCATGGAGTAGACGCCGGTTATCGGCAACTCGCCCTTTGGCGATTCCTGCGGGGGCATTCCACGGTAGAGCTCAAGCTCATTGAGGTAGTGGCGTTGGGTTTCATCAGGCGTGTAGAGGCAAATGCCTTTTGGAACGCTACCTTCGAGATAGCCCGGCATCAACGGATGATGGTAGTGCAAAAGCGTGGGCAGCAGACTGTAGACCTGCTGGAAAGCAGGGCCCATGGCCGCTAGCGCGCGATCCACACGCAATTGATTGATGGCATCCAGCCTCTGTTTCAGAGTCTCAATATAGAGGTACAAGACGTATCGCCTGATGTTTACAGAAAGTCCAAAATCGCCGTCACCTTTTTTCGCCCTTGTCTTTGTGGTGGTACAGACGAAAAAATGGTCTAAAACGTGATCAATTTAACACCTTGCTGATTGACCGTAAAGAAAGATGCGCTACATACCAGTTTAGCACCATTTACAATGTGTAAATTCCCAATTACGGCTGAGGGTGTGTCTCGTTTTGACGAGACCGTGCTCGCCTCACCTATGCAATCACCACGAACACTGACACCCTAAGACAAGAATGTTAGGATGGTCGATGGATGATAATGACGGTAACAAGCATGTTAGACAATGTTCTGAGAATTGCCACACGGCAAAGTCCCCTTGCACTTTGGCAGGCACAATATGTTAAGCAGCGTCTTGAGGCACTCCACCCGGGCCTGACGGTCGAACTGGTGCCTATGGTTACGCGTGGCGATGTCATTCTGGACACCCCTCTGGCGAAAGTCGGCGGTAAGGGTCTGTTTGTGAAGGAACTTGAGCTGGCATTGCTTGAAAACCGCGCCGATATCGCCGTGCACTCTATGAAAGATGTCCCCGTCGAGTTCCCGCAAGGGTTGGGTCTGGTGACGATTTGTGAGCGTGAAGATCCGCGCGATGCCTTTGTCTCTAATCACTACAGCGACATCGACGCGCTGCCTGCGGGGAGCGTAGTTGGCACATCAAGTTTACGCCGGCAGTGTCAGTTGGCGGCACGCCGCCCCGATCTGGTGATCCGCTCTTTGCGTGGCAATGTCGGTACCCGTCTGTCGAAACTCGATAACGGCGATTATGACGCCATCATCCTGGCGGTGGCAGGCCTGAAACGTCTGGGGCTCGAATCGCGAATTCGCGTCGCGCTGCCAGCAGAGCTTTCGCTCCCGGCAGTGGGTCAGGGTGCAGTGGGCATTGAGTGCCGTCTTGCAGACGAACGCACCCGTTTGTTGCTCGCCCCGCTTAACCATCACGAAACCGCTGTGCGGGTTTCCGCAGAGCGTGCCATGAATACCCGTCTCGAAGGCGGCTGCCAGGTACCAATTGGCAGCTATGCTGAATTACATGATGGTGAACTGTGGCTGCGTGCGCTGGTTGGCGCACCGGACGGTTCGAAAATGGTCCAGGGTGAGCGCCGGGGTCATCCGGACGAAGCCGTCCAGTTAGGTATCTCACTTGCCGAGGAACTGCTGGATAACGGCGCACGTGAAATTCTGGCTGACGTCTACAACGGAGATGCGCCCGCATGAATATCCTTGTCACCCGCCCCTCCCCGGCAGGGGAAATGTTAGTGAGCCGACTGCGCGCACTGGGACAGGTGGCATGGAGCTTTCCGTTGATTGAGTTCACCCCAGGCAGGGAACTCAACACGCTGCCCGAGCGTCTGTCGGCGCTGGGCGAAGACGATATGGTTTTTGCCTTATCACAGCATGCCGTGACATTTGCCCACGCGCATTTACAGCAAACCCACGCTCACTGGCCTTTACAGCCACGCTACTTTGCCATTGGTCGCACGACCGCGCTGGCATTACATACTGCCAGTGGTATTGAGGTTCGCTATCCACTGGACCAGGAAATCAGCGAAGTCCTACTACAATTGCCTGAATTACAAAACATTCAGGGCAAACGTGCGCTAATCTTACGGGGAAACGGCGGACGTGAGTTATTAGGTGAAACGCTGGTGGCTCGTGGCGCTCAGGTTGAGTTTTGCGAATGTTATCAACGCTGTGGAAAATTGTATGACGGGGCACAAGAGGCCATGCGCTGGCATACGCGCGGCGTCGATACGATAGTGGTCACCAGCGGTGAGATGCTGCAACAGCTTTTTACGCTTATTCCGCTCTGGTATCGCGAAAATTGGTTACTACGCTGTCGGCTGTTGGTCGTCAGCGAGCGTCTGGCGAACCTCGCCCGGGAACTGGGCTGGCAAGATATTCAGGTCGCTGAAAACGCAGACAACGATGCGCTGCTTCGCGCATTACAATAACACTCATAATGGGAAGCCATAATGACGGAACAACAACACTCCTCTGCCGTGGTTGAAGAAACCAAGCAGGCTGATGGCTACACGCCGCCGCCGAAAAACGCCGAGAAGAACAACCGCGCGGGCAAGACAAGTCTTGCACTTAGCGTGATTGCTATTGCAATTGCGCTGGCAGCAGGCGTCGGTCTTTATGGCTGGGTAAAGCAGCAAACTACCGTACTGCGCGCAACGAATGATGAGCTGGCCAACCAGGTCATTGCGATGCAGCAAGCGCAGGACAAACAAAAAGCCGGGCTGGAAGGCGTTATTAAACAGCAGGCCACGCAGCTTGATGAGGCCAAACGTCAGCAAGACGCGCTCGCCAGGCAGTTAAATGAGGTTCAGCAAAAAGTCGCCACTATTTCCGGCACCGATGCGAAAACCTGGCTACTGGCGCAGGCTGATTTCCTGGTCAAACTGGCCGGGCGTAAGTTATGGAGCGATCAGGATGTCACCACCGCCGCGGCGCTGCTGAAAAGCGCAGATGCCAGCCTGGCGGACATGAACGATCCCAGCCTTATCACTGCGCGCCGCGCCATTACTGATGATGTCGCCAGCCTCTCTGCGATTTCTCAGGTGGATTATGACGGCATCATCCTGAAAGTGAACCAACTCTCGAACCAGATTGATAATCTGCGTCTGGCAGATAACAACGACGACGATTCCCCGATGGATTCAGACAGCAGTGAGCTGTCGAGTTCCCTTAGCGAATGGCGCGTGAATCTGCAAAAAAGCTGGCAGAATTTTATGGACAGCTTCATCACGATTCGCCGTCGCGATGAAACCGCAGTGCCATTGCTGGCCCCGAACCAGGACATCTATCTGCGCGAAAATATCCGCTCAAGGCTGTTAGTTGCGGCACAGGCCGTACCTCGCCATCAGGAAGAGACCTACAAGCAGGCGCTGGATAATGTCTCTACCTGGATTCGCGCCTACTACGATACGGATGATTCCGCCACCAAAGCGTTTCTTGAGGAAATTGACAAGCTCGAGCAGCAGTCCATCGCCATGGCGGTGCCTGAGTCGCTGAAAAGCCAGCCGATTCTGGAGAAACTGATGCAGACCCGTGTGCGTAATCTTCTGGCGCAGCCTGGCGTTGCTCCGGATCCTAATGCGCCTGCTCAAGCGCCGCAGGGAGAATAATCATGCTGAAAGTATTATTACTCTTTGCGCTGTTGATCGCCGGTATCGTGTTAGGTCCGATGATCGCCGGTCATCAGGGCTATGTGCTAATCCAGACTGACACTTACAACATTGAAACCAGCGTCACTGGCCTGGTCATCATTCTGGTACTGGCGCTGGTAGTGCTTTTTGCCCTCGAATGGCTGCTACGCCGTATTTTCCGCACTGGCGCGCATACGCGTGGCTGGTTCGTTGGCCGTAAACGTCGCCGCGCCCGTAAACAGACGGAACTGGCGCTCATCAAGCTGGCAGAAGGCGATTATCAGCAGGTTGAGAAGTTGATGGCGAAAAACGCCGATCATGCGCAACAACCCGTGGTGAACTACTTACTGGCGGCCGAAGCGGCACAGCAACGTGGCGATGAAGTGCGTGCGAATCAGCACCTTGAGCGTGCCGCAGAGCTGTCGGAAAACGATCCGATCCCGGTCGAAATTACCCGTGTTCGTCTGCAACTGGCACGCAATGAAAATCATGCCGCGCGCCATGGCGTTGACCGACTGCTGGAAATTACCCCGCGTCATCCGGAAGTATTGCGCCTGGCAGAACAGGCTTACATCCGCACCGGCGCATGGAGTTCACTGCTGGACATCATTCCGTCGATGGCAAAAGCGAACGTCGGAGATGAGGCGCATCGCGAAGCACTCCAGCAACAAGCCTGGATTGGGTTAATGGATCAGGCGCGTGCCGATTTGGGAAGCGAGGGGCTACGAAGCTGGTGGAAAAACCAGAGTCGCAAAACCCGTCATCAAATCCCCTTGCAGGTGGCAATGGCAGAACACCTTATCGAATGTGACGATCACGATACTGCCCAGGCTATCCTCCTGGATGGGCTGAAACGACAGTATGACGACCGCCTGGTTCTGGTGATCCCGCGCCTGAAAACCAATAATCCTGAGCAGGTAGAAAAAGTCCTGCGCCAGCAAATCAAAACGCAGGGCGACCGCCCGATGCTCTGGAGTACGCTGGGGCAATCACTGATGAAACACGGCGAGTGGAAAGAGGCCTGCCTGGCGTTTCGTGCCGCGCTGAAACAACGCCCGGATGCATTCGATTACGCCTGGCTTGCTGACTGCCTCGACCGGCTGCACCAGCCGGAAGAAGCCGCAGAGATGCGTCGTGATGGTCTGCTGCTCACGTTGCAGAATAACCCCCCTTCCTGATCCTCTGTCGGGGCCGCAAGGCCCCGATTTTTTGCCTGGCTGACATTTCTGAATATCCTGTGCTACAGTTTTCCCGTCTCAGTTAACGGAACGCCTTTGCCAATGTAACGATCTTCCCGAGTTAACCCCTTTCAATCGATGCAGCGCTTGCTGCAGGAAATAACTCGTTTTGGGAAATCGTTACCATGAACACCCTATTGTTCGCGCTCGTGCGCGCGCTGCGCACGCACCGCTGGCTGCGGCTGCTGCTCTGCGCATTTGTCTTATCTTCACTGGGTAATGGCCTGACCCAGGTACTGGTCTTCGGTCAGCTCTTACGCTGGCATGCCTCACCTTCAACACTCACCCTCGCTTACCTGTTGGCAACGCTACCGGGCTTTGTGGGTAGCCTGGCGGGAGAAAAGCTCTGTCGACGCTTGTCGCCCCTGTCTCTTTTAATTATCACAGAGCTGTTGGGTATGGTCGCCCTCGCCCTTCCTCTGTTCGGGCTCATGTATCACAGTATCCCCGCTTTGCTGATGGTTCAGTCGGCAGAGGCGTTGCTGGGCGGGATGTCCTGGCCTGCGTTGGCGTTGGTATTCAAGCGCGGCCTTACGCATGAGGAATTGCCCGCGGCCACAGGAATGGAGAGTGTTATTTTTGCCTCTCAGGTATTGCTGGGAACGGGGGTGGGCGTGCTGTTGTTCGACCATGTTGCCCCGCTAATATTACTGAGCATTGATGCACTGAGTTTTCTGGCGTCAGTGGCTCTGCTCATGCTGACACGGGCACATTATCGTGCCCGTGACATGAGCAATCGCAATAACGGACAACCGTTATCGACTATTGCATGGCCTTCACTGACCGCCGCACAAAAGCGCAGCCTGCTGATCCTGCCTGCCCTTGCCGCGGTTGGTTCACCAGCCATGGCCCTCTTGCCCGCGCTGGCGCAACAGATACACCCGGACGACGCTAGCGGGCTGGCATTACCGCTACTGTTCGCCCGTAGCCTGGGGCAGCTTTGTGGTCCGCTGCTGCTGAATGGTGAAAAGTTGCCGCACTATGCCCGCCGCAATCGCCTGTTAGTGCTGTGTCTGGCCATTTTCCTTGGGGCATACGGCCTGCTGCCGCTGCTCTCAGAAGAGAAGAGCGCGGCACTGGGGCTTATTTTTATCGCCCATCTGGCCTCGAATGTGGTGTTTGCTGCCGGTACGTTTAGTCTGCTTGCCGGGTTTAGCGGAGATGAGATCCCGGCAGCCAGCGCAAAAGCGTGGCGCTGGCAAACATTAACCGCCACGCTGATGACCACCATTGCGGCCTGGCTTGCCAGCGAATGGGGCGCCGCGCAGGCGCTCTACAGCGTATCACTGAGCGCATTGCTCCTGATGAGTGTGGTGATGGCACGCTACCGGGAATAAGGCATAAAAAAACGCCTGCTCGAAAGCAGGCGTTAAAACAGGTCTGTTTGACAACATAAATGGGTGCTTCACTCAACGTAGTGTCCATGGTGTTTGATGAGGCCGAAGCGACATCTGTCAGTGGACGATAAGCACCGTAAACGGCTCTGCATCATTCCGGAGTTTATGAGGCCAGAAGGCGAACATAAGAGGTGGAATGAGCATCTACACGTATATTATTGCACATAGTGTGCCAGGTTCGCATTAGCAAAACAGCACGCTTAAGTTCTTTTCAGATAACAGGAAAACCGGGCTCTGCGGCGGCAATCGCCCCAATTTAGCTACGGTGCCAGACGATTAATTGTCGCCCACAGGAGACAGCTACAATGCAAGACAGTCTACCCCTTATAAATCAGGGGATTAGATGTCACCAATTGACGACAAAGGTAGGTTGGGTTGTCGCTGATACGCAACACCTTAAAATGAGAGGTTTTTAGAATGCAAAAAACAAAAAACCCCGCTTTATTCAAGCGGGGTTCAAAAGTGGTCGGCGAGAGAGGATTCGAACCTCCGACCCACTGGTCCCAAACCAGTTGCGCTACCAAGCTGCGCTACTCGCCGATGTACTGCTTTTTGAATTTTTGTTCAATCTAAGTTGTGGTGCGAGGGGGGGGACTCGAACCCCCACATCCTAAGGACACTAACACCTGAAGCTAGCGCGTCTACCAATTCCGCCACCTTCGCATTCCACGAAACTTTTACTACTAAATAATGGGGTGGCTAATGGGACTCGAACCCACGACAACTGGAATCACAATCCAGGGCTCTACCAACTGAGCTATAGCCACCACTACAAATCTTTTCACGCGGCCCTGTGATTTCACAGTCCACCGCAGCTCATCAAGCACCGGGTTAAATGGTGCGCCCGACAGGATTCGAACCTGAGACCTCTGCCTCCGGAGGGCAGCGCTCTATCCAGCTGAGCTACGGGCGCTTAGCGCCGTTGCGGGGGTGGATAATACGGACTTCCCCCCCCTCTGTCTAGTGCCTTTTTAAATAAAATGCGCGTTTGGTTATGCTTTGCGCATTTTGCTGATTATTCCCCCACTCGCTGCGTCACAGCGTGGCGGTTTAAACCCAGCACCTTATAAATAACGCTCACTGCTGCCATGAAGATGATACCCACAAACAGTGACATACGGGTGTCGTCATTGAAGGCCATACCAATCAGCACGCACACCAGGAAAGCCATGGTCGCGTAGTTCGCCCACGGGAACAGCACGGAGCGGAACGGATGGCTGGCAATCGCCTGACGATGCGCATGGCGGAATCGTAGTTGGCTAATCAAAATCACAAACCACGGCACCATACCCGGTAGTACGCTGGCGCTGTAAACATAGACAAACACGCGCTGCGGGTTAGGAATGATGTAGTTCAGGCAGGAGCCAATCAGCAGGATGATGATAGAAATGGTCACGCCGGCAACAGGAACGCCGTTTTTCGACACTTTCGCCACACCCGCCGGTAACTGACGGTTTTTCGCCAGTGCATAGAGCATGCGCCCACAGCTGTACATACCGCTGTTACAGCCAGACAGTGCAGCCGTCAGCACGACAAAGTTAATGATACCTGCCGCTGCGGTAATGCCGATTTTGGCGAAAGTCAGAACAAACGGGCTACCGTTAGTGCCGATCTCATTCCACGGGAAGATAGTCACGATAACGAAAATCGCGCCCACATAAAAAATCAGGATACGCCACAGCACTTTGCTTACCGCGCTGCGCAGCGTCACTTGCGGGTTTTTCGCTTCACCGGCGGTGATACCGATAAGCTCTACGCCCTGGTAAGACGCAACAACGATACACAGAGCTGTCAGGAACCCCTTCCAGCCACCCGCAAAGAAGCCGCCATGCTCCGTCAGATTGCTAAAACCAATCGCGTGACCGCCATTACCAAAACCAAAGAAGATAACGCCCAGTCCCACGATAATCATCACGATGATAGTGGTGACTTTGATCATTGCGAACCAGAATTCGATTTCACCGTACAGACGCACCGCCGCCAGGTTCGCGACTGCAACCAGCCCAACGGCAATCAGCGCGGGTATCCACTGTGCCAGGTCCGGGAACCAAAACTGCACATAGACGCCGATGGCCGTAATTTCCGAGATACCAACCGCCATCCACATAAACCAGTAGGACCAGGCGGTAAGATATCCAAAGAAGGGACTCATATAGCGGTGCGCATAAACGGCGAATGAACCGGTAACGGGTTCCAGGAAGAGCATTTCGCCCATTGAGCGCATGATGAAGAAGACAAAAAGCCCGGCGATAATGTACGCCAGTAGCACGGAAGGACCGGCCCATTTCAGGGTGCTTGCGGCTCCCATAAAGAGCCCCACCCCTATCGTGCCGCCCAGGGCAATCAATTCAATGTGACGAGACTCCAGGCCGCGCTGGAGCTCGGGTTTGTTTTCAGCCATATAACCTCTGTCGTGTTTGCAACTTTCCCGCTGTGCGGGTTGTTTTTATGAGAATAACGTGCGTCAAAGCCATCCCGGAGGCGATAACCGCGCAAAATATACTGGGATGATGCATTGAGTGAGCGAATGGTTTCTTAAAATGATGAAAATGGCAAATGATGTGTAAAAAAAATCTGGGTATCGCACAATAAAAAAGCGAATGCCCCATATCAACGGGGCATGGCAGGAGAAAATTACAGATTGCCGCGATAATGCCAGGACAAGTAACGCAGCAGACGTAGCTGTCGGGTGACGCGGCTCGGCTGCGAAAGCAGGCGATACAGCCACTCAAGCCCCAGTCGTTGCCAGATGCCCGGCGCTCGTTTTACATAACCGGTAAAGACGTCGTAGGTGCCGCCGACGCCCATATAGAGGGCGTGAGCGTAGACTTCGCGGCAGTCACGCATCAGTATCTCCTGGCGCGGTGAGCCCATCGCGACGGTCACGATTTTCGCTCCGCTCGCACGAATCCGCTCAAACAGCGCCTGCCTGTCTTCGGCACGGAAATAACCGTCCTGGCTGCCAACGATATTGACCTGCCACTGTTTACGCAGCTTATCTTCCGTTTGCTCCAGCACTTCTGGCTTTCCGCCCAACAAAAATACCGGCGTCCCTTCGCGCCCCGCTCTTTCCATCAGCGCTTCCCAGAGATCGGCCCCCGCAACACGCTCAACACGTGCCTGCGGAAATTTCTTCCGGATCGATCGCACCACGCTAATACCATCGGCATATTTGAACTCAGCCGCCTCAATCAGCGACCTCACCTGCGGGTTGTCCTCAATAGTGAGCATTTTCTCAGCGTTGATGGCGACCAGGGTTCCTTCCTTAAGTGCGCCACCGGCATATAAATAGTCCAGTGCATGTTGCATATCACGCCAGCCAATCAATTTCAGCCCACGTAGCTCATACACCGGAGCCACTGTGTTGTCAGTCATTCGTATCCTTAGTCAGACCCGCGACAAAGAGGTGCCGCGCTTGTTAATCAACCCGGCACTATCAAACAGCCAGTACAACAGTTTCGCCGTCAGCAGGCAGGCGCCAAAGATGACGAGGAAAAAGACCACTCGAGAAGCAAATGCGTCCAGCCCTTCACGCGCCAGCACGATCATGTTGAAGATGGCACCAAAACAGAAACTGTGCAAAATGGCGGCCTTGTAGCGGTTGGTCTCCCGATTGCCAAGGGTATACAACCAGTCAAACCACTTGATAATCAGCCCTACCACTACCGCACCCAGCGGAATAAACCAGACACCGCCCATTACCACCAGTGAGCCAATCAGGGTGGGGGAAATCGCCAGGCCCGAGTGGTTATTCAACACTTCCCACGTAAAATAGTTCGCCGAATTCAACACAATGCCAGGACGTGAAGGCCACAGCCAGGTGGGAATAAAGACATAGAAATCACGAACGATCGGAGCTAATCCCTGGAAATCGATCTTGTCGTAATTTTGCAGCAACAACGACAGATTTTCCCAGGGCGAGAAGGTATCGCGGGTGAGATACAAGAAGGTGTAAAACGCCTCATCACCGCTGACATTGAGCCCGTAGCGTTTAAGCGCCAGCCAGAACATGCCGACAATGCCCATCACCCCTGCCGCTGCCAGCATCCACAGCGAAATCCAGCCACGGATAATCCCGATAAACAAGAAGATGGCGAACGCGATGATAATGTTCGCGCGCGTCCCGCCGACAATCATGTAGGTCAGCAGGCCAAACGCCACGGTACTGACCAGGAAGAACAGCCACGCCCGCCCATCCTGACGCAGAAAATAAACAACCAGCATGGCGGGGATAAAGAAATAGAAGAACCGCTTGAGCGCGACACCAGAGACTTCACTGGAAAAAATCTGGCTATAGGAATGCAGACGGAACAGCAAAAAGCCGTTATGCATGAAAAAGATACCCACACTCACCAGCGCAAGAATCATCAGCATCGCGCAGGTTAAATGCGTCTCGACCCGATTGACGGTAAACAGAGGACGGCGTTCATCCATACGGGATGACGCACGTAACCGTGTTTTATACGTCACATAGTACACACCGTAAAAACAGGCCGCAGCCAGCAACGACTGTAGCATAACGCCAGGCGGTGCCACGCCAACATCGAAGCGAAACACCAGGATGCTGGTCAATGGAAAACCGAAAAAAAACGTCAGCAAAAACAGCAATGAAAAAAAGACATTGAAATTAAAGCGCACGCGGCGGAACTCAAACCACGTCAATGTGGCGATAAACAGCGTCGCCAGCAGCCAGATGATCAGCAACCCACTGAATTCAAGCGGACTCATCACGCCTCCCCTGCGGCAATGCACAGTGCCTGATGCCAGGGTGCAATAAAGTTCGGACTAAAGAAGGTGATGGTATCTTTGTCGACCGCCAGCAACTGACGTTGCGCTTCACGAATGATCGCTTCATTGAGCAGGTCATCGGTAAACAGCACTGGAACGCCCTCTTCCACCATATCCCGCCAGAACGGGTTCTTGCGGTTGAGCACACAGGGCACACCCGCCTGAATCAACAGACACAGCGTGCCGATACCTTGCTGGCGCGCGAAGATGAAATAACCCAGGTCGCACTGGCTTAATAGTGTCAGGTAATCATCAAACGCCATCTTCTCGTTCAGGATACGCAAATTGTCCGGGCTAAACAGTGCCAGCCCGGCCTGACGAACCTGCTCAATGTAGACTTCGTTATTTGCCGGGTAGCCCATGGGCACAATGATATTTACCGTATCGCCAAACTGCCGATGAATCGCTTTTAAGGCGGCGATATGTTCATTGCTGGGATCGCCGGAATTCCCCACCAATAGCGTCAGCTTGCCCTCGCGCTGCATTTCATAGCCCAGCGTGTTGAGTGCCGGGTCCATACGCGTTGGGAAGTACAGCAACTCACCGCGTACATCCGGGTGCCGGTCTGCAAACCAGGCCAGATCGCCACGGGTCGCGAAGATAGTGCCGACCCTTGCCTGCGCCAGACGCCGCAACGGGTAAAACAGGCGGAATTTCAGGCTACGGGAGACCTCATACAGATCGGCCCCCCAGGCATGCCAGTGAAATTGCGAGCGCTTAATCGCCCCGCGTAGCAGTGCCAGCCAGATACCGGTATTGAATTGACCGTGAAAAAAGAAACGTTGCTGCCTGTCGGCCTGCGCTTTGGTAATAACGGCCTTCGCCAGCGCCTGCTTACTGCCATAAAAATGCAAATGCAGGTTCGGGTAAGCATCACTCATGCCGTCGTCCTTTCCGGCGAGCATAAATTCACGGGCATGGATGCCCGTTGCCGCGAGATGTTCATTAAAGAAACGCAGCACGGTGTGATTATGATGAGGGATATCCGATCCCAGTACGTGTATGAGTGCCGTCATGCCCGTCTACGCCAGAGTAAAAACACGCCACAACAGAGGGCGAAATAAATTATGTAGGTTGCCATATAGGCCTGCGCCGCTCCTGCTGCACCGTGGGTCGGGATCAGGAGACGGGAAAAAAGCGTCAGCAATGCAAACTGGCTCACTTCCGCCAGAATATAAAACCGCAGCGAGGCTTTCGCGATAACCAGATAACCAAAAACGTAAGCGCCCACTTTCAATACGTCCCCAACCAGTTGCCAGGCAAACAGGTCACGCATCGCCGTAAATTTGTCAGAAAACAGCAGCCAGATAGCCACGTCGCGCAGCAACCAGACACAGAAACTCACGGCCGCCACCGCAGGCAACACAAAGCGCAGCGATTTCACGATCTCGCGGGTGATGTCCTGTTTTGTGGCGAGCCTCGAGAGAGTAGGAAGCAGATACACGCTAAACGAGGCGGTAATAAATTGTAGATAAGCATCGGAGATACTGCTTACCCCTTGCCAGATTCCCACGTCGTCCCAGCTATAATGGGCAGCCAGCAAATTTCGCATCATCACATAGGCCAGCGGGATCGTGACAGACGTGATAAGCGCCATCAGAGTGAATTTGCTGAGTTGCCCGGCCAGCCCGTTATCCCAGCGTGGGCGAAAATAACTTAATGGAACGTGGCTGCGGCGCACCAGCAACAGCATCGCCGGGAAGACCACCAGCGCAGGCACCAACGCCATACCAAGCAATGCTCCCTGATACTCACCCAGTTTGTAGCAAAGATACCAGGCGGCCACCCCCACCACGCTACCAATAATCAGTGACAGCGCGTTACCCGCCGCATCGCGAAAGCCTTTCATCACCGCCAGCAGCAGGTTCGCCCAGGCAATTCCCATTTGCACCAGCGCCACCAGCCGCACCAGCCCCTGGTAATCAGCATGACCAAACAAGCCGCGACTAATCGGCGCCGCCGCCAGTAAAAAGATCAGCGCCAGCAGCATTGAGAAGCCCAGCACCATGGCAGAAGACGTGCCGACGACCTCACGTAGTCGCGTGGGGTCATCATGGTGTTGGGAGACAAATTTCGTCACGCCATTAAAGATACCTGCGCCTGCAAGCACGCCGAGCACAATGATCAACTGGCGAAAATTACCCGCCTGCCCAACCCCGGAGGGGCCATAGGCCAGCGCCAGCAGTTTAACCACCAGTAGCCCGGCGCCAATCTTGACGAGAGTACTTGCCGCCGTCCAGACAGAAGCTTTTGCCAGCGACATGTTAGCGGAAATAGCTCAGTAACGTGTTAATCACGGTACGCTGGTTAACAGGGGCGAGATTGTAGAACAGAGGCAGACGAAGCAAACGCTCACTTTCCTGCGTCGTATAGCGATCCTCACCGTGGAACTCACCAAATTTCGCCCCGGCAGGTGATGCGTGCAGCGGAATATAATGGAACACAGAGAGAATCTCGGCCTCTTTGAGGAAGGCGATGAGCTTGCTGCGATCTTCTTCGTCACGCAGTTTGATATAAAACATATGGGCGTTATGCCCGCACTCTTCGGGAATCGACGGCAGCGTAATACGCCCGGCGCGTGCCAGCGGCGACAAGGCATCGAAATAGGTTTGCCACAGGGACAAACGCTGCTGATTGATACGATCTGCTGCTTCAAGCTGCGCCCATAGATAGGCCGCCTGCAAATCCGCCATCAGATAGCTCGAGCCAATATCGCGCCAGGTGTATTTATCCACCTGCCCACGGAAGAACTGACTGCGATTAGTCCCTTTTTCGCGGATGACTTCCGCGCGTTCAACCAGCGCGCGATCGTTAATCAGCGTCGCGCCGCCTTCACCGCCCGCGGTATAATTTTTGGTTTCATGGAAACTAAAGCAGCCAATGTGCCCGATAGTGCCCAACGCCCGACCTTTATAGGTGGACATCACACCCTGTGCGGCATCTTCCACCACAAACAGATCATGCCGTTTGGCAATCGCCATAATGGTGTCCATTTCACAGGCCACACCGGCATAGTGAACCGGCACAATGGCGCGGGTATTTTCCGTGATGGCCTCTTCAATGCGGGTTTCGTCGATATTCAGCGTATCCGGGCGGATATCCACAAAGACGATTTTCGCGCCACGCAGTACAAAAGCGTTAGCGGTAGAAACAAAGGTGTAGCTTGGCATGATCACTTCATCGCCAGGCTGAATATCCAGCAGCAACGCCGCCATCTCCAGCGATGCCGTACAGGAGGGGGTCAGTAGCACTTTCGGGCTCTGGAAACGCTGTTCCATCCACTGCTGGCAGCGCCGGGTAAAACCACCGTCACCGCAAAGTTTGCCGCTGCCCATCGCCGACTGCATGTAGTCGAGTTCCGTTCCCACCACAGGAGGTGCATTAAAAGGGATCATAGAGTCACCTGTATAACCAGTAGGCGGTGCTTTCCATTATCGCACCGCTGAGAGTGTAGCGTCTGATAGCCGCAAGATTGCCCATCTGCGTCGCCACACGGATTGTCTTAAGCTGCCGCTGTTGCGCCCAATAACAGGCTGCCTGCATCAATTTTTCCCCCGCGCCACGCCCGCCCAGTAAACCGATCCTGGCTTCCTGTTCATTGAGTTGACGCAGGGAGACAAAAGCCTCGATATCGCCATTTGCTCCGCGAAACAGCAGACATTCATGGTCAAATACGCCTTTCACCGCGTTTTCAATCCACTGCGCGTAAAAACGTCCACTGGCCTCCTCAGGGTACCAGGGCGCGCGAAAGCGGCTCTGGCTGAACATATTTTCCGCCATCTGGCGTAACGGTGCGATATCACCGGCTACCGCCGTCTGCGCCTGCGGATTAACAGCCTGTAGCGGAACCGATAATGCGAAATCCGCTTCGCCTTCGACCAGACGAAAGCCAAAATGTTGCAGAGCATCAAGCTGTTGCGTATTGGATGCGGAAATTTTCGCCTGTAGGCGCGGCCAGCCGTCGAACGCAGAAGCATCAAGCGCTGGCGCATCCTCCTGCAAACGCACGATGGCGCTGCGCAGGCCAAAGAATTCACTCTCCCATGCCAGTTCGTCAATGTTGCCGTGTAGTGTCATGGGAGGTGACCTCAGCGCCATACGCCTTTGGTATCAACGATGTATTGCTGGCGCACATTGTCACCCGCGATGGCTTTGAACTCTTTGTGATCGACCAGCATGACCAGCACATCAGCCTGCGCCATTGCGTCCTCAAGACTGACCAGCGTACTTTGGCCTGCCAGACGCGGCGGCAACTGATGAATGTTCGGCTCTACCACCAGCGTTTCACCGCTATGCCACTCGGCAATTCTGTGGGCAATTTCCATCGCCGGGCTTTCACGCAGGTCGTCAATATTGGGTTTAAATGCCAGACCGAAACAGGCAATTTTGATGTCGCTGGCACGCTTATCACTTGCGGCCAGGCAATCGGCGACGGTTGCTTTAACCTGGTTCAATACCCAGTGTGGTTTGCTATCGTTCACTTCACGCGCGGTACGAATCAAGCGGGCCTGCTGCGGGTTCTGCGCCACAATAAACCACGGATCGACGGCAATACAGTGGCCGCCTACGCCGGGGCCAGGCTGCAGAATATTCACGCGTGGATGGCGATTAGCCAGGCGAATCAGTTCCCAGACATTGATGCCCTGGTCGGCGCAAATGAGCGACAATTCATTGGCAAACGCGATGTTCACGTCGCGGAAGCTGTTTTCCGTCAATTTGCACATTTCAGCGGTGCGGGAGTTTGTGACGACACACTCGCCTTCGAGGAAAATGTTATACAGCTCGCTGGCGCGCGCCGAGCATACGGGCGTCATACCGCCAATGACCCGGTCATTCTTGATAAGCTCAACCATGACCTGGCCGGGCAGAACGCGCTCCGGGCAATAGGCAATGTTGATATCTGCCTGCTCTCCCACCTGCTGTGGGAAAGTTAAGTCCGGACGAGCAGCAGCCAGCCACTCTGCCATTTGCTCCGTCGCACCCACCGGCGATGTCGATTCAAGAATAACCAGCGAGCCTTTTTTCAGCACAGGCGCAATGGATTTTGCCGCCGCTTCGACAAAAGTCATATCCGGCTCGTGTTGGCCTTTAAAAGGTGTGGGAACGGCAATTAAATAGGCATCCGCTGCCACCGGCGTCGTGCTGGCGCGCAGCCAGCCGCCTTCAACGGCGGTTTTGACGACCATGTCCAGTTCAGGCTCAACAATATGAATCTTCCCGCGATTAATGGTCTCCACGGCATGGGGATTAACATCAATCCCTACTACCTCTTTTTGCCGTGAGGCGAAAGCCGCCGCAGTTGGCAGTCCAATATAGCCAAGGCCAATGACGGAAATCGTTTTGAAACTCATAGTGTTACCCGATTGTTTTTTAGTGCATGCAAAATTCGACCACAGGCCTGCCCGTCTCCGTACGGATTGTGCGCATGGCTCATGGCCTGCCAGGCATCATTGTCATAAAGCAGGCGTGATACTTCCTCAACGATACGCTGGCTGTCGGTGCCAATTAACCTGACGGTCCCGGCCTCAATGGCTTCCGGGCGTTCGGTGGTGTCACGCATCACCAGAACGGGTTTACCCAGCGAAGGGGCTTCTTCCTGAATACCACCGGAATCGGTGAGAATCAGCCAGGCGCGATTCATTAACCACAGGAAGGGTAAATAGTCTTGCGGCTCTATCAGCGTGACATTTTCCACATGACCGAGGATACGGTTCACGGGTTCGCTGACATTGGGATTAAGGTGTACCGGATAAACAATCTGCACATCATCATGCTGTGAAGCAATTTCCGCCAGCGCATGACAAATATGCTCAAAGCCGAGACCAAAACTCTCACGACGGTGCCCGGTAACCAGAATCAGTTTTTTATTGCTGTCGAGGAAGGGATAACGTGATGCCAGTTCTTCCTCAAGCGAAGGGTTGTTCAGGACACTATCCCGCACCCAAAACAGCGCATCAATAACAGTATTGCCGGTAACAAAAATATGTTTATCCGCAACGTTTTCCCGCAGCAAATTATGGCGGGAGTTTTCCGTCGGCGCGAAATGATACAGCGCCAGATGGCCAGTTAACGTGCGATTGGCCTCTTCCGGCCACGGCGATGACAGATCCCCCGTACGCAACCCTGCTTCCACATGCCCGACAGGAATGCGCTGATAAAACGCAGCCAGACTTGCAGCGATAGTGGTTGTCGTGTCGCCGTGAACCAATACGACATCAGGACGGAAAGATTCTAGGATAGGTTTAAGCCCTTCCAGAATACGACAAGTAATTTCTGTCAGTCCCTGCCCGGGCTGCATAATATTCAGGTCGTAATCCGGAACGATAGAAAAAAGTTTCAATACCTGATCGAGCATTTCCCGATGCTGCGCAGTGACGCATACCTTCGCGTCGAAATCAGGGTCCCTTGCCAGCGCGTGTACCAGAGGCGCCATCTTAATGGCTTCCGGTCGTGTGCCAAATACGGTCAGTACTTTCACAACGATTCTCTTCGATTAGGTAATGAAGGCACGAAGCCTTCATCTTAGATTGCGTGTCAAAATGATCGACGACGCGTTAATGCAACACCAGCTCCGATGAGTGCCCCTACCACACCCCACATGATCATCAGGAAGGCACGACGCGGGCTGTCGCGTTTTACCGGTTCTTCAGGTGTGCGCAAATATCGATAAGTCTGAAAGCGGGGATCAAGCGTAGGGCCCACATTCAGCGTATTAAGCATGGCTCGGTTTTGGAAGTAGTCCAAATCGTACTCAGGCCCTACCGCACGCAAATTTTCCAGGCGCGCCTGCAACATTGGGCGGCCTAACAAAAACATCTCAGAATCCGGCAGTTCATCCACCGGGACTTCTGTTTCGCTGCGGGAGATATTGTGTTCTTCTGCCACCTTCAGCGCCTGCTCGACGCTACTCACGCGGCGATTAAAAAGGGTATTGGCAACCTCTTCCTGACGCTTCACCTGCGCTTTCATCTGGATAGTACGAGCCGCCCATGCTCCTTTAAGCTCATCGTTCAGATGGCGTGCAGCGCGCTGGCTGGCAAAAGCCACATACTGACGCAACAAATTGTTAGCATCAGGCGCAGTTTCAGCCGTCAGCTTGACATTGTCATTAAGGTTACGCGTCACATCGCCCGGCGTGTACTGGATGTAGTTGATTAAATCATCCAGCATTGCGGCGTCCGCTTTGCTGTTACCGACTTTCCGCTGCTTGAAATAGTCCGTCTGCATCCAGAAGTCACGCCGCGTATCCCATGATGCCAGTTGCATCACAAACTCTTTATACGCTTCATCCATGACAGAAATCTGGTCTACAGGTGCGAGACTCGCTTTAACGTCCAGGTTACGCAGGAACTGCTGCTGTGAATAATAGCCACCCAGCATGTTTACCGTCGGACGATCGGTGATGGCTGTTGCCCCCCACTCCTGACGAGCAAAGAATGTCCACGTTAAGGCGATTAACGCAAACAGTAGCGCAATCCCGCAAATCCATAATTTTCCGGCCCATAAAGTACGAAAAAGACCACGAATATCCAGCTCGTTTTCCGTACCCGCTGAAGGTGTTCCCGACAATGGTTGAGTCATCGCTTTCCCAGATTTACTTGGTTAAGGTTGGTTTGTGACCGCTATTACGGCGCATTCTGCGCTTCACACGCTTTATCAACCGCGCCACTTTCCATGCGCGTTTGATGCAGTAGCCATATAAGAAAAAGGATAGCAAAAATAATGCCAACATCACCCATTCAGGAATGAAGTGAAGGTATTCGGTTAAGACACCAACCGACGCCAGCAGCGCCGCGGCAAGTGTAATCAACACAAAGGCCTGCCGTGAGGTAAACCCGGCGCGCATAATAAGATGATGAATATGCTGGCGGTCCGCTGAGAACGGGCTCATCCCTTTACGCAAGCGACGATACATGATCGCCACCATATCCATTAATGGGATCGCAATAATCCACAACGCGGTAACCGGGCTTATAGGGTGGGTCTTACCCTGCGTAGTCTCAAGTAAAATCCAGATAAGTGTGAAACCGATAAAGGTACTGCCGGCATCGCCCATAAAGACTTTATAGCGCCGCCCCAGTACGCCGAGGTTCAACATGATGTACGGCAGGATCGCGGCAATCATGGCAAAGCACCACATCGCGAGGCTGATTTGACCATCAAACCACAAGATGATGCCGATGGCGGCAAAGGAGACGCAGGACAATCCCCCCAGCAAACCGTCAATACCATCAACCATGTTGAAAGCGTTAATGGCAGCCCAAACGGCAAAGAGCGTCAGCAGATAACCAAAGGGCCCCAGCACCATTTCCCAGGTACCAAAGATGTAGCCCAGACTACTGAGGTAAAGTTTACCGACCGACATCATTACGATCGCAATAATTGCCTGAATCATTGCGCGAATTTTGACACTGATGTCGTAGCGGTCATCGAGCGCGCCCACGAACACGAGAATCCCGGCGCAGCACAGATACAACACCGCATGGGGAATGTAGTAATCAGCAATGCCGAAGGTGAAGCAGATACCGGCGAACACTGAGATGCCCCCAACCAGCGGAATCAAACCCTGATGCCGTTTACGAAAGTTGGGCTTATCCACCAGACCGACGCGCTTCGCCATTTTTCGGGCGAAAAATAAAAACGCGGTCGTGAATAAGAAAATACTGAATAATTCAGTAAACGCAGTGAGTAAATTCACAATGCATGCTCTCAGCGAATGTTAATCCTGGCAGTATAACGACGATGCCTCGCTCCAAAAAGAAGAAAGCAGGTCATTCACAGGCGTTTTAGTATGTTTCTTAAGCAAGCAGAATAGTGTGATTGCTTAGGTATTTGTGTTGAGCTGGCCTGTAGCGGACGGTGCCTGTCCCAATGCATATAGCGTATAGTCCACAAATGAAAAACGCCACGTAAAAACGTGGCGTTTCCTGGCTTTATTTCTATTAAGAGCGTTTCATCATGTCGAAGAATTCATCGTTCGTCTTCGTCATCGCCAGTTTATTAATGAGGAACTCCATCGCGTCGATTTCACCCATCGGATGAATGATTTTGCGCAGGATCCACATTTTCTGCAGCTCTTCTTGCGTGGTGAGCAGCTCTTCTTTACGGGTACCGGAACGGTTGTAGTCGATAGCCGGGAAGACGCGTTTTTCAGCGATCTTACGGGAGAGATGCAGCTCCATGTTACCGGTGCCTTTAAACTCTTCGTAGATAACTTCATCCATTTTGGAGCCGGTGTCGATAAGCGCGGTAGCGATAATGGTCAGGCTACCACCCTCTTCCACGTTACGTGCAGCACCGAAGAAACGCTTCGGACGGTGCAGGGCGTTGGCATCCACACCACCGGTCAAGACTTTACCGGAAGCGGGAACCACGGTGTTATACGCACGCGCCAAACGGGTGATGGAGTCGAGCAGAATGATAACGTCTTTCTTGTGCTCAACCAGGCGTTTCGCCTTCTCAATCACCATTTCCGCAACCTGAACGTGACGAGATGCCGGTTCGTCGAAGGTGGAAGCGACAACTTCACCTTTAACCAGACGCTGCATCTCGGTCACTTCTTCCGGACGTTCGTCGATGAGCAGAACCATCAGTACGCAATCCGGGTGGTTGTAGGCAATGCTCTGCGCAATATTCTGCAGCAGCATCGTTTTACCGGCTTTCGGCGGTGCAACAATCAGACCACGCTGACCGCGACCAATTGGCGAAGCCAGGTCCAGGACACGTGCCGTCAAATCTTCGGTAGAACCGTTACCCCGTTCCATGCGCAGGCGAGAGTTCGCGTGCAGCGGCGTTAAGTTCTCGAACAGAATCTTGTTACGCGCATTCTCCGGCTTGTCGTAGTTAACCTCGTTAACTTTCAACAACGCAAAGTAACGTTCACCCTCTTTTGGAGGACGAATCTTACCAGAAATGGTGTCACCAGTGCGGAGGTTGAAACGGCGGATTTGGCTGGGGGATACGTAGATGTCATCAGGACCGGCGAGGTAGGAGCTGTCTGCGGAGCGGAGGAAACCAAATCCATCCTGCAGAATCTCCAGCACACCGTCGCCAAAGATATCTTCGCCACTCTTTGCGTGCTGCTTCAGGATGGCAAAAATAATGTCCTGCTTGCGCATACGGGCCAGGTTTTCCAGCCCCATATTTTCGCCGAGAGTGATCAGCTCAGAAACCGGCGTATTCTTTAATTCGGTAAGATTCATAGTGGTGTGGGTTCTTAAACTCGGGGTAAAACTCGAACTTAATGTTGTGAATGGTATGGCAGGGTCATCCATGCCTGTTAACGGCCATCACTTATGTCCAATCGCTGCCTGGTCAAAGGTAAATACGCAGAACTGAAACGACAAGACGGAAAAATGATAAGCCCGGAATCTATCCACTTCTCTCGCGAGGCAAAGCTCAGCGGGAAGCGTCGGGTAACACAAGATTCAAACTACAAGGTATGTTTACAACGAAGTCAAAACTAAATTAGCACGACTGAAGCCGGGCGTCCAGCGATCCACATAATTTAGAAGGCTGGCGCACCGGCTGAGATTCGAGGAGTTACGCCAGATTAGCGTCCAGGAACTCTTTCAGTTGACCTTTGGACAGCGCGCCCACTTTGGTCGCAGCCACTTCGCCGTTTTTAAACAGCAGCAGGGTCGGGATACCACGGATACCGTACTTCGGCGCAGTACCTGGATTCTGGTCGATATTCAGCTTCGCGACGGTCAGTTTACCTTCGTATTCGCTAGCGACTTCATCCAGGATCGGGGCGATCATTTTGCACGGACCGCACCACTCTGCCCAGAAATCGACGAGAACCAGCCCGTCCGCTTTGAGTACATCCGTGTCAAAACTATCGTCAGTCAGGTGAATAATTTTATCGCTCATATATAACTCCACAGGAATAAGCCTGGTGTGTTGGTGTTGGTGTAGCATAAAACAGCATCGTGTTGATGCCACATTAACCAACTAAAGGTTGACTTTATTTCACCGGATACGCTTTCGTAAAGCAATAGTAAGCTGATATTCTACCACACTATGAGCAAAACACATTTAACTGAACAGAAGTTTTCCGACTTCGCCCTGCACCCTAAGGTGATCGAAGCCCTTGAAACTAAAGGGTTTCATAATTGTACGCCCATACAGGCACTGGCTCTCCCGCTAACGCTGGAAGGTCGTGATGTTGCAGGGCAGGCGCAAACCGGTACTGGCAAAACGATGGCGTTTTTAACGTCAACGTTTCATTATCTTCTTTCTCATCCGGCGATCGATGATCGCAAGGTGAATCAGCCGCGCGCGCTTATTATGGCGCCAACCCGTGAATTGGCTGTGCAAATCCACGCTGATGCTGAACCGCTGGCGCAGTCTACCGGCATGAAGCTGGGCCTGGCTTATGGCGGCGACGGTTATGACAAGCAGTTAAAAGTGCTTGAGAGCGGCGTCGATATTCTTATCGGCACCACCGGTCGCCTTATCGATTACGCAAAACAGAACCATATTAACCTGGGCGCGATTCAGGTCGTGGTTCTCGACGAAGCCGATCGCATGTACGATCTGGGCTTTATCAAAGATATCCGCTGGTTGTTCCGCCGCATGCCTCCGGCAACTGCACGTCTGAACATGCTTTTCTCCGCCACACTCTCTTACCGTGTTCGCGAACTGGCTTTCGAGCAGATGAACAACGCTGAGTACGTGGAAGTCGAACCGGAGCAGAAAACAGGCCACCGTATTAAAGAAGAGCTCTTCTACCCTTCTAATGAAGAGAAGATGCGTCTGCTACAAACCTTAATCGAAGAAGAATGGCCGGATCGCGCTATCGTCTTTGCCAACACCAAACACCGTTGTGAAGATATCTGGGGCAGCCTTGCCGCAGACGGTCATCGTGTTGGTTTGCTGACTGGCGATGTCGCACAGAAAAAACGCCTGCGTATTCTCGATGAATTCACCCGCGGCGATCTGGATATTCTGGTCGCAACTGACGTTGCCGCACGCGGTCTGCATATTCCTGCTGTGACACATGTATTCAACTACGATCTGCCGGATGACTGTGAAGACTATGTCCACCGTATTGGCCGTACCGGTCGTGCTGGCGCCAGTGGTCACTCTATCAGCCTGGCGTGTGAAGAATACGCACTGAACCTACCGGCGATTGAAACATACATTGGGCACTCTATTCCGGTCAGCAAGTACAATCCGGATGCTCTGTTAACTGATCTGCCACCCGCGAAACGCCTGACGCGTACGCGTTCTGGCAATGGTCCGCGCCGCAGTGGTGCACCACGTAATCGTCGTCGTTCAGGTTAAAAAATATGCTCGCTTCCGCCTCGCTCTATGCGGCTATTGATTTAGGCTCAAACAGTTTTCATATGCTGGTTGTGCGCGAGGTGGCTGGAAGCATCCAGACGCTTACCCGCATCAAACGTAAAGTTCGCCTGGCAGCGGGTTTGAGCCAGGAAAACGTGCTTTCACAGGAAGCGATGGAGCGCGGCTGGCAGTGTCTGCGCCTTTTTTCGGAAAGGCTTCAGGATATCCCTCCGGCACAAATTCGTGTCGTCGCCACGGCGACGCTTCGTCTGGCAGTCAATGCCGGTGAGTTCATCAGCAGAGCGCAAGAGATCCTCGGCTGTCCGGTGCAGGTCATCAGCGGCGAGGAAGAAGCCCGTCTTATTTATCAGGGCGTTGCGCATACAACAGGCGGTTCCGATCAGCGACTCGTTGTCGATATTGGTGGCGCCAGTACAGAGCTTGTTACCGGAACTGGTGCCCAGGCGACATCACTGTTCAGCCTGTCCATGGGCTGTGTAACCTGGCTTGAGCGTTTTTTCACCGACCGTAATCTTGGGCAGGAAAATTTCGACGTTGCGGAAAAAGCCGCGCGCGATGTTTTACGCCCGGTTGCTGATGAGCTTCGCCATCACGGCTGGCAGGTCTGTGTTGGTGCTTCCGGTACCGTACAGGCATTGCAGGAAATCATGATGGCCCAGGGGATGGATGAACGTATCACCCTGCCCAAACTCCAGCAGTTAAAACAGCGGGCCATCCAGTGCGGGCGTCTGGAAGAGCTGGAGATTGAAGGCCTCACGCTGGAACGTGCACTGGTTTTTCCGAGCGGGCTGGCTATTCTCATCGCCATTTTCATCGAAATGAATATCCAGAGTATGACGCTGGCTGGCGGCGCGCTGCGTGAAGGGCTGGTCTATGGCATGCTGCATCTGACCGTTGATCAAGATATCCGCCGTCGCACGCTGCGTAATATCCAGCGCCGTTTTATCATCGACACCGACCAGGCGAAACGCGTATCCACCCTGGCGACACAATTTGCCAGCGCGGTCGCTCATGAGTGGGATTTAGATGCATATAGCATCGAAATTCTGCAAGTTGCCAGCGAATTGCATGAAATTGGCCTGAGCATTGAATTTAAACAGGCGCCGCTGCACGCCGCCTGGCTGGTACGCAATCTGGATTTACCTGGGTTTACGCCGGCACAGAAAAAGCTGCTCGCAACGCTGTTATTAAACCAGACTAACCCGGTTGATCTCTCTTCTTTGCATCAGCAAAATGCCGTCCCACCGAGAGTGGCGGAACACCTTTGCCGCTTACTACGTCTGGCGATTATTTTTGCCAGCCGTCGCCGCGACGATCTTCTACCTGACATTGATATTTCTGCCAAAGGGGAAGCATTGACCCTGGTATTACCGCACGGCTGGCTGGCAAGTCATCCGTTAGGGGCTGAAGTCATTGAACAGGAAAGTCAGTGGCAAAGTTACGTTCACTGGCCGCTTGAGTTGAAATAAACCGTTTCTGCCTCTCCAAACCGGGAGAGGCGGGAAAATCATTTCTCTTTCGCTTTCGCCATCATCGCCCGTATATTGGCGATACTGGCCTGTCCCTTTTGCATCCTTTCTTCTGCCGTAATGACCTTACGCTCTTGCTCCCAAATCACATCATCTTGCGGCAATTCCAGCAAGAAGCGACTCGGTTCAGGGCGCACCAGTTCACCATACTGACGGCGTTCTTTGCATAAGGTGAAGATCAGTTCTTTCTGCGCGCGAGTAATGCCCACGTAGGCAAGGCGGCGTTCTTCATCAATATTATCTTCATCAATACTGCTTTGGTGCGGCAGGAAACCTTCCTCCATCCCCACCATAAATACATACGGAAACTCCAGCCCTTTTGAGGCGTGTAACGTCATCAGTTGCACCTGATCCGACTCTTCATCGCTTTCACCGCGCTCCATCATGTCACGCAGAGTAAAGCGGGTAACAACCTGGTCAAGCGTCATCGGCTCGTTAAGCTCATCGCCTTCCAGCATCTCTGTCATCCAGGAAAAGAGCGTGTTGACATTTTTCATCCGCATTTCAGCGGCTTTCGGGCTGGGTGAGGTCTCAAACAGCCAGGATTCATAATCAATACCATGAATCAGATCGCGCACGGCGGCGATCGGCTCCCGCTCGGCCAGACGCTGGATCTCGCCAAGCCAGTGGGTAAAGCGGGTCAGCGATTCGTAGCCACGCCCGGTCAGGGTCTGCGTGAGTCCCATATCAAAGCTGGCGGCAAATAAGCTCTTATTGCGTGTTGTGGCCCACTCCCCCAGCTTTTGCAGCGTTGCAGGGCCAATTTCACGCTTCGGCGTATTCACTACCCGCAGGAATGCGCTGTCATCATCCTGATTAGTGAGTATGCGTAAGTAAGCCAACAGATCCTTGATCTCGGGGCGAGAGAAAAATGATGTCCCCCCAGAAATACGATACGGGATGCGGTTTTGCATCAGGAATTTTTCGAACACACGCGACTGGTGGTTGCCGCGATAGAGGATGGCGTAATCCTTGTATTCCGTCTTGTTGATAAAGTGATGAGCTATCAATTCCCCGGTCACACGCTCCGCTTCATGTTCCTCATTATTCGCCGTCAGAACCTTAAGCTCAGCGCCATAGCCCAGCTCAGAGAAAAGACGTTTTTCAAACACATGAGGATTGTTCGCAATCAGGATGTTTGCGGCTTTCAGAATGCGTCCCGATGAGCGGTAGTTTTGCTCGAGCTTTATCACCTGCAATGCCGGAAAATCTTCGTTCAGCAGCACAAGGTTTTGGGGACGCGCACCGCGCCAGGAATAAATGGACTGGTCATCATCGCCCACAACGGTAAAGCGCGCTCGCTGCCCGACCAGCAGCCTGACCAGCTCATATTGGCTGGTGTTGGTGTCCTGATACTCATCCACCAGCAGATAGCGGATTTTGTTCTGCCAGCGCTCGCGCACCTCTTCATTACGCTGTAGCAACAGTGTCGGTAACAGAATCAGATCATCGAAGTCGAGGACATTGCACGCTTTCAGATGTGCATCGTAAAGACCGTAGCAGTGGGCAAAAATACGATCCCTTTCGCCCATCGCTTTTGCCGCTGCCTGGGAAGGCGTCAGCAGATCGTTTTTCCAGTTGGAGATCGTCGAGATCAGCTGCTGCAGCACTACTTTATCATCGTCGATCAACCCTTCGGTCAGTTCTTTGAGCAGCGCCACTTGATCGGTATCGTCAAAGAGGGAGAAATTGGATTTAATCCCCAGCGCGGCAAACTCCCGCTTAATAATATCCAGACCCAACGTGTGGAATGTTGAAATCATCAAACCACGTGCTTCTTTGCGTCCAAGCGTCTGCGCCACACGTTCTTTCATTTCGCGCGCAGCTTTGTTAGTAAAGGTGACCGCCGCGATATGCCGCGCCTGATAGCCGCACTCCCGAATTAAGTGGGCTATTTTATTGGTGATCACACGGGTTTTACCCGAGCCAGCACCTGCCAGCACCAGGCAGGGACCGGTAACAAATTCGACAGCTTGTTGTTGGCCAGGATTTAAACGCATGGGGGTATTGCTCAATCTTCGAACGGGGGGAGGATTGTAGCAGAAAGCCTGCCAGAGATTTACCCGCCAATGGTAAAGTGTGGAGACTTCTCTCAACTACGGAACGCGAACATGGCGAAGACAGCGGCTGCGCTGCATATTTTGGTGAAAAACGAAAAACTGGCGCAGGAAATTATGGCTAAGCTGGAGAAAGGCTCAAGTTTCGACCATCTGGCAAAGCGTTATTCCTCCTGCCCTTCGGCACGTAACGGCGGCGATCTGGGTGAATTCAAACAAGGTGTAATGGTTGGGCCTTTCGATAAGGCCGTATTCAGTTGCCCCTTGTTACAACCTTTCGGTCCGGTTAAAACCAGGTTTGGTTATCACATCATCAAGGTGCTGTATCGCCGCTAACGCGTGCTACTATTGCGCCCGGATTTATCCCAACCTTATCAAGGCGCAATCATGGCAAAAACAGCGGCAGCAATGCATATTCTGGTGAAAGAAGAGAAACTGGCACTCGATCTTCTGGAACAGCTTAAAAATGGCGGCGATTTCGAGAAGCTGGCAAAAAAACACTCAACTTGCCCTTCTGGCAAGAAAGGCGGCCACTTAGGCGAGTTTAAGCAGGGTCAGATGGTGCCGGCTTTCGATAAAGTGGTCTTCTCCTGCCCTGAGCTGGAGCCAACCGGTCCGCTGCACACCCAGTTCGGTTACCACATCATCAAAGTGCTGTACCGGAAATAAACAACAACGCCTTCTCCTGGAGAAGGCGTTTAGTGTTTGCACCCTCTCCCCGTGGGAGAGGGCCGGGGTGAGGACACCAACGTGCTCCGTAATTAGCCAGCGACGCCGGTTTTTTTATTTCTGCGATTGCAGCGTCTTTTGCGCTTCGAATTTCATGACGTGTGTGCTGACAGCCGCCTGAAAAACTTTAAACATCAGGCCATTAATCAAGGTCGTCAGGGTAATGGTGATAAACGCCGTCATCACCCAATCAATCAGCGCAAAGCCACTTTGCAGTAACGCCGGGCGATAAACCAGCATCCCGCCAAATACCACCCAATGACTCAGGCAATAAAAGCACTGGAAAAGGTGCCCCATCATTGCGTTCTTTGTAGTGGTCCACTCACGAAATGCGGCAAACAATTCTGTTTGCGTGACCGTCATCGAGATGCTGCTGGCAGCAAGGGCGATCATCAGGCAGGTCGTCAACTCAGTCATTATTGTGGAAATCATGGTTATGGCCCTTTTCATTGAAGTAACTGATAAATTCTTCCCCCACATCCTGCAACGTCAGGTTTTTAAAGCGCTCCAGGATCAGCGACTGCGCATCCGCAAGCGTGGATGACATCACCCGGTTAACTCCTTGTTCAACCAGACACTGGGGATTCTCGCTACGATTACCCAAAGCAAACAGCGCCGGGGAACCTAAAGCGATATAGATATCGTAGAGAGTAACCTCGCTGGCGGGGCGACAAAACCGCCAGCCACCGTGATGCCCTTTTGTCGCACACACAATCTGGCTTTCCCGCAGCCCGGCAAGAAGCTTACGTATAAATGCCGGGTTGCCGTCGATAAAAGCAGCCATCTGTTCCGATGTCATCGGTTTATCCGCCTGCTCCATGTGAAGCAGGATGTGTAGCGTTGCTGAGAATGAGTTATTTATTTTCATGTAACTTACGATATTACATAACAATTTAAATAACAATCATGCCAGTGAAAACTCATGGCAGGAGACGCATATCTTGTTGATATGGAATATTTTTTAGATGTAAAAAAACCTGACGGCGTTTCCGCTCGTCAGGCTTTTAAACAGGAGGAAGAGGCAGGTCAGGTCAGCAAAAAGCGCCCCGACGCCAGGTTAGCCCGCAACAGCGATACGTTTCATATCGGTCATATAGCCACGCAGTTTCTTACCAACTGCTTCAATCGGATGAGCCTGAATAGCCTCGTTAACGTCACGCAGTTGCGCGTTGTCTACGGAACCTTCGGCACTAGCCTGGCCCAGGTCACCGGTCTGCAGGGTGGTCATGAACTCTTTCAGCAGCGGTACGCAAGCATAAGAGAACAGGTAGTTACCGTATTCTGCGGTATCAGAGATAACCACGTTCATTTCGTACAGACGCTTACGGGCGATGGTGTTCGCGATCAGCGGCAGTTCGTGCAGTGATTCGTAGTACGCAGACTCTTCGATAATGCCCGATGCCACCATGGTTTCGAAGGCCAGCTCAACGCCCGCTTTCACCATCGCAATCATCAGAACGCCTTTATCGAAATACTCCTGCTCGCCAATTTTACCGTCGAACTGGGCAGCGGTTTCGAACGCGGTTTTACCGGTCTCTTCACGCCAGGTCAGCAGTTTCTTATCGTCGTTCGCCCAGTCCGCCATCATGCCGGAAGAGAATTCGCCGGAGATAATGTCGTCCATATGTTTCTGGAACAGCGGCGCCATAATCTCTTTCAGTTGTTCGGACAGCGCGTAAGCACGCAATTTTGCCGGGTTGGACAGACGGTCCATCATCAGCGTAATACCGCCCTGTTTCAGCGCTTCGGTGATGGTTTCCCAGCCGAACTGAATCAATTTTTCTGCATATGCCGGATCAGTACCTTCTTCCACCAGCTTGTCGAAGCACAGCAGAGAGCCAGCCTGCAGCATACCGCACAGAATGGTCTGCTCGCCCATCAGGTCGGATTTCACTTCCGCCACGAAGGAAGACTCCAGAACGCCCGCACGGTGACCGCCGGTGGCCGCAGCCCAGGCTTTAGCGATGGCCATGCCTTCGCCTTTCGGATCGTTTTCCGGGTGAACCGCGATCAGAGTCGGTACGCCAAAACCACGTTTGTACTCTTCGCGCACTTCAGTACCCGGACACTTCGGCGCTACCATCACAACGGTGATATCTTTACGGATCTGCTCACCCACTTCCACGATGTTGAAACCGTGAGAATAGCCCAGCGCCGCGCCATCTTTCATCAGCGGCTGAACGGAACGCACAACGTCAGAGTGCTGCTTGTCCGGCGTCAGGTTAACCACCAGGTCAGCCTGCGGGATCAGCTCTTCGTAAGTCCCAACTTTGAAACCGTTCTCGGTCGCTTTACGCCAGGAAGCGCGTTTTTCGGCAATCGCTTCTGCACGCAGTGCATAGGAGATGTCCAGACCGGAGTCTCGCATATTCAGCCCCTGGTTGAGGCCCTGCGCGCCACACCCGACGATGACCACTTTTTTACCCTGCAGGTAGCTTGCGCCATCGGCGAATTCGTCGCGCGCCATAAAGCGACATTTACCCAGTTGCGCCAGCTGCTGGCGCAGATTCAGTGTATTGAAGTAGTTAGCCATGGTGATTCCTCGTCGTGTGTCGTGCTTTTGTTATTCGGTTCGCTGTATTGCGAGAATGTACCCACATTACAACAGGAAATGTGTTGCTTAAATTGATATATTAACAATGTGACATTGCAATTTATGCAACGTAAAAATGTGGAGTCTGTCTCATGGATTTACGTGACCTGAAAACCTTCCTGCATCTGGCGGAGAGCCGCCATTTCGGCCGCAGTGCGCGCGCCATGCACGTCAGCCCCTCCACGCTTTCAAGGCAGATCCAGCGTCTGGAAGAAGATCTTGGCCAGGCGCTATTTGTTCGCGATAACCGCACCGTTACGCTCACCGAAGCGGGTGAAGAGTTGCGGGCATTTGCTCATCAAACTTTATTGCAGTATCAGCAACTGCGCCACGCCATCGATCAGAAAGGCCCGTCACTGTCAGGCGAGTTACACATCTTCTGCTCGGTCACGGCAGCCTACAGCCATCTGCCACCGATTCTCGATCGCTTCCGCGCCGCGCATCCTTCGGTAGAAATCAAGCTCACTACCGGTGACGCTGCCGATGCGATGGAAAAAGTGGTGACAGGGGAAGCCGATCTGGCGATTGCCGGTAAACCGGAAACACTGCCTGGCGCAGTGGCATTTTCGATGCTGGAGAATCTGGCGGTGGTGTTGATTGCCCCGGCGCTGCCTTGCCCTGTTCGCAGCCAGGTCTCTGTGGATAACCCTGACTGGGCTACGGTGCCGTTTATCATGGCGGATCAAGGTCCCGTACGCCGCCGCATTGAACTCTGGTTTCGTCGCCATAAAATCAGTAACCCGTCGATTTATGCGACAGTAGGCGGCCATGAAGCGATGGTTTCCATGGTGGCACTCGGCTGTGGCGTGGCGCTCATCCCTGAGGTGGTGCTGGAAAATAGCCCCGAACCCGTACGCAACCGTGTCATGATTCTGGAGCGCAGCGATGAAAAAACCCCCTTCGAACTGGGCGTTTGCGCACCGAAAAAGCGGCTACATGAGCCTCTGATTAATGCATTCTGGGAAATTGTTCAGGCTAAATAAGGAGAAAATGATGCGTATCCAGGTCCTGTTGTTAACCGTAGCCATTGCGGCATGTTGCACTGCCCAGGCTAAACCAAAGGGCGTTACCGTACAGGATGTAAAACATCTGGCGCTGAAACAGTGCCTGGTGACGAATTACCAGGCCCGAACGCCAGAAGGCACGCAATCAGCCCCCTCGCAGGATGCATCATTCCTTGTCGAGAGCTACGCATTAGGCAATGCCGGTGTCTGGAACGAATTTCAGAAATTCGTCGCTAAAGAGACGAAAAATTTTGATCAGCTAACGATGTCGTTACACCCCGACCATGCTCAGACCGCCAATAACGTGCTGGCGCAATGCATGAAATTTTATGAATCGGACAAGCTGGATAAGTATGTACGAGGGACAGTGATGAAGTGACACAAGGGGTGCCCCTTCTCACTTATCCTTGTATTTATAAATCATCGGGATCGATTTGTTTCATCGTTTCCACAGTCATCAGCCACTGATACAGCGGTTCCAGTTGACGAAACCCTTCGGCCAGCAGATTCACCAACCCGGCGTGGAACAGCTTTTCCACGTCGTTATCTGTCACCATCACCGCGAATGTTTTGCACTGATACCAGTCGGCAATCGCTGGATCGAGATATTTCACAAGCGGCCGCTTATAACGCTCAGCCTCCAGCGCAAACGGCGGCTGGCAGCATTCATCGGCTATCTCCAGAAATTGTGCCGGACGCTGCTTCAACGTATGGCGAAAAAGGTCCATCGTTGATTTGCTGGCGCTGTAATACCCCAGGCCATAGCGCAGGGTGTCCGGGCTGATCTCAAAAAAGTAAACCGGCGCGTCCGTCCAGTTCTTTGCCGGGCGTTTGAAGGTCAGCCACATCCGGCTGCGATAAAGGGATTTGTCGTGAGAGAAACGGGTATCGCGATGAATGCGCGACAAGGTCTTACCAATCGCGGAACGTGTTTCCAGCAGCGGATCAATTTCCAGCATTGTGGGAGCCAGGTCGTCCACCAGCGCACGAAAAGGAATAAGGATACTGCGGTCATAGATAAAACGATGCTCTTCAAACCAGGTCTTGTCGTTTTCGATGCGGACTTGCTGGAGGAAGTCGAGCCCTTCCTGAGCAAAGCCCTGAAAGCGTCCTGCCATGTGCTTCACCTGTTTTAGCGGAAATGTTCTGCTGCATTATGCCGCCGTGCTCGCCAGACAAACAAGGCACGAAATATCGTGCCTTGTTTTTTAAGAGCCTGACGCTAGCCCGCAAGGAAGAAGCGAAATGCCGGGTTGTTGGTCTCATCATGGCAATCGTAGCCAAGCTCATTGAGGCGGGTTTCAAAATCCGGCTCATGGTCGCCCAGTTCGAACGCCGCCAGCACACGACCGTAGTCAGTACCGTGGCTGCGGTAGTGGAACAGCGAGATATTCCAGTGAGTACCAAGCGTGTGCAAGAATTTCAGCAGCGCGCCGGGTGATTCCGGGAACTCGAAGCTGAAAAGTCGCTCGGTAAGCGGTTTCGAGGGACGACCACCGACCATATAGCGCACATGCAGCTTCGCCATTTCGTCATCGGAAAGGTCCACCACGCTGTAACCGCCTTCGTTCAACAGTTGCAGGATCTCTTTGCGCTCTTCCAGCCCGCGGCTTAAGCGCACGCCCACGAAAATACAGGCATCTTTCGCATCGGCAAAACGGTAGTTAAATTCCGTGACGGAACGGCCGCCCAATAGCTGACAGAATTTCAGGAAGCTACCTTTCTCTTCCGGAATGGTGACGGCCAGCAGCGCTTCGCGCTGTTCCCCCAGCTCACAGCGTTCAGAAACGTAACGCAAACCGTGGAAGTTCACGTTGGCACCCGACAGGACATGCGCCAGACGCTCGCCACGGATCTTGTGCTGAGCGACATACTTCTTCATCCCTGCCAGCGCCAGGGCGCCAGAGGGTTCAGCCACCGCACGCACGTCCTCAAACAGGTCTTTCATGGCCGCGCAAATGGCGTCGCTGTCGACGGTGATGATGTCGTCAAGATATTCACGGCACAGACGGAACGTCTCATCGCCAATACGTTTAACGGCAACCCCTTCGGCAAACAGACCCACTCGTGGCAGGTCGACCGGATGCCCGGCATCCAGCGCCGCTTTCAGGCAGGCGGAATCTTCAGCTTCCACAGCGATGACTTTGATTTGCGGCATCAGTTGTTTAATCAGTACGGCTACCCCAGACGCCAGACCGCCGCCGCCGACGGGTACGAAAACGCGGTCAATGTGGGCATCCTGTTGCAGCAGTTCCAGGGCCAGCGTGCCCTGACCGGCAATCACCATCGGATGATCAAATGGCGGCACCCAGGTAAAACCCTGTTGCTGAGAGAGTTCAAGTGCTTTGGCTTTTGCCTCATCGAAGTTCGAACCATGCAACAGCACTTCTCCGCCAAAACCGCGCACCGCATCCACTTTGATTTCCGCAGTTGCAGTCGGCATCACGATCAACGCTTTGACACCAAGTCGGGCAGAAGAGTAGGCCACGCCCTGCGCATGGTTGCCTGCCGATGCGGTAATCACGCCACGGGCTTTCTGCTCGGCGGTTAAACCCGCCATCATGGCGTAAGCGCCACGAAGCTTAAAGCTGTGCACCGGCTGACGGTCTTCACGCTTCACCAGCACAATATTGTCGAGGCGCGAAGAGAGTTTTTCCATTTTCTGCAGAGGGGTAACCTGCACCGCTTCATAGACCGGTGCACGCAGCACCGCCCTGAGATACTCGGCCCCCTCAGGGGAGCCGGATAGGGGTTGTGAATCAGCCATAATTAGCCACCCAGTTTTGATTTATCGCGCACCGCGCCTTTATCTGCGCTGGTGGCGAGGCTGGCATATGCACGCAACGCGAAGGAAACCTGACGTTCGCGAGATTTCGGCGTCCAGGCCTGAGCGCCACGGGCTTCCTGCGCTTCACGACGAGCCGCAATTTCGGCATCGCTCAGTTGCAGTTGAATACCCCGGTTCGGGATGTCGATGGCGATCATGTCGCCATCTTCAATAATGGCAATATTGCCACCGCTCGCCGCTTCCGGAGAAACGTGGCCAATGGAGAGGCCAGATGTACCGCCGGAGAAGCGGCCGTCAGTGACCAGCGCACAGGCTTTACCCAGGCCCATCGATTTAAGGAAAGTCGTCGGGTACAGCATCTCCTGCATGCCCGGCCCACCTTTTGGCCCCTCGTAACGGATAACAACAACATCACCCGCCACAACCTTACCACCGAGGATCGCTTCTACCGCATCATCCTGGCTTTCATAGACTTTTGCCGGGCCGGTGAATTTCAGGATGCTGTCATCCACGCCTGCGGTTTTTACGATGCAGCCGTTTTCAGCGAAGTTACCGTACAGTACGGCCAGACCACCATCTTTGCTGTAGGCATGCTCCAGAGAACGGATACAACCCTCAGCGCGATCGTCATCCAGCGAATCCCAGCGGCAATCCTGCGAGAAAGCCTGAGTCGTACGGATACCAGCAGGGCCGGCACGGAACATTTTTTTCACCGCCTCGTCCTGCGTTACCGTGATGTCGTACTGCTCCAGTGTCTGCGGCAGGGTCAAACCGAGTACGTTTTTCACGTCGCGGTTCAACAGACCTGCGCGATCCAGCTCACCGAGGATCCCCAGTACCCCACCGGCACGATGCACATCTTCCATATGGTATTTCTGCGTGCTCGGCGCCACCTTACACAACTGCGGCACTTTACGGGACAACTTGTCGATGTCACTCATGGTGAAATCGATTTCGGCTTCTTGCGCTGCCGCCAGCAGGTGCAGAACGGTATTGGTAGAGCCACCCATCGCGATATCCAGTGTCATGGCGTTCTCAAACGCCGCTTTGCTGGCGATATTGCGTGGCAGCGCGGAAGCATCATCCTGCTCGTAGTAGCGTTTGGTCAGTTCAACGATGCGCTGGCCTGCGGTGAGGAATAACTCTTTACGATCGGCATGAGTCGCCAGCAGCGAGCCATTGCCCGGCTGAGAAAGACCCAGCGCTTCGGTCAGGCAGTTCATTGAGTTAGCGGTAAACATACCGGAACAGGAGCCGCAGGTCGGACAGGCAGAGCGTTCAACCTGCTCGCTTTGCGAGTCGGATACTTTCGGATCCGCGCCCTGAATCATCGCATCAACCAGATCGAGCTTGATGATTTTGTCGGAAAGCTTGGTTTTACCAGCCTCCATTGGGCCACCGGAGACGAAGATCACCGGAATATTGAGGCGCAGTGACGCCATCAGCATCCCTGGGGTGATTTTGTCACAGTTGGAGATGCAAACCATGGCATCTGCACAGTGGGCATTCACCATGTACTCAACAGAGTCCGCGATCAGTTCGCGCGAGGGCAGTGAATAAAGCATGCCGCCATGACCCATGGCGATACCGTCATCCACGGCAATGGTGTTGAACTCTTTTGCCACACCGCCGGAGGCTTCAATCTGCTCAGCAACCAGCTTACCGAGATCGCGCAGGTGCACGTGCCCCGGCACGAACTGGGTAAACGAGTTCACGACAGCAATGATCGGCTTACCGAAATCGGCGTCTGTCATCCCGGTTGCGCGCCACAGCGCGCGGGCGCCCGCCATATTGCGGCCATGAGTGGTGGTGGCGGAACGGTATTTAGGCATGCTTTATTTACTCCCAGTCTGTCTACAAAACAGGGCGGTGCGTGCCGCCCTGTCGTTTTGTTTATTGATTAACTTGATCCAACCAGCCCCATTTATCTTCGGTTTCACCGGTGAAGAGGCCAAAGAATGCTTGCTGAATACGTTTGGTGACCGGGCCACAGCGACCTTCGCCCACCTGAATACCATCTACGCTACGAACCGGCGTGATTTCTGCTGCGGTGCCAGACATGAATACTTCATCGGCCAGGTACAGAGATTCGCGGGACAGGGTCTGCTCGCGAACTTCAATGCCGAGCTCTTTCGCCAGTTTGATGATCGCATCGCGGGTGATGCCCGGCAGAGCGGAAGAGGTAAACGGCGGAGTGAACAGCACGCCATCTTTCACTTCGAACAGGTTTTCACCCGCGCCTTCTGAAATATAGCCGTTCACGTCGAGCGCAATACCTTCCTGATAACCGTGACGACGTGCTTCGCTGCCAACCAGCAGAGAAGAAAGATAGTTACCACCGGCTTTTGCCGCAGTCGGGATGGTGTTCGGTGCAACGCGGTTCCAGGAGGAAACCATCGCGTCAATCCCCTGCTCCAGCGCTTCTGCGCCGAGGTATGCCCCCCAGGGGAAAGCTGCGATGATCACATCAGTGGTATAACCTTCCGGCGGGTTAACACCCATACCTACATCACCGACAAACACCAACGGACGAATATAGGCGCTGGTCAGGTTATTTTTGCGAATCACCTGACGGCAGGCTTCCATCAGTTCATCAACACTTTGAGAAACCGGGAAGCGGTAAATTTTGGCTGAATCACGCAGACGCTGCATGTGTTCACGATGACGGAACACCACCGGCCCTTTGTGCGAGTCATAGCAACGGATACCTTCAAACACGGAAGTACCGTAATGCAGGGCGTGGGACATTACATGAACCTTCGCTTCTCCCCACGGGACCATCTCGCCATTGAACCAAATGTAATCAGCTTTTTTCGTCGTCATTTTAATTCCTTTGCGCTCAGGCGCGGATCTGTTGTGATGATGTTGTACATTGCTGGATATCAACCCGGGCGACGTCGACCAGTTTGCTTAGCTGGCTAAACAGTAATTCGACGGGGCGCGGACTGGCAACGGTCAATTCAATATTTATATTCTGCGCGTCGGTGGCCGCTTCCATGTTCATTGAGCAAACCTGAAAGCCACGGTGGCGCACCACACGTAATACACGTTCTAACGTTTCCGGGTTGAAGCGGGCCTGCACGGCGACCTGATGTTGCATCATGATAATTTCTCCAGCATTTCTGCATTACTGGCACCTGGCGGTACCAACGGCCAGACATTCTCAAGCTCGTCGATTGAGACATGAAGCAGGTAAGGCCCCTCGCAGGACAGCATGGTGTCGAGTGCCGCTTCAACCTGGTCTTTACGGGTGATGTGCTGGCCGGGAATGCCGAAGGCGCTGGCCAGAACGAGGAAATCGGGGTTATCGGTAAGCGTTGTTTCGCTATAACGTTCATTGAAGAATAACTGCTGCCACTGGCGAACCATCCCTAAACGCTGATTGTCCAGTAACACGATTTTCAGCGGTAACTGCTTGCGTTTTACGGTGCCGAGCTCCTGAACATTCATCATGAAGGAGCCGTCACCGGAGATACAGATTACCGTATCATTCGGGCGAGCCACCTGCGCCCCAACGGCGGCTGGCAGGCCAAAACCCATTGTGCCCAAGCCGCTGGAGGTGATGAAATTTTCCGGACGAGTGTAAGTCATGTGCTGAGCGGACCACATCTGGTGCTGACCCACATCGGTGGTGACCACGCTGTTGGCAGGTTTGCGATCTGACAGTTGTTTTAACAATAACGGTGCGTAAATCGCGTCACCTGGATGATCATAACGCCAGGCGAACTCTGTACGCATATCGGCATTAAATTGACGCCATTCGTTAATCTCTAAATCCTGTTGCAACGCGGGCAGCAGCGCATTCAAATCGCCTTGCAGGCTGACATGAGCCTGACGCAATTTGTTCATTTCAGCCGGGTCGATATCCATATGAATCACTTTTGCATGCGGGGCAAAGGTGTTCAGTTTGCCGGTTACACGATCGTCAAAGCGTGCGCCCACGGCGATGAGCAGATCGCACTCCTGCACCGCCAGATTTGCGGCTTTGGTGCCGTGCATCCCCAGCATGCCGAGATACCATGGATAGCTATCTTCAACCGCACCGAGGCCTTTCAGTGTGCAGGTTACTGGCATCCGGGTGGCGGAGAGGAACGTACGCAGCGCCGGAACCGCCTGCGCCATGCCTACACCGCCGCCAACATACAGCATCGGTTTTTTGGACTGAGCCAGCATCTGGTACGCCTGTGCCATTTCTTCATGCGGGAAGGAGAACTCGTCTTCGACGGTGGAGAAATGCGGTTCCAGATCACCGGAGGCTAACTGAATGTCTTTAGGGATATCAACAAGAACCGGGCCAGGACGGCCTGAGTTTGCCACCTGGAAAGCTTCGGCAATAACGCGCGGCAGCTCTTCCAGGGACTGCACCAGAAAACTATGTTTAGTGCAGGCCAACGACAAACCGAGAACGTCCACTTCCTGGAAGGCATCGGTACCAATTAACGGCGCAGCAACCTGACCGGTGATGGCAACCACAGGAACGGAATCCAGCAGCGCATCCGCCAGCCCCGTGATCAGGTTGGTTGCGCCCGGACCAGACGTGGCGATACAAACACCGGTTTTCCCCGTGGAGCGCGCATAACCGATAGCCGCCATTGCCGCACCCTGCTCGTGCCGGCACAACAGGTGTTCCACGCCGCCGTCATACAATGCATCGTAAACCGGCATAATTGCGCCACCCGGATACCCAAAGACCGTATCAACCTGCTGTGCCCGCATCGCATGTACTACCCATTGTGCGCCATTCATAGTTAGTTCCCCGCCGTAAATCGGGAGAAACAGAATTTTGTGCTACTACTCATTCTCTGCTCCTCGTTTATGTTTTTAGGTCATAAAAAAACCCCCGGACCTTTCGGTGCGGGGGTCTTAGTTCGTTAAGGCTTGATTTTTAAGCCTTTCCTCGTCCAAGTGCAGCCCCGCACGGTGGGATAATAATCACCACCACGCTAATCACAATCAGGCTAATCACTCGTAGAAGGGCTGTCATTTTCTGTACTTTCTGGCTTCATGTTCGAAGGAATGCCTAAAGAGTTATCACAGATATAAGACATGACACAAGAAATTTTTATGACGCGTTTTTTCTTTAGCAAAACAATCTCAATGAAAAGCTTTGTTTTTTATAAAGAAAAACTTAAATGAAATAATTTCATTTTTTTCAACGGCAAAAGGGCTTTGGGACATCAGTTTGTAATATGCGAGGAGCGTTCCAGAAAAAAATAGATCGTCCGCAATCGTCCAAAAAGTGTGGAAGCCTGTACGCAAACCTTCCTTTTTTCAGGAAGCCAACGTCCATTTACGCCGCATACTTACCTTTCACAAGGAGGTGTTATGACGTTGTCGGTTATTTACACACGCGCAGCGCTGGGGGTTTGTGCACCGTTAATCACCGTTGAGGTGCATATCAGCAACGGTCTTCCCGGCCTGACAATGGTCGGTTTACCGGAAACAACGGTGAAGGAAGCGCGGGACCGTGTACGTAGCGCAATCATCAATAGTGGCTACGAATTTCCCGCGAAAAAGATCACTATCAACCTGGCGCCGGCGGATCTTCCCAAAGAGGGAGGGCGATATGATTTACCTATCGCGATTGCGCTTCTCGCGGCTTCTGAGCAATTGCAGAATATCCAACTTCATCGGTTTGAGTTCGTGGGTGAATTGGCCCTTACAGGGGCGTTACGTGGCGTTCCCGGGGCAATATCAAGTGCCATGGAAGCAATCAAGGCAGGCAGGTCCATTATTGTCGCGGCAGAGAACGAGGCCGAGGTGAGCCTTACGGGAACGCAAGATTGTTATATTGCCGAGCATCTGCAGGCTGTATGCGCCTTTCTTGAAGGCAAACATGAGTTATCTCCCCCCTCACCCCATTTTATCAGCGATAACCAGGATACAGCGCAACACGACCTAAACGATATCATCGGCCAGGATCAAGGCAAACGCGCGCTGGAGATTACCGCTGCTGGCGGACATAACTTATTGTTGATCGGTCCACCGGGGACAGGTAAAACCATGCTCGCCAGCAGGCTTGGTGCATTGTTGCCACCCCTGAGCAACCAGGAGGCATTAGAAAGCGCGGCAATTCTGAGTCTGGTAAATACCTCCGGATTGATACGTCAATGGCGACAGAGACCTTTTCGCGCACCGCATCATAGCGCCTCACTTACGGCCATGGTCGGCGGTGGCGCAATCCCGGGGCCAGGAGAAATCTCACTGGCCCATAACGGCGTGTTGTTTCTTGATGAACTTCCCGAATTTGAGCGTCGAGTGCTGGACGCGTTGCGTGAACCCATCGAGTCAGGGCAGATTCATATTTCCCGTACGCGGGCGAAAGTAACTTATCCTGCCCGTTTTCAACTTATTGCCGCTATGAATCCCAGCCCGACAGGGCATTATCAAGGGAACCACAACCGCAGCACGCCGGAGCAGACACTGCGCTACCTTGGACGCTTATCCGGGCCATTTCTTGACCGCTTCGACCTATCGCTTGAGATCCCGCTTCTGCCGCCCGGTATGCTGAGTCATAGCCAACATGACAGCGAAAAGAGTAGCGTCGTTCGTGCACGGGTTATCGCAGCACATGAACGACAGTACCAACGGCAAGGGAAGCTCAATGCGCTACTGGAAAATAGCGAGATGAGGGATTTTTGCGTGCTCACGCAAACGGATGGACAGTGGCTGGAAGAAACACTGGTTCGGCTTGGCCTTTCAGTACGAGCCTGGCAACGTTTATTGAAAGTAGGAAGAACCATCGCCGATCTGGAAGGCGCAGAAAGTATTCAGCGTGAGCATCTACAGGAAGCATTCAGCTATCGTGCCATCGACAGGCTGCTCATCCATTTGCAGAAAATGTTGGGATAAAAAAAGGGGCCGTAGCCCCTTTTTTTTAATCGTCAGATTCCGTGTAGTCCTCATTCCCTTCCATCTGCGGTTTGCCACCGGACAGGGTATGAAAACGCTTTGGACGCTTAATGCGTGACATATACTTAGACCAGACGCGTTCTGCTTCGGTATCTGGTTCGCGCTCGCCGCGACATACAGCGACGAAACGGATTTCTTCTTCTGTGGTCGGTTCACGCTTCCCGAGATCCAGCTCGTTGAAAGCATAACCGTGACGCTCAAGCAGTTGAGCTTCTTTGATGGTGAAATCACCATGACGGGAAAACCCGCGCGGATAATGTTTGTTATCAAAAAAACGATTAGTCGTCGTAAAGCTTTCCGCCATCCTGCACGCTCCTAATTCTTTGGCCGAGCTATTTATGGCGCGGAGTATTAGTTACGCTTGACAGAGTGTAAAACAAAACATTTAAATCATTACGACAAATAATTTTGCGGAGAAACCTGTGGATACGGAATTGCTAAAAACTTTCCTGGAAGTCAGCCGAACTCGCCACTTTGGGCGTGCAGCTGAAGCACTCTATTTAACCCAGTCAGCGGTGAGCTTTCGTATTCGTCAGTTAGAAAACCAGCTTGGCGTGAACCTTTTCACTCGCCATCGCAACAATATCCGCCTGACAGCGGCCGGAGAAAAACTCCTCCCCTATGCCGAAACGCTGATGAATACCTGGCAGGCGGCACGCAAAGAAGTTGCTCATACATCGCGACACAATCAATTTTCTATCGGCGCAAGTGCATCGCTATGGGAATGTATGCTTAGCGACTGGCTTGGGAGGCTGTATCAGCTCGAGGAAAGTCTGCAATTTGAAGCACGAATTGCACAGCGACAATCGCTGGTCAAACAGTTACATGAGCGTCAGCTTGATCTCCTGATCACAACAGAAACGCCTAAAATGGACGAATTTAGCAGCCAGTTGTTAGGTCATTTTACGCTTGGCCTCTATTGCTCGACGCCCGAAAAAACGAAGTCACAGCTAAATTATTTACGCCTGGAATGGGGGCCGGATTTTCAGCAACATGAGTCGGAATTGATTGGCAGCGACGATGTACCAACGCTAACCACCAGTTCTGCTGAGGTCGCTCATCAGCAACTGACACTATTAAATGGATGTGCGTGGTTACCCGTATCCTGGGCGCAGCAAAGGAATGGCCTGCATGTTGTGGCTGATAGCACGACGTTATCCCGACCGCTTTACGCTATCTGGTTACAGAATAGCGATAAGCAAAACCAGATCCGCGAGCTATTGAAAATACAGGTAATGGAGTAACGTCAACGCATCCGCTATGGATGCGTTTCAATTGCTTTGTCAGAAAAAAAGCAAAAAAAAATCCTTTGCCTAAGCAAAGGATTTTTTCTTTTTCTGGCAGGGGCGGAGAGACTCGAACTCCCAACACCCGGTTTTGGAGACCGGTGCTCTACCAATTGAACTACGCCCCTAAATAGGGTGGCGGAACGGACGGGACTCGAACCCGCGACCCCCTGCGTGACAGGCAGGTATTCTAACCGACTGAACTACCGCTCCACCGAATACTTCTGTAACCACCGGATTAATGCACCGGCTTACTTCTTAATTTGATGCCTGGCAGTTCCCTACTCTCACATGGGGAGACCCCACACTACCATCGGCGCTACGGCGTTTCACTTCTGAGTTCGGCATGGGGTCAGGTGGGACCACCGCGCTAAAGCCGCCAGG
>NZ_JBEULY010000014.1:0-95864 GCF_040578655.1 Phytobacter sp. RSE-02 | reverse complement strand
GCGGCGTCGCCTTACGGTTGCCGACGAAGAACAGGTAGCCGAGCATTTCCACTTCGCTGCGCTGCTGGCCGTCACCGAGCAGGGAGGCGACGTTGACGCCCAGGTGTTTGCCCAGCAGGTCGAGCATGGCGGCTTCAATGGCGGTGACCACGTGGATGGTGGTGCGCAGGTCAAAAGTCTGCAGGCCGCGGCCCGCGGCGTCGCGGTCAGCAAAGGCGCCGCGCACCTCGTTGAGGACATTTTTGTAGGCGCCGAGGGTTTTGCCGACAATCAGCGGCGTCGCGTCTTCCAGAGTCTGGCGGATTTTTTCGCCGCCGGGGACTTCGCCGACGCCGGTGTTGCCGGCGTTGTCGGTGATAATAACGATGTTACGGGTGAAGAACGGCGCATGCGCACCGCTCAGGTTCATCAGCATGCTGTCATGCCCGGCGACCGGGATCACTTTGACGGATGTTACGACTGGAGTTGAAGACTGGCCTGACATAATTCCTCCTGCGGATAGATGGTAACCGAATACCGACGTCATAAACGGTCATCTGCCATGGATATAAAACGTGGCGCTGAATTGCGTGTTGCCAGGATTCTATGACTTTCATTCCAACAAAAACAGACTGAATGAGTGCTTTATTAATTCAATAATTGAATCAATAAAAATGAAGCAATTCTTTAATTATTAAATGGTTACATTATTTTTAAAACTGTGTGGTGTCATTAAAATATGATCATGTGCAGGCAGGGAAATAACTGAAAATGAACGTGATTGAGGGGATAAAATTTGCCGCAAAACATCGGCAAATTAACCAAATTATAGGTATTTTTATGCGCTTTTTCGCTGTGCTTTTGCCTGTTTTTCTACCCTGGAATAAAGGTGTTTTTCTGTCGTTTGTCCAGTTTAACGCGACGGTATTCACGAAATACAACGCCAAAGTAACATTTGCGTTAAAACAGGCGCTGGTGAGCCCCTCAGATCATTCACAAATGGTCATAGATGCTTTGGGTTATCTTCTTGATGAAAATCTGAAAGCAGAGCTTTCCCGCCGTGTACATGGCCGAAATAGCAGGGCTTATAAAAGCTGCCATTTTGGAAAACAAATGCGAAAGGAGTCACGAATTTTTCGTTTTGGGAGGCTGGTTGCCCGGACAGGTACACATGGGGAGCGGGACTCTACCCGGTAATCCCTTTCACCTCGCGACTGCTACTGGTGAACCTTATCTATTTCTTGGCGCTGTCCGTCGATTTGATCTTTTCGATAGCAGTAATATTTTCTGACATCGCCTCGTTAAGAACTTCAACCGCCGTGGTGGCATCGCGGTTTTTGATCGACATATAAACTTTGATATGGGCTTCCACACTTTCTAGAGTGATCCCCAGCGCACGGTTAAGCTCTTCAAGATAGTAGTAATAGATATCTTTAATAGAGTTCATCACGTTATAAAACACGCTGTTGTGTGATGCCCTGACAATCGCAAGATGGAACTCGTAGTCCGCTGCCGAGTACTTTTTGTAGTCGCCCTTGTTGATCAGCATATTATTAAGCGCTTCTTCAAGCTGGCAGATGTCGTCATCAGTCGCGTGTGTGACCGCGAGCTCCACGCATTTGAACTCCACGGTCTGACGGAAAATCATCATATCGTGAAACTCTTCGCGGCTGAGGTGCATGATTGGGCGCGGATCGTTACTCAACATCTGCGGGGTGAAATTTTCGCTCACGTAACTGCCACTGCCCTGGCGTGTCACCACAATCCCAAGATCGCGAAAGCGCTGAACCGCGCTGCGTACGCTGACCCGGCTGACATTAAATGAAGTGGTCAGCTCCGCTTCTGAAGGCAAACGGCTACCCGGCGCCCAACTGCCATCCAGCAGTTTTGCGCTTATCTGATCATAAATTTCATTTACAACATTCTGTTTTTGAATGGATTTTATGCTCAAGATGGGTATCCGTTAAGGTGTTGCTGAAGTGATTTATTGTATAACAATTCACTTTTAAGAACAAAGCGCCCGGCCGGGCGCTTCTCACCGTTAATCGAAACGAATGAGTACTTTAGCAGAGACATTTTTGTCTGTGGCGGTAATCAACGCGTCTTCAACTTGTTGGGGGGGAAACTCGGCGCTGATAAGCGGGCGAGGATCGACGCGCCCATCTTCCAGCCAGCGTACCGCAGTGATGAACTCACCGATAAAGCGGAATGAACCGACCCAGTTGAGTTCTTTAACCAGCATCGGCGATACCGGCCAGCTTACCGGACTGGCCCCCATGCCTACCTGGACAATCGTACCCGCAGGGCGGGTGAAATCGACGGTGGATGCCACGGCAATCGGCGCGCCGGAGGCCTCAAACACAACGTCAAAATAGCCTTTATGCTGCTGATAACGGACAACCTGTTCTTCATCGCGCGGATCCATTACCGCCGTGGCCCCCATCTGGCGGGCCAGCTCCAGGCAGCGCGGGCTGAGATCGGAAGCCACCAGTTCAGATGCTCCGGCACTGCGCGCCGCCGCGAGGATCAGACAACCAATGGGACCTGCGCCAATCACGAGAACGCGTTTGCCGGTTAACTGGCCCGCCTTTTTTACTGCATGGATGGCGACCGCCAGCGGTTCCGAAAAGGCCATCACGTTTGCGGGCACGCGGCTATCGTAAGGAATACATTGCTCCGGTTTCACCACCACATATTCAGAAAAGCCGCCATTCACATGCGGATTAAACTGCGCGCTGCCCATAAAACGCATGGAGCCACACAGGTTTTGATGGCCGGAAAGGCACATCTCGCACTGATTGCAGGGGCAAGACGGGTTCACCGCAACCGTCTGACCCACTTTCAATTCGCTGTTTGCGGGCACTTTGCTAATTACGCCGACAAACTCATGGCCAATCACCATCGGATGTTTGAGGACAGACATTCCCGCCCGTCCATGCTGATAGTAGTGAATATCAGAGCCACAGATACCGCCACAGGCGACCTTAACGACTACGTCATGTTCACCGTGTTCGATTTCACGTGATTCAAAGCGTATGTCTTTTTCCGCATGGGCCAGACAAGCGTTACAGGTTATTTTTTCCATTTTGATAATGACCTCATTATTTGTTGGCAGTTGCCGGATTAATGGCATTCTTATCCACGGTGTTGGCATTCTTTTTTTCAGGCAGAATGACTTCAATTTTGCCCACCAGGAAGATGTAGGCTAATAAGCCCAGCCCGGCGACGCCTGCGATATACCACATGGCATACTGGAAGTTTTGCGTGCGCTGGAGAATAACCCCAATAACAATTGGGCTAACAATCCCAGAAAGGTTGCCGCAAATATTTAAAAATCCTCCCATGGTGCCGAGGAAATTACGGGGAATCACATCGCTCCAGACTACCCAACCCAGGTTTGAGAAAGCGTTAGCGAAGAACGCGACCGAAAGAATCACAATTGCAATAACCGGCTGGTTTTCAAAGAAGTTCACCAGGCCAATAATCATGGTGACGCACAGGCCAGCCATAACGGGTAATTTCCGTGCCAGTGTTCGGGATTTTCCTTTTTTCAGTAGCATGTCGCTTAACGTACCGCCACAGAGCACGCCAAACATCGCCATAATATAGGGCAGCATGGCACCAATACCGGCTTTGGAAATAGAGAGGTGCAGCCCTTTTTCGAGGTAAACAATAAACCAGGTCAGGAAAAAATAGAGCGTAGACGAGCAGGCAAACTGGGTGATGAACAGACCCCAAATCGTTTTTTTACTGAGGAAGAATTTAATGTCTTGCCAGCTAATTTTCTCGCTAACCGCAGACTGGTTGGCTGAGCCATAGCCACCGCCCGCTTTGATGTAATCCAGTTCGGCCTGGTTCACAGCAGTGCTGTGCTGTGGATCGCGATAATACATAAGCCAGTAGATGCCAAACAGAATCCCTGCGCCACCGGACAGATAAAACGACATTTCCCAACCGTAGCTAGCCACAATAAAGGCGAGGGCAGGGGTCAGCAGTGCGAGACCAAGATATTGCGCACTGGAATAAATTGCGGTTGCACGCGCACGCTCATGGTCCGGGAACCAGGTGGCGATGATTTTTGTGTTAGAGGGAAAGGAGGGCGCTTCGGCAACACCAATTAATGCACGGCAGGCCAGAAGCATCGCAAATGAAGCGGTTGCCGTTGCGAATAAATGGTGTGAGGCGAACCCCATCATAAAAGTAAAAATACTCCAAAGAATAATCGCACCTCCGTAAAGAATACGAGAACCAATGCGATCAAGGACATAGCCGACCGGGATTTGACTGGCAGCATAGGCCCAGGTAAACATGGAGAAAAGCAATCCCAGTTGTGTTGGCGTCAGACTGAAATCATTCTGGATATTCGAACCAGCAACGGCAAGGTTGGCGCGATCCATATAATTAATTGCAGTCACAATAAACAGCAATGTGAGAATAAAGAGTCGTTGTCTTGAAGCCTTCATAATAATACCTGTGTTATATCGGCATGCATCGGGTGAACACATGCCGTCAATTTTAAAGGCGAGTAGGTAGAGTACGGGCGGCTTATAACACTGCGAGCCAGCCACCATCGACGTAAATAATTTGCCCGTTGATATAATCTGATGCTTTGGATGATAAGAAGACGGCGGTGCCGATGAGCTCTTCCGGACGCCCCCAACGCTGAGAAGGGTTGCTGCTTTTCACCCAACTGTCGAACTGCTTGTCTTCGATAAGCGCGGTGTTCATGTCGGTAAGGATGTAGCCGGGCCCAATGGCATTGGTCTGGATATTAAACTGCGCCCATTCTGCGGCCATCGAGCAGGTGAGCATTTTGATGCCACCTTTTGCCGCCGTGTACGGGGCAACGGTAGGGCGGGCCGCCTGGCTGGTGAGCGAACCGATATTAATGATTTTACCGCCGCTGTTGCGCGCAATCATCCGTTTTGCTGCTGCGCGGGAGACCAGAAAAGCGCTGGTGAGGTTGGTGTCGATCACCTTTTGCCAGTTTGCCAGTTCCAGTTCGACCATCGGTTTGCGGTACTGAATACCGGCATTATTGATCAGAATATCAACGCTGATCCCTTCTGCATCGAGCTTGCTAAAAGCTGCCTCAATGGCCTGTTCATCGGTGACGTCGAAAGCCACACCGTGTGCGTCGTAGCCTTTGCTTGTCAGCGTATCCACGGATTCGGCAAGCAGCGTGTCGCGAATATCATTGAGGATAACCCGCGCGCCCGCAGCGGCAAGGCCCTCTGCGTAGGCAAAGCCCAGTCCACGCGCAGAGCCCGTTACCAGTGCCGTTTTCCCGGTTAAATCAAATAAAGCGGTCATGTTGTTTCCTCTCTCGTTTAATTTGTATGACGACTGTCTTTTTAGAGGTTGAATTTTCACCCTGATAAAATCAACAGTTCACCTATAAATTTGCAACAAGGATCACAAACAGTTCCGTATGACGATCGTTTGAATGAATTTAAGCAATTGAATTTAAATTATATATTTGCGTTCTGCTAAATGCGATTTGATCGCTGTCACAGAATGGAACTCACAATCTTCCTCTGTAAAAGAAGCGTGATATAACAATGCCAGGTTGTAGGACAACTTACAAATATGCGTCATGTCGTCCACAACGGTATGACATGCGGTAAATTCGCTGAGTTGAGGAGTGAAAGTGAGTAATCTGAAAATCACCAACGTGAAAACGATTCTGACGGCGCCAGGTGGCATTGATTTGGCGGTTGTTAAGGTTGAGACCAACGAGCCGGGGCTATATGGGTTGGGATGTGCAACATTTACCCAACGTATCTTCGCGGTAAAAAGCGCGATCGATGAGTACATGGCGCCATTCCTGATTGGCAAAGATCCAACGCGTATTGAGGATATCTGGCAATCGGGCGCGGTGAGCGGCTACTGGCGCAATGGCCCTGTTATGAACAATGCGTTGTCCGGTGTGGACATGGCGTTGTGGGATATCAAAGGTAAGCTGGCTGGGATGCCGGTTTATGATCTGCTGGGCGGAAAATGCCGTGATGGGATCCCACTGTATTGTCACACCGACGGTGGCGATGAAGTGGAAGTGGAAGATAACATCCGCGCCAGAATGGAAGAGGGCTACCAGTATGTTCGCTGCCAGATGGGGATGTATGGCGGCGCGGGGACCGATGACCTCAAACTGATCGCCACGCAATTGGCTCGCGCGAAGAACATTCAGCCGAAGCGTTCGCCGCGCAGCAAAACGCCCGGTATCTATTTTGATCCGGATGCCTACGCGAAAAGCGTTCCACGGCTGTTCGATCACCTGCGTAACAAGCTCGGTTTTGGTATCGAATTTATTCATGACGTGCATGAACGCGTGACCCCGGTGACCGCCATTAATCTGGCCAAAACGCTCGAACAGTATCAGCTCTTTTACCTTGAAGATCCGGTGGCGCCGGAAAACATTGACTGGCTGAAAATGCTGCGCCAACAGTCTTCTACCCCCATTTCGATGGGTGAGTTGTTTGTGAATGTGAATGAGTGGAAACCGCTTATCGATAACAAATTGATCGATTACATTCGCTGCCACGTGAGCACCATCGGCGGCATTACGCCAGCGAAGAAGCTCGCCGTCTACAGTGAACTGAACGGTGTGCGTACCGCATGGCATGGGCCGGGCGACATTTCTCCGGTCGGGGTTTGCGCCAACATGCACCTTGATTTGAGCTCGCCGAACTTTGGTATTCAGGAATACACCCCAATGAACGACGCGTTGCGTGATGTCTTCCCGGGATGTCCGGAGATCGATCACGGCTATGCCTACCTGAACGACAAGCCGGGTCTGGGTATCGACATTGACGAAGCCAAAGCGGCGAAATATCCATGTGAGGGGGGAATTCCGTCCTGGACAATGGCGCGTACCCCTGACGGTACGTCTTCAAGACCGTAAATGACAGCCGCCCGGCACACACTGTCGGGCTTAATACCCTCTCCTGGCTGCTGTCCCTGTCCATCAGTTCTATAAACTGTGTTTGATGTCCGGCACTTTCTCCATCACATTTCCCTTATCATTATTCCCGACATGGGAATTTTCTTACGCCACCTTTTTAAAATAAGTCCTTCAATCTCCCTTGTTTGCCTATTAAAAACGGAATAATCGCCACTTTAATAAACGCCGTATATAAATAGAAGAAACTTAGATCGATTTTATCAATAATTGATCAGTATTTAAGCTTTTGCTTTTGTTGGTTTTTATTCGTGTTTTAGGAAAATGAGCATGGATCATTACGTAATTATTATCTATTTTATATAAAACACTAAAGAAATTCCCGGGCAGGTCGATGAATATAAGAATGACCACGGATAATTACACCCGGTATCGAGGAAACGATGAAAGCTGAATCGCAAAGTCAAAGCCACCCTTTACATCTGGATCCGCTATCCGACGAAAATGTCCTGGTTCCGCCATTTGTAAAAACTATTGCGGTGCGGCTGTCCTGGGTAGCCGCTGGCGATGAGAGCGAGCTCTATCAACTTTTATCACGGCCTTATTATCAGGATGAGGTCAGCACTGAACATTTTGCCCGGCTTAGCGCGCGTCTGCCGTTTATCACTTCGCAGCAGGCACCCTTGGCGGTTGCGGATTACACCATTCTGCTGGTGACGGTCTGGTTAAATATTGAAGAGTTGTACCATCGCGGAGTGGTATTGCCGGAGCAGATTATGCAGGGGCTAATGGAAAAAGCGACAACCATGCGGGCGCATGATTGTCGCGAAGAGAATCGGGAACACGGCGATATGTGTCAGCATCCATAATGCTGAAACAGTCCTGGCTACGCCATCACATTGAAATCGATAAAATAGCGTTCCATATATCGTGCAATTGCGTTGCGCAGTATTTCGTATTTCTTACGCATCGGATCGCTGCGATGAAAAATCAGCACCACTTTGCGTTTTGGTTCCGGCGCGATACAGCGCAGATATTTAATGTTCTCATTATTACCATGCTGGGTGGACAGCAGCGGGAAGAAGGAGACGCCGCGGTTGAATGCCACACCGCGACGTAATGTCTCCAGGTGCATTGCCACGAAGCGCGTATCGGGTTCCAGCTCAAACTGATAGCAATAACGCAGCACCTGGCTGTGCAGGCAGTTGCCGTCATCGATCATCAGAATTTTACTGTTTTTCAGATGCCCCATATTAATATCATTAAGACGCGCCCAGGGGTGTTGGTGACTGACGCCGAGCATTAAAGGCTCATCAAATAAAGGCAGTTCCACGTATTTGCTGGTGTCTTTATTGGACGTCATAATGGCGCATTTTATGGCGTCTGACTCCAGCATATTCAGCAATTGGTTGGTTTGCGCCTCATGAATTTCCAGCTCGATTTCCGGGAAATTCTCGTGGCACACGGCGTTCATGTGGGAAAACATGTAAGGCGCCAGGGTTGGAATAATGCCGATATCCAGCGTTTGCGACAGACTCTGATGATAGCTGCTGCTGGCCATATTTTTCAGCGCTTCAATTTCCCGGAGTACGACCTGGGTCTGTTCGACCAGGCGCAATCCCGTCTGTGTGAAGCGGATTTTTCGGGTGGTGCGCTCCAGCAGTTGCAGGCCCAGTTCGTTTTCAAGCTTACGCAATTGGGCACTTAACGTCGGCTGGCTGACATTACATGCTTCCGCTGCGCGCTGAAAATGGCGGTATTTTGCCAGTGCGACAAGATATTCAAGGTTACGGATGTTCATTGATTTCCCCGGCCCGCAGATTCCCACTCTGTTGTGGACGTACAAACACCCCTGTGATTTGCATATGACATCTTATTATTTTCAACTTTGCCATTAAGTCTCTCCCTCATGCCTGCACATGAGATGTGATTGTTTTTTATTATTCGTTAGCGGTTGGCCTTTGTCTTGCCACCCGGATCGCCACACAACGCATCGACCAGCACAGGCGCTTTCCTGGTCGATAAGTGTTTATTCTTTGAGGCGTCCTGCCAGAATCTAATGCTGCCCTCGTGCCTGTCGCGAGGGAGTGCGGCAAATTGCCAAAACAGGTTTAATACCCTTTTAATGACGCGGCGAATAACGAAAGCATATGCAGAGCGGATAAATAATAACCTTCTCCCGGATGCAGGGATTTATCCATTCGTTGATAATCGCCCATCGTTAAATCACGCACCGCCAGAATACCACCGGACATGTCATAATTCGCCTGCCCGTCACCGGAAACATCCACCCAGGCGGGAGTAGCGTTGCGGCTGTAATTCGCCCAGAAATGCCGAAAGTTGTCCATTGAGTGCGGCTGTGTCTCGCTCAAACTTAAATAAAGCGGGATACGGATGGCATCATAACTGAATCGGGCGGGCCAGTTATCGGCAGGCTCGACTTCACCACCATTTTTGACAAAAATCCAGTCGCTGGGTAACTGAGTTTTTCCAAAACGGGCTTTGCCGAGTAATGCAACGCTCGATTTACTGAGTTTTAACCAAATATCATTGTGTCGTTGCTGCCAGAAACTTTCCCACGCCGGAAAGATAAAATATGAAGGATTAATCACGTAACCCTCATCGCGGGTGAATCCTGATAAGCCAGGCAAAAGTAACGTCTGGTTGTCCTGCTCAATAATCAGGCAGTTGATCAGTGCGTCCTGAATATTCTCCGAGGCGGTGAGATAACTTTGGTCATGCCATTTTTTCCCGGCCAGTAATAATGCCCAGGCGATTAACGTATCGCCATCGCTGGCGTTATTTTCATCGGTCACTCGCTTTTCGATGGGGTCATAGCGCCAGGCGAAAAGCCAAAGCGACGGTCGAAGCAGCGTGTTGCGCGTCCAGCGCCACACTTGTTCGAACGTCGCCGGGTCGTTATTCATTACCGCCAGTAACATGCCATAACCCTGCCCCTCAGAGTGGCTGATATCCCCGTTCTCATGATCAACAATGCGGCCATCTTCGTTGAGATAATTATGCTTAAATAGCGTCCAGTTATTATCCTGCGCCTGTGTTGAGAATGACATAATGGCTAATGAAAGGGATAAACAGGTCATTAACCAGGCAGTTCTTAACATGAGATTTCCTGTTATTGAATGAGGCTACCCGTGAAAGAAAAGATCTACGGCGTTACCGGTTGTGGAACGAATTACAGTACGGCTTCGGCCTCAGCGCGGGCCAGCACAAGCTCATCACGCAGCCAGTGGCGGAAAGTTTCGCCGGTAGCGCCATGTCGCAAACCGTACTCAACAAAGGCTTTCATGTAGCCAATTTTATCGCCACAGTCATGGGATTTACCGGTCAGGCAGTAAGCTTCAACCGGGGATTGCTCAAGCAGCATGGCAATAGCATCGGTTAACTGAATTTCACCGCCTGCCCCGACAGGGGTTTTGTGCAACAGCGGCCAGATAGCCTTCGACAACACATAGCGCCCCACAACGGCCATATCCGACGGCGCATCCGCCACTTTAGGTTTCTCCACCATGCCACGCACAAGGCCAAAGCCACCTTCTGACAGGTTGTAACCGCCACAGTCGACCACGCCATAGCGCGAGACATCTTCATGTGCCACGCGCTCAATCATTAGCTGGCTCGCGCCGGTGCTGGTGAAGCGGTTGATCATCGCGGCAAGATTGTCCTGTGCGATGTTGCACCGGCTGTCGTCAATGAGCACATCCGGCAGGACCACGATAAAATCGTTGTCGCCTATCAGCGATTCAGCACACAGCACGGCGTGGCCCAGGCCTTTCGAATGCCCCTGACGGACATGCATAATCTTCATACCTGCCGGGCAAATGGTCCGCACTTCTTCCAGCAGTTGGTTTTTCACACGTGATTCCAGAAGAGACTCCAGCTCAAAGGAGGTATCGAAATGGTTTTCGATAGCATTCTTTGAGGAGTGGGTCACCAGCACGATTTCCCGGACACCGCTGGCATAACACTCCTGCACGATATACTGGATCAGTGGCTTATCCACCACGGGTAACATCTCTTTGGGGATAGCTTTGGTGGCGGGCAGCATACGCGTACCGAGGCCTGCGACCGGGATGACAGCCTTTAACATTCTTATTTCCTCTGGAGACAAACTCTGTTTTTGTGTGAACTTAAATATCAGCACTCGAGGGTACTGATAATTCCGCCAGGCTCGGTTACTCCGGTCACCTGATAATTAATAAAATCGTCTCCGCCTTGTGCTTTAACTTTATAAAGCGCGGTGTCGGCGGCTTTTAATACCGATGAAAAATTCGGCCCATGTTCGGGATATCTGGCTACGCCAATACTGACCGATAACCCGACCGGCTGAGCCTGAGAGGTTATGGTCATGGGCTGGCGAGTTTCCTCGACAATGTGCTGTAATAATTGTCGTCCGTCGGGCTCATCAATACCTTCGATAAAGGTCAGGGCAAATTCATCCCCCCCAAGTCGACCTAACAGGGTATCTTGCGAAATACAGTTTTTCACCCGGCTAATAAAACAGCGCAGCACCTCATCGCCGGCAGCATGTCCCAGATCGTCATTGATATTTTTGAAGTTATCCAGATCAAGAATCGCCACGAATGTGTGGGCGCCATGCGCTCTGGCGGCACGGATTTTTTTGCGGCTACGGATAAAATAGCCTTGTCGATTCAACGTCCTGGTCAGGGCGTCATTGTGCGCGCGATAGTGTAACTTCTCGCGTATGGTCATATGCCGCGTAATATCAAAGCCCAGCATCACGAAGGCGAACACTTCGCCCTGTTCATCTTTGCGCGGCGTTAATCGGGCATCAATCCACAGTTGTTCGCCATTCTTTGTTGGCTGATAAATTTCACCGTGCCAGGTTTCACCAGTAAGCAGGATAATATTTATCGCCGTGAGTACTGACGAGGATGATGCTTCATCCGTGGCCTGGAATAATACTTTGCCCTTAATTTCATCACTGCTAAAACCGCTTAACTGGCAGAAATAGCGATTGGCAAAAATAATACGCCCGGCGGTATCAAAGACCAGTGAAACAAAGGCATTTTCCTCCATAAAGTGAACATCTTCGAGCTCGAGTTTTTTTCCAGCAACAATAATTTCATTCAACATAATGGTCACCTGACTGTCTCTGTTCAGGATGGAAATGCCTTTGCGGCGTTATTCGCTGATGGCGTAACGGAAAATCAATACATCTTCGGTGGCGTTATCTTTCCAGCGAACCGGAACATGGTTACCCGCCCCCTGAGAAACCAGCCACTGCGAATAGGCCCCTTCCAGTACGGTAGCACTGGCGCGGCGCCAGCCCGCTTCATCGCGATGCTCCGGCGCGTGCGGCCAGGCGCAATGCATCAGAATAAGTTCACGCTGTGCCGGGGCCATCTTGACGAATCCCCAGTTAAACAGCTCCAGTACGCGGTTGATGCTGCTCTCCAGTTCGCTCACCGTAGTGGCACGATCGATGGGATACCACTGGGCCATCATCTGTCCAATACGTCTCAGCGCTTCCGGGTCTTTGTCCGACTGCCCGTCTGAAAACTCATTGAAAAACAGATACACCAGGTCATGCCAGCCTGCCTGATAGTTGCGTTGCAAATAGGTGTCTTGGTTACTAAACATCATTCATCCCACGGGTTATTTGTTTTTGTCGACAAAATATTTAAAATAAAACAACGCCTTACCTTCGTTATAACTGCCGAAAGTGTCATATCCCAGATTGGCGCCGAGCGCCACGTTGTCGCTCAGGCGATAGCGTGCGTCGACGCCCAACGTATAGCCCACACCGTTTTTCGCGGAGGCTTTGTACACCGAATCCACGTTGTCGACGGTACTGGCCAGGCTATTCAGTTGTGACTGCAAACTGCTGTGGCCGGGGAAGTAGTCACTCTGATCCTGTCGCCAGGATTGATACCCCACCGCGCCATTCAGCGTCAGGTCCCATTTATCTATCTTGCGTGTCAGGGTGACGGGCAGCGAGACCGCCATATAGTTTTGCGGACTGAAATAGCCGCCCTGACCGAGGCTGTAGTTACTCAGGTTGCGGTCAAAGTCCATGTAATTGACGTTGACGCCCATCTTGAGTTCGCTTTCTGTGGTGCGGAACAGGCGTAAATAGCTGCCTGCCAGCGCGTTGACCGAGTGGTTGGTTGGCACGTTTTCGCCAATCCAGGTATCAAAGCCCAGACGGGCATATAAACCCACAAGATCGTTATCCCACGCGTACTGGGCCGAGACGCCGTTACGGGTGACCGCCCCCCAGCTTTCGCCGGTGGTTTTATCTTTCGCACCGACATATGAGAGCAGGCTATCGGTGACCGCACGGCGCTCAGCTTTCAAATCGAGTGAGCTGTTGCGCGACAGTTTCGGCATCCACTCGACACCGCCGACCAGGCGGGTGAACTCACCGCCGGTTGGCGTATTGCCGATATCCAGTTTGTAGCTGTCGCCGGTCAGGCTCAGGTTGGTCTCCATACCGTTTGCCTGTTGGCCGCTCTGGGCGTCCGCATCGGTTGATGTGGTGGTCGTGGTTGTACTTGCGGCGGCGGCCAGTTTGGTGGCATGCGTGATCTGACCCGAACCAAAGCGGTTTGCCGAGTTGCCGGACATCTCTCCGGCATTCAATGAGACCGGCGAGACGTTCAGGCTCAGACGGGCGCTATCGGTTATCGTGCCGGAAATCGTTAGCGGCGCTTTCACCTCGTCCAGTGCGCCAAGGCCAGACTCACCGCTACGGGTGCGCAGTGACACACCGCCACCTGTCCAGGTCGCGGTCTTGTCCTGCAGATCCTGCATCATGTTATTAATGCTGGTCATTGCGGTCTGTTGTGCCTGCTGCGTGGGGGAGGGGAGGGAGACAACGTCGCTTATCACGTCGCTTTCATCTTCCTCTGTACCCTGTTGCAGACGCCACTGTGCGGTACGCAACAGCGACATTGCCCGTTGATTTTCACCGTTTGCGGCCGCCACTCTCGCGGCCAGCATCATGTAATCTGCATCCTGCGATGGTTCCAGCGCGCTAAACGCTCGGCGGGCGGCATCATGGTCATTACGTGCCAGCGCCAGGTTGACGATCCCGGTTAACGCCTGCTTGTCGCGTGGCGATTTGCGCAGCACGAACGTGTAAATCTCATCGGCTTTATCGTCCATATGATCGGACTGATACACCCGCGCCATCGCCAGTAACAAATCGGTATTAGCCGGGTTGGCGCGCAGGGCGGGCATCACCAGGTTCCAGGCGGCATCGGGTTTGCCTTTTTCGCGTAACCGGTCGGCGCGGGCAATGACGCTGGCGATACGAATATTGTCGATCTCTTGCTGGCTGGCGCTGTTTTGCAGCACCGGCGAGTTAAGCACGCTTTCTGCTTCCGCAAAGCGCCCGGCCTGGTTCAGCACGCGGATTTGCCCGGCATAGTCGGCCAGGGTTCCATGCAGCCCCTGAGCCTGGTTTTCACGAACCAGTTGCAGAGCAAGCGGCGTATCCCCGGCCTGCATCATCAACTGAGCGTAACGGCCAAGATCGACAGGCGTTTGCGGCGGCGTACGTTCCAGCGATCGCAGGGAGTTGCGGGCGGCCTGTGTATTACCCTGACGCAGATAGTTCTGGGCGATATCCATTTGCAGGTTGCTCTGAACGCGGCTGTTGAGCGCCGTCATGTCAGCGCTGAATGTCGCGCGTGGGACCTGCGAAAGGAGACTCTGGCTTTTCGACCAGTCGTTATCCTCGGCGGCATATACCGCGGCGGCATACAGCGCTTCATTACGCTTGTCGGCATGTTGCGCCACGCTTGCCATCAGCGTGGCGGCCTGCTGTTTCTGCCCGGCTTTACGCAACTGACGGGCATAATCGAGTTGCAGCCAGACGTTTTGCGGGTATTTGCCGCAGGCAGCCTGCAGGATCTGCATGGCTTTCGACCCATTGCCCGACTGCAATGCAGCCTGCGCGGCTTTACGCTCGTCATCACCGTTATCGCCAAAGGTGGCGTAGCGGGTTCGCAGACTGGCGGGCAGCGTGCGTAGGATCTGCTCGGCTTCGGTCTGTTTGTTTTGCTGACGCAGTACCCACATCAGGCCGGTGCGGACATCGGTATTTTGCGGGTTATCCGCCAGCAACTGGCGATAGACCTGCTCCGATTCCGCCGGTTTACCCTGACGGCGCAGGATGTCGGCGCGTAGCATATCTGCTGCCTGACGCTGGCGGGAGTCGCTGCCGGCGCTGGTGTCCAGGCTGGCGAGTGCGTCGGCATAGCGTCCTTTCTGATTCAGGCTGCGGGCCTCGTTTAGCGAGGCGTAGAACCGCGCATTGTCGGCATCCTTCGCCCACTGCAGGCTGTTCTCGTTGTTGCTATTTTCCTGTGATGCGCGGCGCAGATACTTTTGGGCATCCGCAAAGCGGCTCTGGCGCAGCGCCACATAGCCCATTCCGGCGAGCGCGTTGCCATTGCTGGCCTGCCCCTGCAAAACCTGGGCGAATTTGTCCTTCGCTGAATCGAGATCGCCGCTGTTCAACGCATCAAAACCGGATTTGGTCGCATCCCCTTCCACGCTCTTGCGGTAGTGGTCCATCGGCGCGTTATCTTCCGGGTGTCGCTGAGCATAACTGGTATAAACGGGCAGATCCGATGCTTTAGGTTCCAGCCACAGCAGCGCCTGTTGCAGCGCTTTATCGGCGCTTTTGTCATCTGCGGCGATGGCCGACAGTTGTGCTATCCCTTCGCGACGGGTCTCTTGCTGCCAGGTCAGCGCCATTGCCAGCGCCTGCTTGCTGGCGTTGTCATCCGGCATCATTTTCACGCGCTGACGCAGGGCGGCCACCCCTTCTGACCAGGTGGCGCTGTCGCCCGCCATCGTCTGGTAATACTCCAGCGCGAGTTCATCCGGCGGGTTGCCTTTAAACAGCGCGCGATAGGCTGCAACCGCCTCTTTGGTTTGCCCGTGCTGTGCCAGGTTACGCGCCGCATTGAGCTGAGAGGGTGAAATGGACTGCATCGAGTTGGCACTGTTCAGCGCCGACAGGCGCGGGTCCTGCGGGGCTATCTCAGCCATTTTTTTGCGCCAGATGTCTGCCTGCTGGGTGTTACCCCGCTGGAGCTGATAAAGCGCCGTCAGGTACATCGCGTCGACGTTGTGTTCATCCACTGCCAGCACTTTTTGCAGCGCTTCGAGCGCCATATCATCATGTGCTTTACTGTGCCAGTAGCTTGCCTGGGTCAGCAGTTTTTTGACCGCCGCATCATTGGCGCTCTGGCTGGCATCCGTTGTGTCGGCGGCAGATGCCGGGTGGCTCGTGCCAATCAGACACAGCAGGTAAAAGGCGTGCGTCAGTGGTTTGCCAATAATACGCTTATTCATGTTCGGTCTTATCCTGCAGGCGTTGCTGAGCGTGTCGCTTCAACGTGCGGTACAACATGGGGCTGGCAATCGCGGCAATCAGACACGCGAGAAGCGACAGCCAGAAAATGTGTTGGCTGGCGAACCACAAAATCATCAGATAACCCGGCAGGTCGCCACGGGTAAATTGCTCACCAACGCGCCAGCTACGCACATCGCCAGCATCTCCGGTCGCCACAAAATCGCCGTTCGCATTGCTTTTAAACGTCGGTTTCGTCATATCATCCGGCAGTTGCTGCAACTGATGATCGTCAGTGCCGGTGGCAATCACCACCACACGCCCGGTGTTCCAGGGCGAACGAACGCTCACCAGGCCACGCCACTGGCTGGAGTCGCTGAGGTAACTTGCGGCATCGATATCTGTCCGTGCCTGCTCGCCGCTGAACAGTGATGTCAGGCGGCTGAAGACGCTGGCGGTACTCACTTCTAGCGTGTTTTCATTAAGTGAGAAGGCGCTGCCCTGTAACAGTGGTTTGAGCAGTTCACCATTACGCAGGCTGCCAATGGCGAGCACGTCGCTACTGGCTAACTGTTGCTGCCCGCTCTCCTGTTGCGGCATTCCGGTGAACAGATGCAGGTAGCTGGCGCTAACACCCGTATCACGCCCGGATTTCGCCATCAGGTTCAGCAGCACAGAGGTCTCTTCCAGGTTCGGGTGCGCAGACATCAGAACACTGGTGTTCGCCAGGTCAGCGTTGCGGGTGAATGGGAACATGGCATTGCTGAACCAGTTCAGATTTGGCAACTGCCCAAAGTGCCACGAATGGGAGAAATCCAGCGTTGAGTTGCCATCAATGCGGCTCTGAACGTTGTCATCGCCCAGCGCATTACAGGGGGCATTTTTCTGCGGTTTGATACCAAACCAGAAACCCAGTTGGTTACTACCGAGAATGGCGCGTGGGTCAATATTCACCACCGCGCTTTGCTGGCGCTGGGTCAGACCGAGCATATTCATTACCGGTGCGAAAATGCCGTCTTTGCTCACCGGCAGGCGCTTGAGGAACTCACCGTTCAGGCTGACATTGAGGAACGAGTTGCTGTCATCGATCCAGACTTTCTGCGCAAAACTGTAAGTGAGACGCAGCGGTACGGCGCTGCCATCCCACATAAAGAGATCCGGCGCGGTGACGAAGGGGAGCTGGTTTTCCCCATGCCAGACACCGTGCGCCACCAGAGTGCCGTCATCAGCCTGTAAGCTGCGAAGCGCAACCGGATGGCTGGTGTTGACCCAGCGTGGGGCGTCGTATTCGCCACGTTGCGTCATTTTTACCGCCGTCACTTGTAGAGTATCGCTGTCTGGCAGGGCCGGTTGGGTAAGACGCCAGGCGGCCTGGCGCAGTTCTGTCTCGTTGTGGCCGCTTATCACCAGCAGCTTGTAAGCCGGGTTCAGCGGGTTATCAATCACCTGCAACGCCGCCCCTGGGTTTTCGCCGAGGGTCACCTCACCGATATGATCGCCAGGTTTGCCCAGTAAAATACCGTTACCTGCAGGCAGCGTGTTGTACTGCACATCGAAATGGCTGGGCTTCCCGGCACTCATCACGCCAAAGTGTGAGGTGACGATAGCGGCTGCGGTAAGAACATCCGCGTCGGGGCTGGTGGAAAAGGCGATGCTCAGCGCCTGATCTTTAGTCTGCTTCGTATCAAAGAACGGGCGAGGGAAGGTGCTGAGCGTTTTGCGCACGTTCAGCCACAGCCCCTGATAATTGAGCGTCGATGTTGGTGTTAACGTCACGCGGTAATCTTCCGGCAGCGTGCGCTGACAGCTCCAGCCATTATTGATAATGTCGTCGCTGGTTTTTAACTGGAAACTCAGGTTATTACCCGAGGCAATCATTGATGCCGGAACATCCAGATTCCAGAAGCCTTTCTCCTGCTGGACCTGATCGAGCGGAATGGCACCCAGCGGTTGCCCGTTAAGCATCAATTGCAGGTTTTCGCCTGGTACATCCGTGCGGTTCACTTCCACATTCAGACTGATATGTGCATCGGTAATCACCAGATCGCCCGGCAGCGTAAAACTCACGCCATTCTGCAACTGTTGGCCGGAAAGGGTCAGGCCGCCTGCGGCCCCCATATCGCCAAAGCTCAACGAACTGGAGATGTTCTGATTGCTGGCATTTGGCGCGGCGGCGACAACCGCAGCGGGGGGGGCCTGAGTGCTTTTTACCCCTTGCAGCGGTGGCAGTTCCGGCAGTGCGTCATTGTTGGTCGACAGTGCCGCCCAGGCGATACCGCTAGTGCCACACAGCAAGACCGTGGCTAACAGCTGAGGATTACAGCGCATGTTTAACCTCTTCCTGGTTTTTCGCCACGGTGGCCATTTTGCATTTCACCGTTGCTCTGCTTTTTTTACGGCCGAAGAACAGTTCCCATACACACTGCAAAATGCCTGCGAAAGAGGCCAGCGGGCGGTCCGGGGCATGTGGCGGTTTGTACCAGGCATCAGCGCGGGAGAGCACTACGCGTACCAGTTTGCGGCGTTCATTGAGAGGCAGGTTGTCGAACTCTACGCGAATATCGTTGTTTCCCACGCCAGCGGCACGCAGCGGCACATGGGCAATTTCATTCCCCAGCCCCAGTTCAATCTGTACCGGGACTTTGTAGCGCAGGTCTTCCCCTTTCTGTAGCGCCACGCGCGCACCGCCCATGGAGATATCAAAGGTGCGGGTGAGCATGTGTGAACCGTCAGAGAAAAGTACTTTTGTCGGCAGACTGGCGTAGATGCGGATCGTTTTGCGGATCTGCTTACTCTCTTTCGCCACGGCGATTGAGGCCAATAAAATGATGGTGCTAAAGCAGCCCCAGGCGATGTTAAAAAGGATGACGCGGGGGTCGATGCCTGCGTAGTCATTCATGTAATAACGCACGCCGACCCAGATCATACTGCCGACCATCAGCAGCACAGTGATAATCAGCGGGCGCACGGTATAGGCATCAAAGTAATCGCGATCGGTCAGATCGCCTTTATCCGTCACGTTAAATTTCCCAAGGCGCGGCGAGATAAGGCTAAGCAGCGTCGGGAGAATCAGATGGAAGGCCATCACCGTCTCATAGATTTCCCCCCAGAACGCGTAGCGATACCTGCCTGTGATGCGCGAGTTCACGAGGGTGGAAAGCACCAGGTGCGGCAACACATAGGAGAAAATCAGCGTCGCGGACGAAGAGATAATGTTCAGGTTAAACAGCATAAAGACCAGCGGTGAGGTAAGGAATACCACTCGCGGCAACCCATACTGAAAGTGCAGCATCGCATTGAGGTAGCACAAACGCTGGGTCAGCTTGAGGCCGCGCCCGAGCAGCGGATTATCGATACGGAAAATCTGCGTCATGCCGCGCGCCCAGCGAATACGCTGGTTCACATGCAGCGCCAGACGTTCGGTCGCCAGGCCTGCCGCCAGAGGAATATCAAGAAACGCCGTATTCCAGCCGCGACGCTGTAGTTTCAGTGCGGTATGGGCATCTTCGGTGACCGTTTCGACCGCAAAACCGCCCACTTCCTCAAGCGCGGAGCGCCGGATAACTGCACAGGAGCCGCAGAAGAAGGTCGCATTCCAGTTGTCGTTACCCTGCTGAACCGGGCCGTAGAAGAGTGCGCCTTCATGGGGCACTTTCTTTGCTGCCGTCAGGTTACGTTCAAACGGATCCGGGGAATAGAAGTGGTGCGGTGTCTGAATCAGCGCCAGTTTGTCATCACGGAAGAACTCGCCGACGGTCGCCTGCAGGAACACGCGGGTCGCCACGTGGTCGCAGTCGAATACGCAGATAAGCTCACCTTCGGTGAGGGTCATCGCGTGGTTGAGGTTACCAGCCTTCGCATGGCTGTTATCCGGGCGAGTCAGATAGCCTACACCTGCTTGCGCAGCGAAATCCCGGAACTCATCCCGCTTGCCATCGTCCAGAATATAGACCTTCACTTTATCCTGTGGATATTCGATGCACTGCGCCGCCAGCACCGTATCGCGAACCACGTCGAGGCTTTCATTATATGAAGGCACATAGATATCGACGGTCGGCCAGGTATGGTGATCTTTCGGCATCGGGGCAATGGGGCGCTCCAGCGGCCAGGCCATTTGTACATAGCCGAGCACCAGAATAGTCCAGGAATAGATTTCAGCCGCAAAAAGCAAACCGCCGAGTACCATCTCCAGCGTGGAGTCGAAATGCAGCGTCGTCGTTGCGCGCCACCAGATATAACGTGTGGACATCAGCAGCGAAAATACCAGCATAGCCAGGACCGATTTTTTGCTTTTAAATCGACCAAGAATAAAAACGGCCACAATCACTGACAGGCCGAAAAGGTATTGTTTATCGCTGCTCATTGGGGTGACTACCACCAACAACGATAATAAAAGCAGCGTCAGCGTGAGAATAATTCCGATGATTTTTTGCATGTTTAATAATCTGTACGGAAAACAGTAAGGCCGACCGGTCTGTTTCCGTTCCGGTAACCCTGTTAAAAATCATGACTTGTCAGACTGAATAGCCCCTGTCGAAAAGCACAACGAGCGGCTAATTTCCTCACCTGAGTCAGGACACGCTTATGAGAAAAACTGGGCGCCAACCCGGTAATTGGGCGGGGTTATCTGCCAATGACGGTAAATAACACGTCCAGACGTACCGGGTTGCGTTCGCGAATTTCCGGTTCGGACGTCTGGCGGGACAGGGCCGCAACACTTTCCAGAATGCCACCGGTCGGAGAGGAAAACGCGTTTTGTACCAGCGCAGGTTTTGCTTTCGGCCAGGAGAGGGTATTGACGTTGGGTGCCGGTTGAGAGCTTTCCAGGTGAATATCCGCAGGCACGGTTTCAACAATGGTTTCTTTAACATCACCATTAACATCGGGCGTTGTGACTGTTACTGCTGTTTGCATCGTTGCACCATCTTCGTCGTTTATTTTCTGGAAAGAGACACCGGACATCTTCAGTTTTGCAGTCAAAGAACTTAAATCGTCATACATAGTATTTGCCTGTCCTCGATGTGTTAAACACGCACTAAATTTAAGCAATGTTATCTGCCTCTTTCTCTATTACCGCTGGCTCCTTATTGCTGCGGAACGTATTACTATCAATCATTGAATACGTTAAGTGGATCATCATTTATTGTTGATGCCCGCTTTAATTGAGAATTTCCTTATATACTGAGGTGGGCAAAGTGGCAGGTCAAGTGACGCTATCAATAAATAGAAATTCACTTATTTAAGATGTCTATTAATCTATCTGTTATTCATTGCGTTGTATGGCGGGAGGCCGCGCGGCGTCAGGCTTGCGTGGTGGCAAGATGAAAAGATGATGTATTTAGCGTAGACGATAGTTTTCAATAATAATTGTAGTAAACCTCAATCTCCTCAATTTCTTCACATTTGATTCATGTTTTTATTATTTACCCTATCGGCATCTTTTGCTAAAACTTTATCAATAAATAATTATCCATTCATTTAATTTCTTTATAAATGCAGTTTCCTGCCAATATCGCTATTGGCTGATATTGAACCGATGGCTGCTTTCTATTAGTATTGCCCCGACCTCCCTGGTATAGAAAAACTATCATGCCTTTTGACAATGATATTTTCGGCTCGCAGTCAATGCTTGCCGCGCTGGAATATGTTCATGATGCTGTTGTTCTTATCGACGGCGCGGAAAATGTTTTTTTCTTTAATAAAGCAGCCGAGACGCTATGGCGTTATTCGCGAAGCCAGGTGCTGGGCAGAAAAGCGGCGGATATTCCCCTGTTCACCTCCCCGGAGGCGCCCGGCGAGGAAACGTCGCTCACGATTGTGTCGGCAACCGGGGAAGAAACCACGCTTTCTGCCACAGTGCGCTATGACGGGGCGGCGCGTGCGGGCGCGCCCTGCATGGTGGTCGTGCATATCGATCAGCAAAAGATTACGCAACTGTCGACCTTTAATCTGCTGACCGGTCTGCCAAAGCGTAGCGCGCTGCATCGTCATATTGATGCGCTTTTTCAGCAGGGCGCCTGTGCGTGTGCCGCGCTCTTTTTCCTTGACCTCGACCATTTTAAAGATGTTAACGATGCTCTGGGCTATGCCGCCGGGGACAGCGTACTGGCCGCCATTGCCCAGCGGCTGACGGCGGAATTTTCCCGCCAGGCGTTTGTCAGCCATCCTGACAGCGACACCTTTGTTCTGGTCTTCCCGGATTGCGATGCCGCGAAGGCAACCACAATTGCGCAGCGTATTCAGGCGTTATTCCGTCTGCCGTTTAATGTGGCTGATCTTGCACTGAACGTGACGGTAAGTACCGGCATCAGCCTCTATCCCGATCACGGGATATCCCGCGATCTATTGCTAAAGCAGGCTAATCACGCCTCGCATCTGGCAAAAGGGGCGGCGTCGGGCGGCTATCTTTTTTTCAGTAGTGAAATGAACCAGGTGGATCAGGAGCGGTTAAAGCTGGCGGCGGCACTGAAACTCGCTATTGCCAGCAACCACTTACATCTGCACTACCAGCCGCAGATTTGGCTCAAAAATGGCGAGCTTTATGGGGTTGAGGCGCTGGCGCGCTGGTCCGACCCGGTATTGGGCGATATTCCCCCAGGTAAATTTATCGCACTTGCTGAGGAGACTGGTGAAATCGAAGGCATTGGTCGCTGGACGCTCCATGAAGCTTGCCGCCAGATGGCGGAGTGGCGTAGTAATGACATTCATGTGCCCGTGGTGTCGGTAAATCTTTCGCCGATTAACTTTTATAACAGCAGTTTGCCGCAGTATATCTCTTATCTGCTACGCCAATACCGCATCCCCGCACACTGCCTGACCATTGAGATTACCGAAGGCGTCATGATGGATAAGCGACCGGAAACCATGGAAGTCATTTGTGCGGTACGTGAATTGGGTGTGGGGCTGTCGATGGATGATTTTGGTACCGGGTTTTCCTGCTTGTCCCGGCTGGCGCATTTGCCAATGACCGAGCTGAAAATCGATCAAAGCTTTATGCGCGACCTGCGGGAAGGTAGCAAGATGAAAGCCATTGCCACAACGGTGGTGAGGATTGGACAGAGCCTGCATCAAACTGTTGTGGCTGAAGGCGTCGAAACGGAACAGCAGCGTAATGAGCTGCGGGAATTGCAGTGTGATATTGCTCAGGGGTATCTCTATTCACGGGCGTTAAATGCCTCTGCGTTAGCAGGATGGGTGAAAAATCGTCTGCATAGCGAAATTGTGCTTGAGTAATAGCTTAGCGTTTACGCTCAGTCTGTTTTGCCTGTGAATAAAAACCACCGGGATATATCACCTGGTGGTGTTTATTTTTATGCTGTTATTAAAAGCAAGATCAACTGATGTATTTCAGTATCAGTAATAGCAAACAAAATCCCAGCACACCCCAGGACATATGACGACCAGAACGATATACAGGATTCGTGCTGGTGGTTTTACTTTGACTATTCTCGATACCCATTAGAATTTACTTTCAGATTAGCGTTAATAAATCGTAACCACCGCAAGGGGTTGCGGTGAGCCAAAAGAACGGATAGGAATATAAATCCGCTGTGGATGCCGGGTGGGTTAATCAACAAAACGTCTTTCTCTGAATTTTCGACGGACTAAATACAAATTGTTGACTAAACCTAAACTGGATAATAACCGTTGAAATCGAAAAATCCATGAGAAAAAAGAATGTGCTTTAAATTTATTTATATAAATTGATGCTATCTATAATTAATAAAGAGGTGGGTGGGTTTGTATAAATAAATTGATGGCTGAATAAGAGAGGCAATGAAATAATAGTTGAATCGGTGGTGGTATTCATTCAAAAAAAGAGGGTAAATTTTCATTTACCCTCGTGATAAGTGCTTATACTCCGGCGAGCTATGAGTTTTCGCTGGATTTATGCGCCTGCGTCGGGTTTAGCGGCGGTTTTTTTCTTTCCAGATACATCACGTGCTCGCTGTTGTTCATCATCTCCAGCAGGTTGCCGTGTCTGTCCGGATCGTACTCCACGATGCCGTAAGAATAGTGTAGCCGGAACTTTTTCATTGATTTTTCATTGAGATCATCAATTTTTGACTGCAAGCTGAACAGGAAGGTGTCCACATCCCGATCATCGTCATGGCCCAGCAGGATGACAAATTTGCCTCCTTCCAGGCGTGCGGCAACGTCATTCTTTTTCAGGCAGCGCAGAAGCACCGAGGCAAATTTTTTGAGCGTATTGTCGCCTTCGTTATGACCGAAGAATTCATTAATAGCGGTGATGTTTTCAACATCTAAGTAAATGAGGCTAAACGATCGTTTATTATCAGTTAACCATGAGAAGCGTTTATCACCCAGTTTGTAAAAACCGCGTTTATTGGGCAATTCGGTCAGCGTGTCCGTCATCGCCATACTGATGATATGGAACTCGTCCTCGACAATGGCACCCAGATCGAGCAACGCGTTGATATTTTCCGGGGTAAAGTCGCGCGGTTTGTCATCAATAATACATATTGTTCCGGCGATCGAGCCATCTGGCAGGCGTACCGGGCAGCCCGCGTAAAAACGTATATGTGGTTCACCAATAACAAACGGGTTATCGTGAAAACGCTCATCCACACTGGTGTCTTTCACAATAAAAATCCCCTGTGCCAGGATCGCATGTGCACAGAAAGATATATTGCGAGATGTCTCACGGACTTTCACTTCGCCGCTGCAGGAAACCAGCCATTGCCGATCGCGATCTAACAGGCTGATTATGCCTATTGGAACGTCAAACGCCGTTTTTGCCAGACGGGTCAGGCGATCTAAGCGCTCGTCATCCTTTTTATCGAGCAGGTCCATCATATAAAGAGATTTAAGACGCTCGGTTTCGTTTTCTGGTATTTCAGGAAATTTCATAGTGAGGCCTCATTAGCTATAGATTTACTATATCAGAGGTTTCTTATTTAGGTAGCGCCTCAAGACCCACCTTTACGTTGTATGAGAAATATTCTCCTCGTGTAGCATGGCACAGATTACGCTGTTGCCTCTCTCTGCGCCGTCCTACAATGTGTTCACTTATCACCCTGGAGGTATTCCATGTCTCAACCCACGCTTACTTATCGTCTTGGCGACCGCGAAGTTGGTCGTCTTGGCTATGGCGCAATGCAACTGGCCGGTCCCGGCGTGTTCGGGCCGCCGGCTGACGAAGCGAAGGCGATTCAGGTGCTTCGTGACGCCGTGTCGGCTGGTGTTAATCATATCGACACCAGCGACTTCTATGGTCCGCATATCACTAACCAGATAATCAAAAAAGCGCTGCACCCGTATCCGGCAGAACTGTGCATCGTGACTAAAGTTGGCGCGCGTCGTGATGACAAAGCCAACTGGCTGCCTGCGTTTAGCGCCGAAGAGCTGACGCGCGCGGTAGAAGATAACCTGCGTAATCTTGGCCTCGACGCTATAGAAGTGGTCAACTTGCGCAGTATGCATGGTGTGCACGGGCCTGCGGAAGGTTCGCTGGAAGCTGAACTGGAAACATTGATTACCCTTAAAGAGCGCGGACTGATCCGGCATATCGGGCTGAGTAATGTGACGGCGAAGCAGGTCGCCGATGCGCAGGCGATGACGCCGATTGTCTGTGTTCAGAATATGTATAACGTGGCAAACCGTGAAGACGATGCGCTGATTGATGTGCTGAACGCACAGGGCATTGCCTATGTGCCGTTCTTCCCGCTGGGTGGCTTCACGCCGCTGCAATCCGGGGAACTGAACGCGGTGGCGCAACGTTTAAATGCCACACCAATGCAGGTTGCGCTGGCATGGCTGCTGCAACGTTCGCCCAATATCCTGCTGATTCCGGGTACCTCGTCGCCTGCGCATCTGCAGGAAAACCTGGCCAGCGCGCAACTGACACTGCCAGATGATGTGCTGGATATCCTCAACGGTATCGATAAGCGCTAAGTCGTATTCCCCCTCACTCTGAGCCTCTCCCTCAAGGGAGAGGCGTTATAGCCCCGGTCAGCGCAGCGCCACCGGGGAAGGTCAATGCCGTTACGCCAGCGCCTGCTGCCAGTCGGCAATCAAATCATCCGCCCCTTCGATGCCCACTGATAACCGAATCAACTGCGGCGTAATGCCATTCGCCAGCCGCTGCTCAAGCGGAATAGAGGCGTGCGTCATACTATAGGGCTGGCTCACCAGACTCTCTACACCGCCCAGACTCTCGGCGAGCGTAAACAGTTTTAGTTTACTGATAATCTCAGTGGCGTACTGGTCATTGCCTTTCACTACCACCGAAATCATCCCGCCGGGCAGCGCCATCTGCTTACGCGCCAGCGCATGATGCGGATGCGACGGCAACCACGGGAACCACACTTTTTCCACCTGCGGCTGCTGCTCCAGCCACTGGGCGAGGGCCAGCGCGTTACTGCTGTGGCGCTCAATACGTAGCGACAGCGTGCGGATCCCGCGTAGCGTCAGGAAACTGCTGAACGGGTCAAGCACGCCGCCTACGGCATTTTGCAAATAGCCCAGTTTTTCTGCCAGCGCCGGGTTATCACCCACCACCGCCAGCCCGGCCACCACGTCAGAGTGCCCGTTCAGGTATTTGGTGGCGGAGTGCACCACAATATCGAAACCCAGTTCAATAGGGCGATGAATCACCGGCGAGGCAAAGGTGTTATCCGCCACGCTCAGGATCTTATGCCGTTGCGCGATGGTCGCAATCGCTTCCAGATCTGCCAGCTTAAGCAGTGGGTTTGTCGGTGTTTCAACCCAGATCATCCGCGTGTCCGGGCGGATGGCGGCCTCCAGCCCTGCCAGATCGTCGGGCTTCACCCAGCTCACCCGCAAACCGGTGCTGCGCTTACGCACATTTTCGATAAGCCGGTAAGTGCCGCCGTATACATCATCAACCGCGACAATATGGCTATCCTTATCCAGCAATTCCAGCACCGTGGAAATCGCCGCCAGCCCGGAGGCAAAGGCATAACCACGCGTGCCGCCTTCGAGTTCGGCAATCGCGGTTTCCAGCGCGTGACGAGTCGGGTTACCGCTACGGGAATATTCATAACCGGTATGCTGACCGGGCGCAGGCTGCGCAAAGGTGGACGTGGCATAAATTGGCGGCATCACCGCGCCGTGTTGGTCGGTAAAGGTGCCACTGTGCACGCTCAACGTATTCAACGTTTTCATCTGTACTCCTTTATTGTTCCAGGCGGTTACGCCAGGTGGTCAGAACATCGCTGCGGGTAATCAGGCCAAGAAAGCGGTCATTGTCGGCAATCACAGCCACCAGGCCCCGGTCAAAAATGGCTTTCAGCGCGCTTTCCGGCGCGTGCTTGTCGAGGGTTTCCACGTTGCGGGTCATCGCCTCTTTCACCGGTGATGAAAAACGCGCGCTATCACCCTGTACGTGGCTTATCAGATCCCACTCATCGACAATGCCGACGACCCGGCCGTTTTCCAGCACGGGAAGCTGCGAGAAATCATACAGGCGCATGCGCGCCAGCACGGCGGCCAGGGTGTCATCCGGCGCGGCGGTGACGGTGGCGCCTTCGTCGTGGCGCAGGGCAATGAAATCGGTCAGGTCGCCGCGCGTCGGGCGGCTTAACAAGCCTTGCTGGCGCATCCAGTCATCGTTAAACATTTTTGAGAGGTATTTGTTGCCGCTGTCGCAGGCGAGCGTTACCACACGTTTTGCGGTCGTCTGCGCCTGGCAATAACGCAGCGCGGCACTGAGCAGCGTACCGGTTGAAGAACCGGCCAGCACGCCTTCGGTTTGTAGTAGAGCACGCGCGGCGGCAAACGCTTCAGCATCGGTAACCCGGTAGGCCGTATGTACGCCGTCGATATGGGCCAGCGGTGGGATAAAATCCTCACCGATGCCTTCGACCAGCCAGGAGCCGGGTTCACCGTATTGCCCGGTTTCAACCTGATCGGCAAGAATGGAACCTGCCGGGTCGGCGAGGATAAATTCGGTTTTCGGCGAATGTTCGGCAAACCATGCCTGCAACCCCCCCAGCGTGCCGCCGGAACCGACGCCAACCACAATCGCGTCGATATCACCGTCAAGCTGGGCGTAAATTTCCGGCGCGGTGGTACTAAAGTGCGCCAGCGGATTGGCTTCGTTATTAAACTGGTCAATGTAAAACGCACCCGGCGTCTCTTGCGCCAGGCGGCGGGCATAATCCTGATAATAGGCCGGGTGCCCTTTGTTGACATCAGAGCGCGTTAAAACCACTTTCGCCCCCAACGCCCGCAGGTGGAAGATCTTCTCCCGGCTCATTTTGTCCGGTACCACCAGAATCAATGAATAGCCTTTTTGCGCGGCAATCAGCGCCAGACCAAGGCCAGTATTGCCCGCCGTCGCCTCTATGATCGTTCCGCCTGGCTGTAAATGGCCCAGCCGTTCGGCTTCGTTAATCATCGACAGCGCAACGCGGTCTTTGATAGAACCGCCAGGGTTCTGGTTTTCCAGCTTCAGAAACAGGCTGCAGGGGCCAGTCTCCAGCTTATGCAACTGGAGGAGCGGAGTCTGGCCGATAAGTTCACTAATCGAATGCAATACTGACATGGTTAATCACCCACAGATAAACGTGATGAGCGGATGATAGGTCTGTCAATTTGCCTGTTTAAAGAACGTTTATCCGGCGATTAGAACAAAAAGAAATATGAAGTGCTATTTAGACATCAGGAGGGAAAGGCGGTTAGCCGTCCGGATGTGTCGATTGCCATAATTTGGCATTTTTGCTGTGTTTTTAGCCACTTTGCCAGCAATCTTCCTGCGTATTATGCATTTAGCAGATAACCATTGCTGAATTTAGTCATTAGACAGAATAGCGAGAATCGCCGCCTCTTAGCGCCGAAAGTTATATCTAATGTCTATTTAGTTATTTGAATTATATTCATGACTGATTATTATCGTTTGGACTTCCATACTGCTAAACCGCCAAACGGAAAAGTAACGCAATGATCGTTCTCAGGAATATTTCTAAGATTTTCGACCAGGGAAAGGCGTCGATTACCGCCGTAGACAGCGTCAATCTGTCGGTTGAGCAGGGGCAAATTTACGGGATTATCGGCTACAGCGGCGCCGGAAAAAGTACGCTGATTCGTCTGCTGAACGGTCTGGAAAAGCCGACCTCCGGCAGTGTAGTGATAAACGGTCAGGACATCTCTGCGGCAAAGGGCGAGCAATTGCGCCAGGCCCGGCTGAAAATCAGCATGGTCTTCCAGCATTTCAACCTGTTGTGGTCACGCACGGTGGCAGAAAACATCGCCTTTTCCATGCAGATTGCCGGTGCGCCAAAAGCGAAAATCAATGCCCGCGTGGCGGAGTTGATTGAGCTGGTGGGGCTGAAAGGCCGTGAAAATGCTTACCCGTCGCAATTGAGCGGTGGACAAAAGCAGCGCGTGGGGATTGCCCGTGCGCTGGCAAATAACCCGGATGTGCTGCTGTGTGATGAGGCGACATCGGCGCTGGATCCGCAAACCACCGATCAGATCCTCGATCTGTTGCTGGACATTAACCGTCGTTTCCAACTGACGATTGTGCTCATCACCCATGAAATGCATGTGGTGCGCAAAATCTGTGACCGCGTGGCGGTGATGGAAAACGGCAGCGTGGTGGAAGAGGGGGATGTGATCAGCGTCTTTACGCATCCTCAGCAGCCGATCACCCGCCAGTTTGTGCGCCAGATTAGTCAGTATGAAGAAGCAGAATTTAACCCTGAGCTGAACGCGGGTCTCGACGGTACCGTCATCAAGCTGACCTTTACCGGGCATAACACGCATCAGCCTGTCGTCGGTGAACTGACGCTGCGCTACGGCCTGCCGTTCAACATTTTGCATGGAAAAATGACCCAAACCGCTCATGGCGTGTTTGGTCAACTGTGGGTGCACGTCATCGCCACAGAGGAACAGGTAAACAATATCCTCGCGGATTTACGCCATAGCGATATTGAAGGCGAGGTGATTAAACATGCTTGAGACACTGTTTCCGCACCTGAAACTGGCCCAACTGTGGGCGGCCACGCAGGAGACGCTCTACATGACGGCCCTCTCTGGCGCGGCGACCTTTGTGCTGGGGATCATTCTTGGACTGGCGCTGTTTTTGACCGCTCGCGGCGGGTTATTTCAAAACCGCGTGCTCTATAGCCTGATTTCGATTGTGGTGAATGTGTTCCGCTCGATCCCGTTCATCATTCTGATTGTTCTGCTGATTCCGTTTACCAAAACGATTGTCGGCACCATCCTCGGGGCGAACGCCGCGCTACCCGCGCTGATTGTCGGAGCCGCGCCGTTTTATGCCCGCCTGGTGGAGATTGCCCTGCGTGAGGTGGACAAAGGGGTTATCGAGGCGACCCGTTCGATGGGGGCACGCCTTAGCACACTGATTTTTCGGGTTTTACTACCTGAATCATCGCCTGCACTGGTTTCCGGTATCACGGTGACGCTGATTGCTCTGGTGAGCTACAGCGCTATGGCCGGGGTTATCGGTGCGGGTGGCTTAGGAAATCTGGCTTATCTGGAAGGATTCCAGCGCAACCATGGCGACGTCACGCTGGTGGCGACAGTGACCATTTTGATTATTGTCTTCATCATCCAGTTCTGCGGCGACGCACTGACTTCTCTGTTAGATAAACGCTAATAAAATTAGGGAAACACATCATGAAAAAAACACTGACACTGATTGCCGCCATGACTTTGGGTGCAATGAGCTTCTCCTCCTGGGCCGACAAACTGACCGTGGGCGCTTCTAACGTGCCGCACGCTGAAATTCTGGAGCAGGCGAAACCGATTCTCGCAAAACAAGGTATCGATCTGGAGATCAAACCGTTCCAGGATTACATTCTGCCGAACACCGCGCTGGCTGGCCGTGAAATCGACGCCAACTACTTCCAGCACATTCCGTACCTGAACAGCGTACTGAAAGACCACGCGGGCGATAAAACCTATGATTTCGTCAGCGCGGGCGCAATCCACATTGAGCCGATTGGTATCTACTCCAAAAAATACAAGTCGCTGAAAGACCTGCCGCAGGGTGGCAAAATCATCATGCGTGATGCGGTATCCGAAGAAGGTCGTATCCTCTCTATCTTTGAAAAAGAGGGCGTGATCAAGCTGAAACCGGGCGTGGATAAAGTCTCTGCGCGTATCAGCGATATCGTTGAAAACCCGAAAAAACTGCAGTTCCAGCCGAACGTAGAAGCGGCGCTGCTGCCGCAGATGTATAACAACGACGAAGGTGACGCGGTGGTGATCAACGCCAACTACGCCATCGACGCAGGCCTGGACCCGGTACACGATCCGATCGCGGTTGAAAGCGGCGAAAACAACCCGTACGCCAACATCATTACCGTACACCGTGGCGATGAGAAGAAGAAAGACATCGTAGCGCTGGTAAACGTGCTGCACTCTAAAGAGATTCAGGACTGGATCCGCACCAAATACAAAGGTGCGGTAATCCCGGTAAACAACTGATTACTGCTGTTTCTGTGCGACGGGCTTGCCCGTCGCACCTCCTTTCCCGAACCTGTTCCTGCCCGCCTGTGTGATGAATCTCACCGATTTTAAACAATTGCGATAATACTTGATAACAACGTACTACTATTGCCTGGGTCAATTTGCGCTGAGGTAGAAATGAAAGATGTCGTTATCGTGGCTGCGGTTCGCACGCCTATCGGCTGTTTTCAGGGGGCGCTATCGCACCATTCTGCCGTTGAGCTGGGAAGTTATGTCGTTCAGGCGCTTCTCGATCGCAGCGGGATTCACCCCCAAACCGTTGATGAAGTCATTTTAGGCCAGGTGCTTACCGCAGGCGCCGGGCAAAACCCTGCCCGCCAGTCGGCTATTAAAGGCGGGCTGCCCATGACGGTTTCGGCTATCACTATTAATGATGTGTGCGGGTCAGGGCTGAAAGCGCTGCATCTGGCCTCGCAGGCGATTCAGTGCGGCGAAGCCGATGTGGTCATTGCGGGCGGCCAGGAGAATATGAGCCGTGCCCCCCATGTGCTGACCGACAGCCGTACCGGGGCGCGGCTGGGCAATAGCCAGCTTATCGACAGCCTGGTTCACGACGGATTATGGGATGCCTTCAACGATTACCATATGGGCGTGACCGCAGAAAACCTGGCGCGGGAGTACGGCATCAGCCGTGCCCACCAGGATGACTGGGCGCTCCGTTCGCAGCAAAAAGCACGCGCCGCTATTGATTCCGGGCGTTTTCGCGATGAAATCGTGCCGGTGAAAGCGCTGTCCACCGACGGGCGACCATTACTGGTTGATACCGATGAGCAACCGCGCACCGACGCCAGCGCAGAAGGGCTTGCGAAACTCTCCCCGGCATTTGAACTGACGGGGTCGGTCACCGCGGGTAACGCCTCGTCCATTAATGACGGTGCCGCCGCTGTGATGATGATGAGTGAAGCCAAAGCGCAGGAGCTGAATTTACCGGTGATGGCCCGTATTCGTGCTTTTGCCAGCGTAGGCGTCGATCCTGCCCTGATGGGCATCGCACCGGTTTATGCCACCCGTCGCTGCCTTGAGCGCGTGGGCTGGCACCTGGATGACGTCGATCTGATTGAGGCCAATGAAGCCTATGCCGCCCAGGCGCTGTCTGTCGGTAAAGTGCTGGAGTGGGATGAAAAGCGGGTAAATGTGAACGGCGGCGCCATTGCGCTTGGCCATCCTATCGGTGCATCCGGTTGCCGTATTCTGGTCTCGCTGGTGCATGAAATGAAAAAACGTAATGCCCGTAAAGGGCTGGCGACCTTATGTATCGGTGGCGGACAGGGTGTGGCGCTGGCGATAGAGCGCGACTGAGTCCTTCCTGCAGATAACGTCCTTTCCCCCTAAAAAAAAGCCCTCCGTTAAGGAGGGCAAGGCCAGTTACAGAAACACTAACTCAAACGTCCCCGGGCAACGCGCCGCGCTACCCTGTTGTTTCTTTGTCGATACTTCCCTGGTGTATACGCATTCATTTTCGTGCCGTTATACACGCCATCAACATTTCAAAAACTTGGTGTTAATTTATCAAAACATCGTTTTATTTTGTGTGACGGCCTGCGCAGTTTAAAAGAAAACGTAGCGCTTCGCATCCTGAAAAACGCGATAACGTTGCAATATCAAAAAGGATCTTAGATTTCGCGCAGTAAAAATGCCTGCAGACTGTTAAAACTTCAAGATGTTATTAACTATTTGTTTGTTATCATTAAATTCTGTTCTCATGCCCAATAAACCGCCCCTCTTCTTCGTGTAAACGCCAGACGTTCGTGATCGCAACTACAGTTTTAGAAATATATTACGAAAAAAATGAAACGTTGTTTTATATAACGTTGAAAACGTGTTTTAGCCGGGATAAGATGTGCCCATACTGCAAAACGGAACGTTTTTTATTCGCTCCGTTACGTGCGATTCGAATGAAACATTGACTGCGGAGGTAAATGTGGACGTAAGACAAAGCATCCACAGTGCGCATGCGAAAACGCTGGATACCCAGGGACTGCGCAATGAATTTTTGGTTGAAGAGGTATTCGTCGATGACGAATACACCATGGTCTATAGCCACATCGACCGTATTATCGTCGGTGGCATTAAGCCGGTCGCCAAAACCGTCTCTGTTGGCGGCGAAGTGGGCAAGCAACTGGGCGTAAGCTACTTCCTGGAACGCCGTGAATTGGGCGTTATCAATATTGGCGGCCCGGGCACCATTACCGTTGATGGTCAGTGCTATGAAATCGGCCATCGCGACGCGTTATATGTCGGCAAAGGGGCGAAAGAAGTGGTGTTCGCCAGCGTCGATACCGCGACACCCGCGAAGTTCTACTACAACTGCGCACCGGCACATACTACTTACCCGACCAAAAAAGTGACGCCTGCGGATGTTTCTCCGGTCACGCTGGGTGACAACCTCACCAGCAACCGTCGCACCATCAATAAATACTTCGTGCCGGACGTGCTGGAAACCTGCCAGTTGAGCATGGGGCTGACCGAACTCGCGCCGGGTAACCTGTGGAACACTATGCCGTGCCATACCCATGAGCGCCGCATGGAAGTCTACTTCTACTTCAATATGGATGAGGACGCATGCGTGTTCCACATGATGGGGCAGCCGCAGGAGACCCGCCATATTGTGATGCATAACGAACAAGCGGTGATTTCGCCGAGCTGGTCTATTCACTCAGGTGTGGGGACGAAGGCGTATACCTTTATCTGGGGTATGGTTGGTGAAAACCAGGTCTTTGATGATATGGACCACGTCGCGGTTAAAGATCTGCGCTAAGCACCAAAGGCATAACAAAAATATGCCTGCGGGTGCAGGCGTTGAAAGATTAAGGAACAAACATGATTCTGGATGCATTCTCTCTTCAAGGTAAAGTGGCTGTCGTTTCCGGGTGTGATACAGGTCTGGGCCAGGGCATGGCGCTGGGTCTGGCAGAAGCGGGTTGCGATATCGTGGGTATCAACATTGTTGAACCGACTGAAACCATCGAGCGCGTTACGGCGCTGGGCCGTCGTTTCCTGAGCCTGACGGCTGACCTGCGTAAAATCGACGGTATCCCGGCACTGCTGGACCGTGCGGTGGCCGAGTTCGGCAAAATCGACATTCTTGTCAATAACGCTGGCCTGATCCGTCGCGAAGACGCGATCAATTTCAGCGAGCAGGACTGGGATGACGTGATGAACCTGAACATCAAAAGCGTCTTCTTTATGTCCCAGGCGGCGGCGAAACACTTCATCGCTCAGGGCAATGGCGGCAAGATCATTAATATCGCCTCCATGCTCTCGTTCCAGGGCGGTATCCGCGTGCCGTCTTATACCGCTTCTAAAAGCGGCGTGATGGGCGTGACCCGTCTGCTGGCGAACGAATGGGCGAAACACAACATCAACGTCAACGCCATCGCGCCGGGCTATATGGCGACCAATAACACCCAGCAATTGCGTGCTGACGAAGAGCGCAGCGCGGCGATTCTCGACCGTATTCCGGCGGGGCGCTGGGGTTTACCGAGTGACCTGATGGGGCCGATTGTTTTCCTCTCCTCCAGTGCATCTGATTACATTAACGGCTATACCATCGCGGTCGACGGCGGCTGGCTGGCGCGTTAATTCGCCTGATTTACCAAAAACCTGCTTTCGGGCAGGTTTTTTTATGCCTGTGGGGTGGTTGAAACTCCCCCCTGAGTTTGCTTGACTGAGTGCTTACTCAGAGGGAGAGGCATAATGAAAACGATTGGACTGTTGGGTGGCATGAGCTGGGAATCTACCATTCCGTATTACCGCCTGATTAATGAAGGGGTGAAGGCGAAATTGGGTGGTCTGCACTCTGCCAGCCTGCTGCTGCACAGCGTAGATTTCCATGAGATTGAAGAGTGCCAGCGCAGCGGCGAATGGGAAAAGGCCGGGGATATCCTGGCCGATGCGGCCGTCGGGCTACAAAACGCCGGTGCGCAGGGTATCGTGCTGTGTACGAACACTATGCACAAAATCGCCGGGCAGATTGAAGCACGCTGTGATGTGCCTTTCTTACATATTGCCGATGCCACCGGGCGGGCGATCGTGGCGCAGAAACAATCCAAAGTGGCGCTGCTTGGTACGCGCTACACCATGGAGCAGGACTTTTATCGTGGCCGTCTGAATGACGCGTTTGGTATTGAAACGCTGATTCCGGGTGAGTCAGACCGCGCGCGGGTCAATCAGGTTATTTTTGACGAACTTTGCCTCGGTACGTTTAGCGATGTTTCGCGTGCCTATTATGTCAGTCTGATTGCGCAACTGGCCGAGCAGGGGGCGCAGGGGGTGATTTTCGGTTGCACTGAAATTGGCCTGCTGGTTGCACAAGATCAGTCGCCGATCCCGGTATTTGATACGGCTGCCCTGCATGCCGCCGATGCCGTAACGTTTATGCTCTCTTAAATGGCGTTCAGTACCGCGTTTAGTGGACCGGTAATCAATGGCATTGCCTCTTGCAAATGGCGACTGAATGCCTCGACCAGCGCCGAAGAGGGACGATGCAACGGGCGGATCAGGCTCACCGTGAAGGGAACGTCAATACTAAAACGGCGCACTACCACCCCGCTGGCGGCGTAATCGAGCGCGGTCAGCGGGTTGACCACCGAAATTCCCACCCCGGCGCGAACCATCGCGCAGACTGACGCCGCGCTGTGCGTTTCCAGTACCATACGGCGTTTCACCTGATGTTCGTTGAACAAAGCATCAAGCAATTGCCGGTAGCTGTCGGTGCGCGACAGGCTAATGTAATTCTCGCCATGAAAATCTCCTGGCGTAAGCTGCGCTTTATGCGCCAGTCGGTGGTTTTGTGGCAGGACACACACTTCGTTAAAAGTCAGCAGTGGCGTACGCTCCGTCCCCGCAGGCGTGCTGATTGTTTCCGTCAGCCCCAGATCATGACGCTGGGCGGAGAGCCACTCTTCCAGCAGCGGCGACTCTTGCGGAACAATATTCAGGCTAACGTCCGGGTAGCGGGCCAGAAAAGGCTGCAACAGTAGCGGTAAAAATGACTGGGAAAAGACTGGCAGGCAGGCAATCGACAGCTCACCCTGACGGAATTCACGCAGGCTTTCGGCGGCGCTGACAATGCGATCCAGCCCGTACCAGGAGCGCTGTACTTCCTCAAAAAGACGTAACCCTTGCACCGTAGGATGCAGACGCCCGCGCATGCGTTCAAATAACTTCAACCCCAGTACTTTTTCAAAGCGCGCCAGCTCCCGGCTGACGGTAGGCTGCGAGGTATGCAGCAACTGAGCGGCTTCCGTCAGATTCCCGGTGGTCATCACGGCATGAAAAATTTCAATGTGGCGTAAGTTTACGGCGGGCATGGCGGCATCCTGGCAAGAGAATCCATATCATTTTTGCATAGACTCACGATAAAACGATATTTTTTATTCCTCCTGCCCTGTGGCGTAATCATAAAAAAACGTTTTCGGAGTCTGTTATGCCACGCCCACTGACACAAACCACAACCGACCTTAATGCCGCTAATCTTCTTCGGTTGCCTGCTGAATTTGGCTGCCCGGTCTGGGTTTATGACGCGCAAATTATTCGCGACCAGATTGCCCGCCTGACGCAGTTTGATGTGATCCGTTTCGCGCAAAAAGCCTGCTCGAACATTCATATCCTGCGCCTGATGCGTGAGCAGGGGGTGAAGGTGGATTCCGTGTCGTTAGGGGAAATTGAGCGTGCGCTGGCCGCAGGTTACGACCCGAAAACGCATCCGGAGGATATTGTTTTCACGGCGGACGTGATTGATGACGCGACGCTGGCCCGCGTGAGCGAGCTGCGCATTCCGGTTAATGCCGGGTCAGTGGATATGCTGGAACAACTGGGGCAGGTTTCGCCCGGTCACCCGGTCTGGCTGCGTGTTAATCCCGGCTTCGGTCATGGCCACAGCCAGAAAACCAATACCGGTGGCGAAAACAGCAAGCACGGCATCTGGTATAGCGACCTGCCTGCCGCGCTGGAAGTGATGCAGCGTTTTAACCTCAAACTGATCGGCATTCATATGCATATTGGTTCCGGGGTGGATTACGGCCACCTTGAGCAGGTGTGCGGTGCGATGGTGCGCCAGGTGGTGGAATTTGGCCAGGATCTGCAGGCTATTTCGGCAGGCGGCGGTCTCTCCATTCCTTATCATGAAGGGGAGGAGGGGGTGGATACGGACCACTATTACAGCCTGTGGAATGCCGCACGTGAACAGGTGGCGAAACATCTGGGTCATCCGGTAAAACTGGAGATCGAACCGGGACGCTTCCTGGTGGCGGAATCCGGGGTGCTGGTGGCACAGGTGCGCAGCGTGAAAGAGATGGGCAGCCGCCACTTTGTACTGATTGACGCCGGTTTTAACGATCTGATGCGCCCGTCCATGTACGGCAGCTATCACCACATTACCGCACTGGCGGCGGACGGGCGTGATTTAACCACCGTGCCGCGTATCGATACCGTGGTGGCCGGGCCGCTGTGCGAGTCTGGCGATGTGTTTACCCAGCAGGAGGGCGGTAAAGTGGAAACCCGCGCACTGCCTGCCGTGGCGCCAGGGGATTACCTTGTGCTGCATGATACCGGGGCTTATGGTGCTTCAATGTCGTCGAACTACAATAGTCGTCCGCTGCTGCCGGAGGTGCTGTTTGATAAGGGCGTTGCACGGCTGATTCGTCGCCGTCAGACCATTGAAGAACTGCTGGCGCTTGAGCAGGTATAAGTCCTGCCTCGCCCCGAGGGGCTGAGGAATCCCCAGTAATCTTACGTTTTACAGCGACAACGCCGCTTAATAAGAATAAAACAGTGACAGCGATGACAGGGTCCGGCTGAAAATCGATGAGGCGTTGGCGGCTGACCGGGGCCGCCCGCAGGGAAGCGGGCGGAGGGGATAGCCTGCAAGGACGCAGGCTGGTCCCCGACCCGAAAGTCAGACGACATAAGCATCATGGACCGCGCCAGCGGCGATTTTCCTGGCCGGGAGCCCGGGTCGCCAGGGTGGTGGCGGTGAGCCACCCTGGCACGTTCACGAGTTCTGTCGCGACAGAAAAGCAAGGAACATAAGGTGAACGGAATGACCATCAGAGCCGCATCTTCCCCCTCACCCTAACCCTCTCCCCAAAGAGGAGAGGGGACCGATCGTGCTCGCATTTTTGTGGGGATTCCTCAGCCCGAGGGGCGAGGGTATCAACGGTTTTCAAAACGTAACCCGAATAAGCCGCATCCGGGAATTACCCCGGTGGCGCTGACGCTTACCGGGGCTACGGTTGGTGCGATCGGTCGCCCGGATCAGGCGCCGCCGCATCCGGGAAAAATGGCCCGGGGGCGACTGAATCGCGCAGCACCAGGGTGCCGGTAAACGGCGGGATCGCTTCGATCGATTCTTTATTCGCCAGCCGCATAGCCTGATCGATGGCGGTGGTGATCATGGTGTCAATCGGCAGATAGACCGTCGACAGACCCGGCTCCAGCCAACGGGCACTGGGGGCATCATCGAAGCCAAACAGTGAAATATCCTGCGGAATACGTAACCCCGCCTGATGCAGCGCCTTAGACGCACCCAGCGCCATATCGTCATTACAGGCAAACAGCGCGCTGACTTTAATGCCCTCTTGTAAGATCTCCTGGCACAGTTCATAGCCGCGCGACATGGTTGAATCGCCGTATTTCACTTTGTCCGGATCCCAGCGAATACCGTGTTTTTCCAGCGCCTTGCGATATCCCATCAGGCGGGCTTTGCCGGTTGGCGTATGGATAGGGGCGGTGATACAGGCAATATCGTGATGACCCTGGTTTACCAGATAATCCACCGCCTGAAACGCCGCATCCTGCTGTTCAAAAAAAACGCATTTATCGTGGGCCTGAAACACTTCGCGGTTAATCACGATAAGCGGCATCGGGGTGGTATCGATCAGGCGGATGATCGCTTTCTCGCTCATAAAGCGGGTGTAAAGAATAATGGCGTCGCAGCGTCTGTCGGCCAGCATCTGCACCGCTAACTCTTCGCGTTCCGGGGCATCGTGCCCGTCGGTCACAATGAGCTGTTTGCCATAGGCTTCCGCCTGGCGCGATGCCTGCTGTAACAGGCGGCCAAAATAGAAACCGTTAAAACTGGAAACCACCAGGCCAATGTTATTACTGGTGCGGGTTGCCAGCGACTGGGCAAGAAAATTAGGCCGATAGCCCAGCTCTTCCATCGCCTGAAAAACCCGTTTACGGGTGCTCTCTTTTACCTGACCTGTGTCGTTCAACACGCGCGATACCGTAGCCTTGGAGACTCCCGCGCGCAGTGAGACATCCAGCATTGTCGCCATGACCTGATCCTGTATCACATGAAGGCCGCTATTTTATCACATTCATCAAAGCGCAGCGGGGCAAGGGAGAGACAATAACCGGGCCGATCACGCTTTTGATGCAACGGGAAGAAAACCCTGGTTTATTTAGGGTGGTATGCCAAATCTGCTAAATATGGCAAATCTGGAATACCAGATGCCGCGTTGCGACCTTAATCACAGAACTATTTTCCAGCGATAGCTATTTTTGGTATGCCAAAAGGTATTGAGCTGTATACCTGACACGATAAAAAGCCCTTTTACTGAGGTACCTCTAATGGCTCTACAGGAAAAGTTAATCGATTCTCTGGGTAGCTTCGCGACCAAATTCAACAGCTATCGCTACATTATGGCGATCAAGGCTTCGTTTATTACCCTGATGCCGGTCATCATCGTCGGCGCCTTCTCCGTGCTTATCTCCAATATGGTGCTGGATCCGAAAAACGGCCTCGCCAGCTTTGACGCGCTATCGTTCCTGGCCGCGCTCAAGCCAATTACCAGCGCTATCAACTACGCCACGCTCAACTTTTTGAATATCGGCGCGGTATTCCTGATTGGTATTGAGCTTGGGCGTATTAACGGCATCAAAACCCTGTTCCCCGGTTTGCTGGCGGTCATCTGCTTTATTTGCGTGACGCCAACCACGGTGGAAATGCTGGTCGATGGCCAAATGCACGTGGTGAAAGATGTGCTGCTGCGCCAGTTCTCGGATACCCGTAGCCTGTTCCTCGGCATGTTTATCGCGATTCTCTCCGTTGAGATTTACTGCTGGCTGGAAAACCGTGAAGGGCTGAAAATCAAAATGCCGGATACAGTGCCGCCTAACGTCTCGGCCTCGTTCTCTGCATTGATCCCCGCCATTATCACCACCACGGTTATCGCGACTTTTGGTTTTGTCTTCCATCAGATCACCGGCATGTACCTCTATGATGCCGTTTATCAGGTGGTGCAACAGCCGTTAGAACGCGTGGTGCAAAGCCTGCCGGGTATCCTGCTGTTGATGTTTGTCGCTCAGTTGTTTTGGGTTATCGGCATTCATGGCAACCAGATGATCAAGCCGATCCGCGAACCCCTGCTGCTCGGTGCGATCACGGTCAACATGAGCGCATTTGAGCAGGGTAAAGAGGTGCCGAATATCATCACCATGCCGTTCTGGGATGTGTATATGAGTATCGGCGGTTCCGGTCTGACCATTGGTCTGTTGATCGCGGTGATGATTGCCACCAAACGCAAAGAGATGAAAGAGATCGCCAAGCTCTCCATCGGCCCTGGCATCTTCAATATCAATGAACCGGTGATATTCGGCATGCCGATCATGCTCAATCCGATCCTCGCGATCCCCTTTATCATCACCCCGCTGGTGACCGGCTCAATCGGTTACTTTGCTACGGTTACCGGCTTTGCGGGCAAGGCTGTGGTGATGGTGCCCTGGACCACGCCGCCGCTGATTAACGCCTGGCTTTCCACCGCCGGTTCGATGGGGGCGGTAGTGACACAACTGGTGTGTATCCTCGCCTCGATCCTTATTTACCTGCCTTTTGTGAAGATTGCATCCCGCCGTGCGGAGCAGGCGCAACTGCAGGCTGAATCCACTGACATGGCGAAAAATGCCTAAAGGAGCCTGACGTGAGCACGAAAACACTCACCATCCCGCCGACGTTTATGCTTGGTGCGGCGGCGTCAGCCTGGCAGACCGAGGGCTGGAGCGGCAAAAAAGAGGGGCAGGATTCATGGCCCGATCTTTGGTACAAAAACGACAGGCAGGTCTGGCATGAGGGCTATGGCCCGGCGGTGGCGACTGACTTTTATCACCGTTTTCGCGAAGACGTACAGTTGATGAAGCAGGCTGGCCTGACCCACTACCGCACCTCCATTAACTGGTCGCGCTTTCTGACCGACTATGAAAATGGCGTCGTGGATGAAGAGTATGCGGCCTATTACGACCAGCTCTTTGACGAGATGGCGCGTAACCGCATTGTGCCGATGATCTGCCTTGAACATTACGAATTGCCCGGTTACCTGCTGGAAACCTACGGCGGCTGGGCATCGAAAAAAGTGGTCGAACTCTATCTGCTTTACGTCGAAAAAGTCTTTGAACGGTTTCACCAAAAAGTGACGCGCTGGTTCACTTTTAACGAGCCCATTGTGGTGCAAACCAGAGTCTATCTGGATGCGCTGCGCTGGCCGTATGAGCAGAACACCAGCACCTGGATGCAATGGAATCACCATAAAAATCTAGCCACGGCGAAAGTGGTGAAACTGTTTCGCGAGAAAGGGTACGCGGGAACGGTGGGGTGCATTCTGAACCCGGAAGTGACCTATCCGCGCTCCCGTGCGCCGCACGATGTCCATGCGGCAGCCATGTATGATCTCTTTTATAACCGCGTCTTCCTCGACCCAATGGTAAAAGGGGCGTACCCGCCGGAGCTGTTTACCCTGCTTGAGAAGCATCAGGTGAGCTGGGACTACACCGACGACGAACTGGCGATCATTCGTGAAAATACCGTGGATGAATTGGGCATTAACCTCTATTACCCGCATCGGGTAAAAGCCCCTTCCCGCGCCTGGCACCCCGACACGCCGTTCCACCCGGCTTATTACTACGAACCCTTTGAGCTACCGGGCCGGCGCATGAATAAGTCGCGCGGCTGGGAAATCGGGCCGTTTATCATTTATGACATGGCGATGCGGATTAAAAACGAGTACGGCAACATCCCGTGGTTTGTGGCGGAAAGCGGGATGGGGGTTGAGAACGAAGGGCAGTTCCGCAATGCCGATGGGGTGATTGAAGACGATTACCGCATTGCGTTTATTGGTGAGCATCTGTACCAGACGTTGCGCGCGCGGGAGGATGGCGCCAACTGTCACGGTTATATGCTATGGGCGTTTACGGACAACGTATCGCCAATGAATGCCTTTAAAAATCGCTACGGACTGGTGGAGATCGATTTGGACCACAACCGTGACCGGCGGGCGAAAAAGTCGCTCTCCTGGTATCGCCGCTTAAGCGACGAACGCCAGCTTACGATCTCTTTTGATGATGAATGGAAATAAGGAGCTGTGATGAAACGTATTGTCCTGTGTTGTTCTGCCGGGATGTCTACATCACTGGTGGTCACTAAGATGGAAAAAAACGCCGCCGAGCGCGGTCTTGAACTGAAAATCTATGCCATCGCTGAGCAGGCGCTACGCGATGAATTAGACAACCACAGCGGCGAGATTATCGCTGTACTGTTGGGGCCGCAGGTGCGCTTTAAGCTCGCGGAAAATAAGAAACTTACCGACCAATACGCTATCCCTATTGATGTGATCGATCCGGTGGCATATGGCACCTTAAATGGCGCGAAAGTTCTCGATCAGGCACTAAATTTGGTAAGATAGCGCGCCCAAAGGCCGGGGTTCTCCGGCCTGAGCTTCAACTACAGGTCTGTACAGGTGATGGTGATATTGTGGAAAAAGCTGTAATCCCGCCGGAAAAAAAACAGTACCAGGAGATTGGCGAAGATTTACGCGCGCAAATAATCCAGGGGCATTACCCCGTGGGATCCCGCCTTCCGCCTGAGCGCAATATTGCCGAAAAGTATGGCGTCAGTCGTACTATTGTTCGTGAAGCTCTCTTAATGCTTGAACTCCAGGGCACCGTCGACATTCGCCAGGGCTCCGGCGTCTATGTGATGCGTATTCCTCAGGAGCATGAAAACGAAGAAGAGCGCTTTCTCAGCAGTGATGTCGGCCCGTTTGAAATATTGCAGGCTCGTCAGTTGCTGGAGAGCAACATCGCCGCCTTTGCCGCCAAAATGGCGACGCGGGCGGATATCGATAACCTGCGCCGCATCCTCGAACAGGAACAGCGCGCGATTGCCCTGAACGACACCAGCCAGGACAACAGCAAAATGTTTCATCTGGTGCTGGCGGGCGCTTCGCAAAACCAGATGCTACTGGCAACAGTAGAAAGCGTCTGGCACCACATGGACAGCAGCCCGCTGTGGCAGCAGTTCAACGTGCACATTACCAGCCGTCCTTATCGCCTGAAATGGCTTGGCGACAGGCAGACACTGCTCGCTGCCCTGCGTCGTCGCGATGTGATGGGCGCCTGGCAGGCCATGTGGCAGCATCTTGAAAACGTAAAAAAGAGTTTGCTGGAGCTCTCGGACGAGGATGCCCCGGATTTTGACGGCTATCTGTTTGAATCCGTACCGATTTTTCAGGGGAAATTAATGTGAAAGTGGTTCCGTTATACGACGCGCCACAGCATGCTGAACAGGTGACCGAGTGGCTCTGGCGCGAGTTTGGTGACTCGCTGCCGCGCGCGTTCTTCGAAAGCATTATTGACCACAGCCAGACGCCGGGCAATCTGCCGCTAACCTTTGTGCTGGTGGATGACGATACGCTGCTTGGCACCGTAGGGTTGTGGCGTTGCGATTTGATAAGCCGCCAGGATCTGTTCCCCTGGCTGGCGGCGCTCTATGTTGATGAGTCCGCACGCGGGCAGGGGCTGGCGCGTACTTTACAGCAGCATGTGATTGAGTCTGCACGGGAAATGGGGTTTAGCGAGCTTCATCTTTACTCCGCCTGCCGTGATTTTTATGAGCGCTTTGGCTGGCAGTATATCGGCGACGGCCTCGATTACCCGGACACGACCGTCCACCTCTATCGCTTTACCCTCTAGTTGTCCTGCGGCGTCACGACCGAGTGGCGTCTTACCAGCGTCGGGTTAAACACATGCGTGACATCCGGGAGTGGACGGTTTTCTGCCAACGCCAGTGCCAGTTCCGCTGCCTGTGTCGCCATCGTCACGATGGGATAGCGCACCGTGGTCAGCCGCGGGCGGACATAGCGTGATATCAGCACATCGTCAAAGCCAATCAGCGAGATCTCATCTGGCACAGCAATGCCATTATCGTTAAGCACTCCCATTGCGCCCGCTGCCATCGAGTCGTTATAGGAGGCGATCGCCGTAAAATTCTTGCCACGCCCGAGCAGTTCGGTCATTGCCTGTTCACCGCCGCTCTCGTCCGGTTCGCCGAAGGTGACCAGACGCTCATTACACGGCAGCCCGTTTTCTTTGAGGGCGTCGTAATAACCCTGCAGGCGGTCTTCGGCATCGGAAATCGCGTGGTTGGAACACAAATAGCCTATCCGGGTATGGCCCTGTTGTATAAGGTGGCGCGTTGCCAGCCAGGCACCGTAGCGGTCATCCAGCGACACGCAGCGCTGTTCGAAACCGGGCAGAATGCGGTTAATCAGTACCATGCCGGGGATCTGTTTCATCAACGCAATGAGTTCAGCATCCGGCACCATTTTGGCGTGGACAACCAGTGCCGCACAGCGGTGGCGAATCAGTTGCTCAATCGCATTACGTTCTTTTTGCTCATTGTGATAACCGTTGCCAATGAGCAGGAAGTTGCCAGTGCTGGAGGCGACCTGTTCAACCGCTTTTACCATGGCGCCAAAAAAAGGGTCAGAGACATCTCCGACCACCAGACCGACCGTTTCCGTCGACTGCTGCGCCAGCGCTCGGGCATTGGCGTTGGGGTGATAGCTCAGACTCTCCATGGCGGTCTGGACCGCCAGCCGTGAGGCTTCGCTGGCTTTTGGGGAGTCGTTAATTACGCGAGAGACTGTAGCGACAGAGACACCTGCAAGCCGGGCTACATCTTTTATTGTCGCCATTGAGCACCTTCATTTAGGGGTAAGCGTTTACACACCCACTTATGTTACGGGAATGCGCTGGCTAATCAAGGTTGTCGCCAGGGCACTTTCCGCAAACGTGAACTGACGCGATGAAATGACGTGAAAACGTTACATGGAAAATATATCCGGAAATATACAGTTCGAACCTTTAGTTACACTTTGCGAAATGCTGTTTCTATTGTCTGCTGGAGAAGCATTTGGTCGGATTGCTACAGTAGCAATCCCAGAGGTATTGATAGGTGAAGTCAACCTGAGGGTTGAACACTTGAATTACACCAACCTGCGCAGATGTGCAGGTTTTTTTTTGCCATTAAGTCAATGTGTAACAAGCTGGATGATTAGAAACACCTCGTTGCACTTAGGCTCATTCGCTTGCTTTTTACTGCTGGCGAGCTAACGCGCCGCCAGCCACAATCAAGATCCCAGAGGTATTGATTGGTGATTATTTCGGTACGCATTTCGTACTTAATTTCTTGCACCAACCTGCGCGGATGCGCAGGTTTTTTTTCGCCCGCATTTCGCCGCCCCCCACTTCTCGTGTAATCTGCCACAATTTATTCATAACCTGTCGAATTGACTAACAAAAGGAGTTGAAATGTTATTTGGCTTTTTTCGTGGCCTCTTTCGCGTCCTGTTCCGTGTGCGACTCACGGGCAATACACAGGCGTTGCACGGCGAGCGCGTGCTGATTGTCCCCAATCATGTCTCCTTTATCGATGGGATTTTGCTGGCGCTCTTTCTTCCTGTTCGCCCGGTTTTTGCGGTTTATACCTCCATCAGCCAGCAGTGGTACATGCGCTGGCTTAAACCGATCATCGATTTTGTGCCGCTGGATCCGACAAAGCCGATGTCCGTCAAACACCTTGTCCGCCTGATTGGCGAAGGGCGTCCGGTAGTGATTTTCCCGGAAGGACGCATTTCGGTGTCCGGCTCGCTGATGAAAATCTACGATGGTGCGGGGTTTGTGGCGGCGAAGTCGGCGGCAACCGTCGTACCGCTGCGTATAGAAGGGGCGGAGCTGACCTTTTTCAGCCGCCTGAAAGGGCTGGTTAAACAGCGTTTATTCCCACAGATTCATCTGCATGTTCTGCCGCCAACGCAACTGCCAATGCCGGAAGCGCCGCGCGCCCGTGACCGCCGTAAGATTGCCGGTGAGATGTTGCATCAGATTATGATGGAAGCCCGCATGGCGGTGCGTCCGCGCGAAACCTTATTCGACGCCTTCCTTGCCGCACAATATCGTTACGGCGCAGGCAAGCACTGCGTAGAAGACATTAATTTCACCCCGGACACTTACCGTAAGCTGCTGACCAAGACACTGTTTGTCGCTCGTATTCTCGACAAATACACGGCACAGGGTGAGAAAATCGGCCTGATGTTGCCGAACGCCGGTATCAGCGCCGCGGTGATTTTTGGCGCCATCGCCCGTGGACGCATTCCGGCAATGATGAACTACACCGCCGGTGTTAAAGGGCTGACCAGCGCCATTACTGCGGCGGAAATCAAAACGGTATTTACCTCGCGTACCTTTATGGACAAAGGGAAGCTCTGGCATCTGCCGGAACAGTTAACCCAGGTGCGCTGGGTCTATCTGGAAGATTTAAAAGGCAGTGTCACGCTGGAAGATAAGCTGTGGATCTTTAGCCGCGTACTGATGCCACGTCTGGCGCAGGTGCCGCAGAAACCCGAAGATGCGGCGATCATACTCTTTACCTCCGGTTCCGAGGGCAATCCGAAAGGGGTTGTCCACAGTCATAAAAGTATTCTGGCGAACGTCGAGCAAATCCGCACCATTGCCGATTTCACCGCCAATGATCGCTTTATGTCGGCGCTGCCGCTGTTCCACTCTTTTGGTCTGACGGTGGGGCTGTTTACGCCGCTGTTGACCGGGGCAGAAGTGTTCCTTTATCCAAGCCCGCTGCACTATCGCATTGTGCCGGAGCTGGTGTACGACCGGAACTGTACCGTGTTGTTTGGCACATCGACATTCCTGGGGAATTACGCCCGCTTCGCTAATCCGTATGACTTTTTCCGCCTGCGTTATGTGGTAGCAGGGGCTGAAAAGCTCCAGGACAGCACCCGTCAGCTTTGGCAGGACAAATTTGGTTTGCGCATTCTGGAGGGCTACGGAGTAACAGAGTGCGCGCCAGTGGTGTCAATCAACGTGCCGATGGCGGCGAAGCCCGGTACCGTTGGGCGTATTCTGCCCGGTATGGACGCGCGCCTGCTTGAAGTGCCGGGTATTGATGACGGTGGCCGACTGCAACTGAAAGGACCGAACATCATGAACGGTTATCTGCGCGTGGAGAAACCCGGCGTGCTGGAAGCGCCTGCGGCAGAAAATGCCCAGGGTGAGCTGGAAAGCGGCTGGTATGACACGGGCGATATTGTGCGCTTTGATGAGCAAGGCTTCGTGCAGATTCAGGGCCGTGCCAAACGCTTTGCCAAAATTGCCGGTGAGATGATTTCGCTGGAGATGGTGGAACAACTGGCGCTGGCGGTATCGCCTGAGAAGATGCATGCCACGGCGATCAAATCCGACGCCAGCAAAGGCGAGGCGCTGGTCCTGTTCACCACCGATGAACAACTGACGCGCGAGAAACTCCAGCAGCAGGCGCGTGCGCAAGGCGTGCCGGAACTGGCGGTTCCGCGCGATATACGCTTCCTCAAACAGTTGCCGTTACTGGGCAGCGGGAAGCCTGACTTTGTGACGTTAAAAGGCATGGTTGAAGAGGCGGAAACCCAAAATGCATGAGTCAGTACCCACTAACACTTCACTGTGGTCGAAGGGGATGAAAGCGGTCATTGTCGCCCAGTTCCTGTCGGCCTTTGGTGATAATGCGCTGCTGTTTGCCACCCTGGCGCTGTTAAAAGCGGAGTTCTACCCCGACTGGAGTCAACCGATCCTGCAGATGGTGTTTGTGGGCGCTTACATCCTTTTTGCCCCCTTTGTCGGGCAGATCGCCGACAGCTTCCCCAAAGGGCGCGTGATGATGGTCGCCAACGGCCTCAAGCTGTTGGGGGCGGCCAGCATTTGCATCGGTATCAACCCTTTCATCGGCTATACCCTGGTGGGCGTGGGAGCGGCGGCCTATTCCCCGGCGAAATACGGTATCCTGGGTGAACTGACAACCGGTGACAAACTGGTCAAAGCTAACGGGCTGATGGAGTCCTCAACGATTGCCGCGATCCTGTTGGGTTCCATGGCGGGCGGTATTCTGGCTGACTGGCACGTGCTGGCTTCGCTGGGCGTCTGTGCACTGGTCTATGCAGGTGCAGTGGTGGCAAACCTGATGATTCCACGCCTGGCGGCTGCGCGTCCGGGGCAGTCATGGCGTTTCACCCCGATGACGCGCAGTTTTTTCTCTGCCTGTTCAGTGTTGTGGCGCAATGGCGAGACGCGTTTTTCACTGGTTGGTACCAGCCTGTTCTGGGGCGCGGGGGTAACGCTGCGTTTTCTGCTGGTACTGTGGGTGCCCGTTGCACTGGGCATTACGGATAACGCCACGCCGACCTATCTCAATGCCATGGTGGCGGTGGGCATTGTAGTGGGGGCCGGGCTTGCCGCTAAACTGGTTACGCTTGAGACGGTAGCGCGTTGTATGCCTGCCGGGATTTTGATTGGCGTGGCAGTGACCTTCTTTTCGTTACAACATGCAGTGCTTCCGGCTTATGGAATCTTAATGCTTATCGGCATGCTGGGTGGTTTTTTCGTGGTGCCACTTAATGCGCTGTTGCAGGAGCGGGGTAAGCGTTCTGTTGGCGCAGGAAATGCTATTGCGGTACAGAATCTCGGCGAGAACACCGCCATGCTGTTGATGCTGGGACTTTACTCCCTGGCGGTCAAAGTGGGTGTGCCAGTGGTTGGTGTCGGTGTCGGGTTCGGCGTACTGTTTGCGCTGGCAATCGCGGCACTGTGGGTTTGGCAACGCCGTCGCTAAGAGACAGGCCGGGTTACCCGGCCTGATTCCTGTTAGGGTGCCGGGTAGGTATAGACCTGATGCACCGCTTCAATTTCGGCGAGCACCTCTTCGCTGAGCGTAAGATGCAGACTTTCCACATTCGTTTTTAACTGTTCCATTGTCGTTGCGCCCAGAAGGGTGCTGGCAACGAACGGCTGACGACGCACAAATGCCAGCGCCATCTGCGCCGAATCCAGATTGTGGCGTTTGGCGATATCCACGTAGGCAGCAACCGCTTTTTGCGCCTGCTCGCCACTGTAACGGGTAAAGCGGCTGAACAGGGTGTTGCGGGCACCTGCGGGTTTCGCACCGTTCAGGTATTTCCCGGTGAGGGTGCCGAACGCCAGGCAGGAGTAAGCCAGCAGCTCAACCCCTTCATATTGCGTCACCTCAGCCAGACCCACTTCATAGCTACGGTTAAGCAGGCTGTAGGGGTTCTGAATGGTGACGATGCGCGGTAATTCGTGTTTTTCCGCCAGTTGCAGATAGCGCATCACGCCAAAGGCCGTTTCATTCGACACGCCGATATAGCGAATTTTGCCCGCGCGCTGGAACTCGGTCAGCGCCTCCAGCGTTTCCAGTAGCGTGACGACAGGGGCAGATTCCGTCCACTTATAGCCCAGCGTACCAAAACAGTTGGTAGGGCGCTGCGGCCAGTGCACCTGGTAGAGATCGAGATGATCGGTTTGCAGGCGTTTCAGGCTCGCTTCAAGCGCGAGGCGGATATTTTTACGATCCAGCGCCTGGTTTGGTCGAATGCTATTGTCATTATTGCGCGAGGGGCCGCTAACCTTCGAGGCGAGGACCACCTTCTCACGATTGCCGCGCTTCGCCAGCCAGTTACCGACATAGGTCTCCGTCAGCCCTTGTGTTTCCGGGCGCGGTGGGACGGGATACATCTCTGCGACATCAATCAGGTTGATCCCCTGGCTGATGGCGTAATCAAGCTGTGCATGGGCGTCGGCTTCGCTGTTCTGTTCACCAAACGTCATTGTGCCCAGCCCCAGGGTACTTATCTCAAGTGAACTGTGGGGGATACGGTGATAGTGCATAGCCGGCTTCCTTTAACTTACTTTACTGCGTCAGTTGTCCTGACAAAGGAATATAAACATGGCAGAGGGCAGAACAAAGGGAAAGAGGGGAGACCAAAAAAGGTCAGCAGGTGACTGACCTTTTTAAAGATTTTTAGCGCTCGAGGATCTGAGAAACATCATCACGGTTGATCTGCATCTTATTGCCTTGCTGGTCATGGTAACTAACCAGGCCGGTTTCATCGTCAATTTCTGGCTTACCGTCAGTCAGGATCATCCTGCCATCTTTCGTTGCCATAACGTAATCACTACTACAACCTGAAACTGCAAATGCCAATCCAACTGCAGAGATAATCACTGCCCATTTTTTCATCGTTCTGTCCTCATTTGGCTCGTGTCTCACATCATTCTAGTAATAACCTGATGTATCAGTGCAAAAAAGGGGGAAAATCTTAAAGTGTGGGCAGGGACAAAAAGACGGGGAAAATAGCTTCCCCTTGCGGGGAAGCCTTGTATTACGACGGGTTTTTCTTGCCGCGCATCAAGTTGAGCGTCTCAACTGTGATAGAGAAGAACATCGCGAAGTAGATATACCCTTTCGGTACATGAATCGAGACGCTTTCCAGAATCAGGGTAAAGCCCACCAGAATCAGGAAGGATAACGCCAGCATTTTCACCGAAGGATGGCGATTCACAAACTCACCGATAGGGCGTGCGGCAAACATCATCACGCCAACTGAAATTACCACTGCCGCCATCATAATAAACAGATGGTCGGACAGGCCAACCGCGGTAATGACGGAATCGAGACTGAAAATAATGTCCAGCAGCATAATCTGTACGATTGCACCGAGGAACGAGTGGACATTGGTTTTCAGATCCTCTTCATCACCTTCGATCGTTTCGTGGATCTCTTTACTGGCTTTCCAGATAAGGAACACGCCGCCACAAAACAGGATCAGATCGCGCGCTGATACCGCATGATCCAATACGCTAAACAGCGGGGTGGTCAGTTTTGTCAGCCAGGCAATTGAGGCCAGCAGCAGCAATCGCATGATCATCGCGGCAGCCAGACCGAGCCTTCGGGCGTGGTTACGCTGCGCGGTGGGCAGCTTCGCCACAACCAGTGAGAGGAAAATAATATTGTCGATCCCAAGCACAATCTCCAACAGCGTTAGCGTGCCAAGGGCAAGCCAGGCATTGGGATCGGTAATCCATGCAAATAACATCTATAAAGTCCTGCCAAAAAAGAAAGGCTGATTATAAGCGCCAGCCGCGCGGAGGTAAAAGTTAATCCCCTGGCACCAGGAAATGGCGGGCGAGCAGCGCGCCGGTGAAATTCTTTTTCAGATAGAAACCACGCGGCAGCGTCAGGATAGGTTCTCCATGTGCGCCGACGGCTTCGGTCAGCGCTTTGCTGTTTGCCGCTTTCGGGCGCAACTGCAACACCTCCCCGTGACGCGCTGTAATACGCTCAACCTGGCCAAGCACAATCAAGTCCATCAACTCTTCCCAGTCCATGCGCAACTGGGTTTCTTCCTCTTCACTGGGACTCCAGAGCAGCGGTGAGCCTACGCGGCGCTCGGCAAGGGGAATATCGCGCGAACCTTCGATGGGGATCCATAACACGCGGCGCAATTTATGACGTACATGGCTGGTTTCCCACACCACCCCTGTATTGCCTGTTAGCGGGGCGACGCAGACAAACGTCGTCTCCAGCGGCCGACCCGCGCTATCGATGGGGATCGTTTTCAGCTCTACGCCCAGCGCTGCGAAATCCTGCTCCGGTTTACTGCCTGCACTGGCGCCGAGCCACTGCTCCAGCAGGATACCCGTCCAGCCTTTATCGCGTTTCAGATCGCGAGGAATAGGCAATCCGGCAAGCCGGGCAAGTTCGCCCAGGGTGTAGCCTGCGAGATGTTGCGCCTGGATAAGCAACTGAATTTCAGACTCGGGAGACGATAGTAAAGGTCGTATGGCGGACATGCTAAAACCTTGATTAAAAAATGAACTGCAATTATGCACACCGTTGATGGCTGCGATCTTTTTCCACCCGTCCTGATAAAGGGACTGATTCATAAGATAATTTTCCGTGAAAAAGGTGGTGTTGCGCAACTCGCTACGCGGTTGTTCAAATCTGGTCACTGACAATGAACAGGATCTTACACCATGTTATCCACAGAAAAATGGGATAACTGGGTAAAAGTGTCACTACTGTTTCGATTTACAGCCTTGACGTGCGACGAAAATCGAATTTCTGCACAAAATGTGCCTAAGTTATTGGCATAATCTGTGGATAAAAACGACGTTGTTCGATCTTTCATCAGTACAAGGATCGCTATAGTGACGATCATCACATTATGTGATGCAAATACAGAAATAAAGCTATTAACTCAATGAATTTAAGGTAATTATTCACTGGGTTGATTGTTGGCATATTCAGACTACTCCGGGTTTTCCAATGTTAAATCTCCGGTTCTTCACAAGTCTATCCACAGAAAAGGTGAATAAAACCGGGCAGGCGAGGGGGCGTCTGTTTATAACTTTGCCGATAATTGTGAGTTATTCAAATGTTATCCGTTTGTTCCGTCGTAATTGAGTGGTTTACCGTTTTCCACGAGTGTGAAACAATCGATTAATTCAGGTTTATTTTGAGGTAGTCCGGTGATTGATGACGATGGCTACCGCCCAAATGTGGGTATCGTAATCTGTAATCGACAGGGCCAGGTCATGTGGGCCAGACGCTTCGGGCAGCACTCCTGGCAGTTTCCCCAGGGGGGAATCAACCCAGGCGAGTCTCCGGAGCAGGCGATGTTCAGGGAGTTGTTCGAGGAAGTAGGCTTAAATCGTAAAGATGTTCGAATCCTTGCTTCTACCCGTAACTGGTTGCGTTACAAGTTACCGAAACGTTTGGTGCGTTGGGATACAAAGCCGGTCTGTATCGGCCAGAAACAAAAATGGTTTCTTCTGCAATTGGTCAGCAGTGATGCTGATGTCAATATGCAAACCAGTAGTACCCCTGAGTTTGATGGCTGGCGCTGGGTGAGCTACTGGTATCCTGTTCGTCAGGTAGTGTCGTTCAAACGCGATGTCTACCGACGGGTGATGAAAGAGTTTGCAGGGGCCGTGATGGCGCTTCAGGAGATTCCGCCTAAGCCACAAAGTGCACCTGCCTGGCGACGTAAAAGAGGTTAAGCCACGCACATTATGCTCACCCGCTTGCGAGAAATCGTTGAAAAAGTTGCCAGCGCGCCGCGACTGAACGAAGCGCTGGAAATACTGGTCACAGATATTTGCGAGGCGATGGAGACGGAAGTTTGCTCCGTCTACCTCGCAGACCATGACCGGCGTTGTTATTACTTAATGGCGACTCGCGGTTTAAAAAAGCCGCGCGGGCGTACGGTCACTCTCGCATTTGATCAAGGTATCGTCGGCCTGGTAGGCAGGCTGGCGGAACCTATTAACCTTGCTGATGCGCAAAAACACCCCAGTTTTAAATACATCCCTGCCGTAAAAGAAGAGCGTTTTCGCGCTTTTCTCGGCGTGCCGATTATTCAGCGTCGTCAGCTTCTCGGTGTTCTGGTTGTTCAGCAACGTGAACTGCGCCAGTACGATGAAAGCGAAGAGTCCTTCCTGGTGACGCTGGCTACCCAAATGGCAGCCATTCTCTCTCAGTCGCAGCTAACCGCGCTGTTTGGTCAGTATCGCCAGACACGTATTCGCGCGCTTCCTGCGTCATCCGGCGTGGCCATTGCCGAAGGCTGGATGGATGAAACGCTGCCGTTGATGGAACAGGTTTATGAAGCCTCGACCCTCAACACAACGCTTGAACGGGAAAGGCTGACCAGCGCGCTGGAAGAGGCGGCGGGTGAGTTTCGTCGTTATAGCAAGCGCTTTTCTGCGGGTGCGCAAAAAGAGACGGCGGCGATTTTCGATCTTTACTCGCATCTGCTTTCCGATGCGCGTCTGCGCCGTGAGCTGTTTGCCGAGGTAGATAAAGGTCTGGTCGCTGAATGGGCGGTCAAAACGGTCATTGAACGATTCGCCGAGCAGTTTGCGGCATTGAGTGACGGTTATCTGAAAGAACGCTCTGGCGATTTACGCACGCTCGGCCAGCGCTTACTGTTCCATCTCGATGATAATATCCAGGGCCCCAATACCTGGCCGGAACGCTTTATTCTTGTTGCTGATGAGTTATCTGCGACAACGCTGGCGGAGCTTCCGCATGACAGGCTCGCGGGTGTTGTCGTACGCGATGGCGCATCCAACTCCCATGCGGCAATCATGGTTCGTGCGCTCGGGATCCCGACGGTTATGGGGGCGGATATTCAGCCTTCTGTGCTGCATCGTCGCACGCTGGTGGTGGACGGCTATCGCGGTGAGCTGCTGGTGGATCCAGAGCCCGTTCTGTTGCAGGAATACCAGCGACTTATCACCGAAGAGAATGAATTAACCCGGCTTGCCGAAGATGATGTGAACCTCGCCGCACAGCTTAAAAGCGGTGAGCGCATCAGGGTGATGCTCAACGCGGGGCTCAGTCCGGAGCATGAAGAGAAGCTCGGTAGTCGTATTGACGGCATCGGGCTTTATCGCACCGAAATTCCCTTTATGTTGCAAAGTGGTTTCCCGTCGGAGGAAGAGCAGGTTGCGCAGTATCAGGGCATGCTGCAGATGTTTAACGATAAGCCGGTGACCCTGCGTACGCTGGATATCGGCGCGGATAAACAGTTGCCGTATATGCCGATAAGCGAAGAGAACCCGTGCCTGGGCTGGCGTGGCATCCGGATTACGCTCGATCAGCCGGAAATCTTCCTTGTGCAGGTGCGCGCAATGCTGCGTGCGAACGCGGCCACCGGAAATCTCAGTATCCTGCTGCCGATGATCACTAGTATTGATGAGGTGGATGAAGCAAAACGGTTGATCGAACGTGCCGGGCGTGAAGTCGAAGAGATGATTGGTTACGCCATTCCGAAACCGCGTATTGGCGTGATGATTGAAGTGCCATCAATGGTGTTTATGCTCTCGCACCTGGCGAATCGGGTCGACTTTATCTCTATCGGCACTAATGACCTTACTCAGTATATTCTGGCGGTTGATCGTAACAATACGCGTGTGGCTAGTATGTATGACAGCCTGCATCCTGCCGTGTTGCGCGCGCTGGCGATGATTGCCAGAGAAGCCGAACAGGCGGGCGTCGATCTGCGTCTATGCGGTGAAATGGCGGGAGATCCCATGTGTGTGGCGGTGCTGATTGGCCTTGGCTTTAGCCATCTGTCGATGAACGGTAAGTCGGTGGCGCGTATTAAATATCTGCTACGGCGTATTGATTTCGCTGAGGCGCAAACGCTGGCCAACCGTACGCTTGAGGCGCAACTGGCGACCGAAGTACGACATCAGGTCGCGGCATTTATGGAGCGGCGCGGTCTGGGTGGCCTTATTCGCGGTGGGTTGTAGACGTAAGTTCCCTGGATCATAGACAACTCTGTGATCCGGGCGCGCTGGGGAAGCCAGCGTGTCTGCGGCGTAAAGGATGGCGGGTAATACCCTAAATCATTTGCGTTGCAGGAAGGCGGCAAGCCAGCAAGTTTCCGGGAGCATAGATAACTATATGACCGGGGCACGGTGGGGAAGCCAGCGTGTCTGTGGCGTGAAGGATGGCGGGTAATACCCTAAATCATTTGCGTTGCAGGAAGGCGGCAAGCCAGCAAGTTCCCTGGATCATAGACAACTCTGTGACCGGGGCGCGCTGGGGAAGCCAACACACCTGCGGCGTAAAGGATGGCGGGTAATACCCTAAATCATTTGCGTTGCAGGAAGGCGGCAAGCCAGCAAGTTCCCGGGAGCATAGATAACTATGTGACCGGGGCGCGCTGGGGAAGCCAACGCACCTGCGGCGTAAAGGATGACGGGTATACATATCTTTTACAACTTCGCCGCATCCAGCCTGACCTCCTTATGCTATCATTCGCGCCTTTGGAGCGCCCGCCAGAACGGGCGCGCATCTATACCGCTGTCCACTTTCGGCGGAATAACAACATGTTGTGGTGACAGATGAATAGTGGCTATCTGCGTTTTCCTGAATTTGATCCAGTAATTTTTTCCATTGGGCCGGTTTCTCTTCACTGGTACGGGTTGATGTACCTCGTTGGCTTTGTCTTTGCCATGTGGCTCGCAACCCGTCGTGCTGGCCGTCCTGGCAGTGGCTGGACGAAAAATGAAGTTGAAAATCTGCTCTACGCAGGCTTTCTTGGGGTGTTCCTGGGCGGGCGTATTGGCTACGTTCTCTTCTACAACTTCCCGATCTTCCTCAACGATCCGCTGTATTTGTTCCGCGTCTGGGACGGCGGCATGTCTTTCCACGGCGGCTTGATCGGCGTTATCGTCGTGATGATCGTCTTTGCCAAACGCACCAAACGTAACTTTTTCCAGGTTGCAGATTTTATTGCCCCGCTGATTCCTTTTGGTCTGGGTGCCGGACGTCTGGGTAACTTTATCAACGGCGAACTGTGGGGCCGTGTCGATCCGAGCTTCCCGCTGGCAATGCTCTTCCCGGGGTCGCGCGCAGAAGATGCCGCATTACTGCCGTCTCATCCGCAGTGGCAATCCATTTTTGACACTTACGGCGTTCTGCCTCGTCATCCTTCCCAGTTGTATGAGCTGGTGCTGGAAGGCATCGTGTTATTCATTATCCTGAATCTCTATATCCGCAAACCTCGCCCGATGGGGGCTGTGTCTGGCCTGTTCCTGATTGGCTATGGCGCGTTCCGTATCATCGTTGAGTTCTTCCGCCAGCCGGATGCACAATTTACGGGGACGTGGGTGCAATACATCAGCATGGGGCAGATCCTCTCCATCCCGATGATTGTTGCGGGTATTATCATGATGGTTTGGGCGTATCGTCGTCGTGCGCCGCAACACGTTTCCTGAGGAACCATGAAACAGTATTTAGAACTGATGCAAAAGGTGCTCAATGAGGGCACCCCGAAAAACGACCGTACAGGGACGGGCACGCTCTCTATTTTTGGTCATCAGATGCGCTTTAATCTGCAGGACGGTTTTCCGCTGGTGACCACCAAGCGTTGCCATTTGCGCTCCATTATTCATGAGCTGCTGTGGTTCCTGCAGGGCGATACCAACATCGCTTACCTGAAAGAGAATAAGGTCTCTATCTGGGATGAATGGGCTGATGAGCAGGGCAACCTCGGGCCGGTTTATGGCAAACAGTGGCGTGCCTGGCCAACGCCGGATGGCCGTCATATTGATCAGATCTCGACCGTACTGAACCAGTTGAAAAACGATCCGGATTCACGCCGTATCATCGTGTCTGCCTGGAACGTGGGCGAACTGGATAAAATGGCTCTTGCGCCGTGCCACGCGTTTTTCCAGTTCTATGTCGCGGACGGCAAGCTCTCCTGCCAGCTCTACCAGCGCTCTTGCGATATCTTCCTTGGTCTGCCTTTTAATATCGCCAGCTACGCATTACTGGTGCATATGATGGCGCAACAGTGTGACCTGGAACCTGGGGATTTTGTCTGGACCGGTGGCGATACTCACCTGTACAGCAACCACCTGGAGCAAACGCGCCTGCAACTGAGCCGCGAACCGCGTGCGCTGCCCACGCTCAAAATCAAGCGTAAACCCGCATCGCTGTTTGATTACCGCTTCGATGATTTTGAAATCGAAGGCTACGATCCGCACCCGGCGATTAAAGCCTCGGTCGCCATCTGACCGAACGCAGCATCGCATAACCGGCGCCACAGAGCGCCGGTTTTTTTATCCTCATTACGTATTCTTCGGCATATCTTCCAGACCGTTTGTAACCCACTGCAAACCCGCCAGTTTGTTTCGTGACGTCTCGTAAAACGGGCGCCGGCCGCTCGCCATTATGACGATGCTGCGCCAGACTGCCGCCATGAAAAACGAACACGGATTTACTCTGATTGAGACGATGGTTGCGGTGGCGCTGATCGTTATTCTGAGCGGCATCGGCATTACCGGCTGGCGTACCTGGCAGGCCCAGCAGCGCTTATGGCAAACCGCGTTACAGGTGCGGCATTTCCTGGTGATGCTGCGCGATGATGCCAACTGGCATAACCAGGAGCGGCTTATTCTGGCATCCCGTTCTGAGGATGCCTGGTGCCTGCATACCCAGGAGCTGCAAACAAGCTGCTCGATCGACTCCCCGTATCTTATGCGCCCAGTATCGCCTGAGGTTAACCTTGTGGAAATTACACCTTCATTAGGTTTCTATGGCCTGCGTAATACGGCATGGGGAGGGCATATTCGGGTCGCAAGTGATGCGGGTGAGTGGCGGATCGTGGTGTCGGGTTGGGGGAGGATACGGATGTGTCAAGGTGCGGCGGACGAATCATGTTAGACCGGCAACAGGGGTTTTCCTTGCTGGAGACCTTGCTGGCGATGGCGATAGGGAGCGTTATTCTGCTGGCGGCGGCGCGCTTTCTTCCCGCGTTACAGTTTGCTGTGCTGCAACAGACTCGTCATCAGATGCTTGAAGATGAACTCTGGCAGCGCCTGTATACCGTTGCCAGGCACATTCAGCGTGCCGGATATTGCAATGGTGAATGTGTGGGGCAAGCGTTGACTATCGGGCGTAATGGGAGTTGCGTGGTGGTGCAATGGGATGCTAACAGCAACGGACGATGGGAAACATCGCCAGCCAGCGATGCCGACCAGACGGGGTTTCGCCTGCAAAACGGCGTGCTGGAAACCTTGCGCGGCGCGACATCCTGCGAGGGAAAGGGCTGGGATAAAATGACGGATCCCAATACGGTAGATATTACCCTGTTTACGGTTACCCGGCAGAAAACGATTGGGTTTGCGCCTGTCTTTACCATCAGTCTTGCAGGCCAAATCAAAGAGCAGAACACGCAACATATTTCGGCTGCCTTTAGCGTGAGTGGTTTTAACTTGTGAACCGTGAGCGCGGGATGTCTTCACTGGCACTGGTGCTGCTTATGCTCATACTCGGTAGCCTGATGCTTAATGGGTTAAACCAGCAATTGAAGACCCATATACGCCGGGTGAGCACGGAGAGCGAGCACCTTCGCCAGTATGCGCAGGTGCAGTCGGCGATGATGTGGGCGCAAAGGCACCCCTGGCTCAGGGAGCCCGCGTTGCAATGTCTGCAACACCCCACTGAACCCTGGCAGGCATGCCTACGTGTACTCACTGACCAGGCCGTGTTATTAACCGTGGGAAGTGGCAAACAGCGTTTATGGCGAGGCGGGCATATTGAGCGTAACAATGTGGTGTTTTCCGCACACGGCTGGAGTGATTTTTGCCCAAGTAAGGAAACGGCGCTATGTCAGATTCCATAAGACAGCGCGGATTTAGCCTGCCCGAAGTGCTGCTGGCTATCGTTTTGCTGGTGATGGTGGTTACCGCGCTGGGAGGCTATCATCGGGCGCTCGCCTCCGGTTTTCACGCATGGAGCCAGTACCGGCTTTTGTGGCGCCACGCCTGGCAGCAGGCGCAAATGTATCCGCCGCCGCTACCCGCAGGGTGGCAGGTACAGAAGGAGCAGACAAGCGACCAGGGATGTGTCAGCATCAGGGTTATTATCATTTCGCCAGTGGGCAGAAAAGGGCAAATGACGCGAACATTTTGCCCAAACAGCCAGTAGTCAGGAGCACGTATGCTAAGGGTTTATCACTCCAATCATTTGGATGTGCTGGAAGCATTGATGGAGTTTATCGTTGAACGCGATCACCTCAGCGATCCTTTTGAACCCGAAGTGGTGCTGGTTCAGAGCACGGGTATGGCGCAATGGCTGCAAATGACGCTGGCGCAGAAGTTTGGCATTGCCGCCAATATCGACTTTCCGCTCCCCGCCAGTTTTATCTGGGATATGTTTGTGCGTGTCCTGCCGGACATCCCAAAAGAGAGCGCATTTAATAAACAGAGTATGAGCTGGAAACTGATGTCGCTGCTACCGGAGATGCTGGAGCACGACGAATTTGTCATGTTGCGCCACTACCTGAGCGATGACGACGACAAGCGCAAGCTGTTTCAGCTTTCCTCCCGTATTGCAGATCTTTTCGACCAATACCTTGTCTATCGCCCGGAGTGGCTCACCTTGTGGGAAGCCGGGAAAAAAGTGGATGGTCTTGATGAGGCGCAAATCTGGCAGGCGCCGCTATGGCGCCGCCTGGTGGAGCATACAGCCGAGCTTGGACAGCCGCACTGGCACCGCGCCAATCTTTATCAGCGCTTTATCAATGTGCTTGAATCGGCTGAACAGTGCCCGCCTGGGTTACCGTCGCGCGTATTTATATGTGGCATTTCAGCGCTGCCGCCAGTCTACCTACAGGCGTTACAGGCGCTGGGTAAGCATATCGATGTACACCTGCTCTTTACCAACCCTTGCCGCTACTACTGGGGTGATATTAAAGACCCGGCATTTTTAGCCAAATTGCTGACCCGCCAGCGCCGACATCATCGCGACGAGCGAACGCTGCCTCTTTTTCGTGATGCGAGCGCTGTACAAGGCTTGTTTAACAGCGATGGTGAGCAAAATTTACCGAACCCACTGCTTGCCTCATGGGGCAAACTGGGGCGCGATTATGTGCACCTGCTTGCCGGGCTGGAGAATTACCAGGACCTGGATGCGTTTGTCGATGTTACGCCTGGGCACATTCTACAGAACCTGCAATACGACATGTTGGAACTGCAAAATAGTGCCGTCGCAGGAGTGAATGCCGAAGAGTATGAGCGCAGCGATAAAAAGCGCCTGCTTGAGCCTGACGACCGTAGTGTGACGGTTCATATCTGCCATAGCCCACAGCGGGAAGTGGAAGTATTACATGACAATCTGCTGGCGATGCTGGAGGCCGATCCGTCGCTAACGCCAAGAGACATTGTGGTGATGGTGGCTGATATCGACAGCTACAGTCCGTATATCCAGTCTGTTTTTGGTAGCGCTGTGGGTGAGCGTTACATTCCTTACGCCATTTCTGATCGCCGTGCACGTCAGGCGCATCCGGCGCTACAGGCATTTATTAGTTTGCTGTCGTTACCCGATAGCCGCTTTGTTTCGGAAGACGTACTGGCGCTGCTGGATGTCCCCGTACTGGCGGCGCGTTTCAATATTGATGAAGAGGGATTGCGTTACCTGCGCCAGTGGGTCAATGAGTCGGGCATTCGCTGGGGTATGGATGATGATAATGTCCGCGAACTGGAACTCCCGGCGACCGGACAACATACCTGGCAATTTGGTTTAACCCGCATGCTGCTGGGATACGCGATGGAAAGTCGTCAGGGGGAATGGCAATCCATTCTGCCTTATGATGAATCCAGCGGGCTGATTGCTGAGCTGGTCGGTCATCTCGCTTCCTTGCTCATGCAGCTTAATACCTGGCGGCAGGGACTGGCGCAGGCGCGTCCGCTTGAAGAGTGGCTGCCGGTCTGTCGGGAGATGCTCAATGACTTTTTCCTGCCCGATCAGGACACAGAAGCCGCGCTGGCGCTTATCGAACAGCAGTGGCAGGCGATAATTGCACAGGGTATTGATGCGGCGTACGGCGAAGATATCCCACTTTCCGTCTTGCGCGACGAACTGGCGCAGCGTCTCGATCAGGAGCGCATCAGCCAGCGCTTTCTGGCCGGGCCGGTGAATATCTGTACTCTGATGCCAATGCGTTCTATCCCTTTTAAAGTGGTATGCCTGTTGGGTATGAATGACGGCGTCTACCCGCGAACCCTTGCACCGCTGGGGTTCGACCTGATGAGCCATCAATCCCAGCGCGGCGACCGTAGCCGTCGTGATGATGACCGCTACCTGTTCCTTGAGGCGTTGATTTCCGCGCAGGAAAAACTCTACATCAGCTATATCGGTCGCTCGATTCAGGATAACAGCGAACGTTTTCCGTCTGTGCTGGTGCAGGAGTTACTTGATTATATTGGGCAAAGCCACTGCCTGCCGGGTGATGAAGCGCTAAATTGCGATGAGAGTGAAAAGCGCGTTAAAGAACATATTTGCTATCTACACCCTCGTATGCCGTTTGATGCTGCCAATTTCCGCCCTGGCGAATGGCAAAGTTTTGCCAGCGACTGGTTGCCCGCGGCAAGCCAACAGGGCACGGCGCACCCTGAATTTATTCAGCAACTTTCCCCGCTTGCGCTGGAATCGCTCACGCTTGAGCAACTGTTGCGTTTCTGGGCACACCCGGTACGCGCCTTCTTCCAGATGCGACTGCGCGTCAATTTCCGTGCGGAAGAGAGCGATATCCCCGATGCCGAACCTTTTATTCTGGAAGGGCTAAGTCGCTACCAGCTCAACCAGGAACTGCTCAATGCGCTGGTGGACCAACAGGACGTTGAAAAGCTTTTTCGTCACTATCGTGCGGCAGGAGCATTGCCCTATGGCGCGTTTGGCGAGATTATCTGGGAAGCCCAGCAGCTTGAAATGCAGGAGCTGGCAGACCGGGTGATCGCGCAGCGCCAGCCCGGTCAAAGCATGGAGGTCGATCTGGAATGCGCAGGCGTGCATCTGAGTGGATGGCTGGCGCATGTACAGCCCGATGGCCTGCTACGCTGGCGACCATCGAAACTCAGCGTTACCCAGGGCTTGCAACTTTGGCTTGAGCATCTTGTCTACTGTGCTAGCGGCGGGGTTGGGGAGAGTCGTTTATTTGTCCGCAGTGGTGGCGAATGGCGTTTCCCTGCGATGAAGCCGGACGACGCATTGCAACATTTGGCGCTCATGATTGAAGGCTATCGCGAAGGAATGGCAAAACCATTGCTGCTGCTACCAGAAAGCGGTGGCGCATGGATAAAAGCCTGTTACGACGCAGCAATTGATGCCATGTTATCGGATGAGACAACGCTGCAAAAAGCGCAAAGTAAATTCTTGCAAGCGTATGAAGGCGGTTTGTTTTCAACCGGCGAAGGTGAAGATATCTGGTATCAGAGGCTGTGGAGAACCCTCACCCCTGAGCATTACCTGCAGATAACGACACTTTCGCAGCGTTACCTGTTACCGCTGTATCGATTTAATCAGTCCAAATGATTGTATAAAAATTGCGCAAATAAGAGCCATCCTTTATTATGCGCGACGGGTCACGGACTGATATACCAAGAGTTCGGCATGCTGCCGACGCACGTTTTGCCCCGAACGTTTCAGCAAGGCTGGAAAGCGAGGGGATTGTTAATGATGAGGTTCGTGAATGCCCCGCAGCACCTGGTTAAAAGCTTTCGTTGTGTTCTTTGCCCTCTGGGCGTCGTACAGTCAGGCAGATAATGGTTGGCAGCCGATACAAGAAACTATCCGTAAGAGCGATAAAGATACCCGCCAGTATCAGGCGATTCGTCTCGACAACGGCATGGTAGTACTGCTGGTTTCCGATTCCCAGGCGGTAAAATCCCTTTCTGCACTTGTCGTCCCGGTAGGTTCCCTTGAAGACCCTGCCGCGCATCCCGGCCTTGCCCATTATCTTGAGCATATGTCTCTGATGGGCTCGAAAAAATACCCGCAGCCGGATAGCCTCTCCGAATTTCTGAAAATGCACGGTGGTAGCCATAACGCCAGCACCGCGCCCTATCGCACCGCGTTTTATCTGGAAGTGGAAAACAACGCGCTGGAAGGGGCCGTTGACCGACTGGCTGATGCGATTGCCGCACCGTTGCTTGAGAAAAAATATGCCGATCGCGAGCGTAACGCTGTCAATGCAGAGTTGACCATGGCGCGTACCCGTGACGGGATGCGTATGGCGCAGGTGAGCGCGGAGACCATCAACCCGGCGCACCCTGGCGCACGCTTCTCTGGTGGTAACCTCGAAACGCTGAGTGATAAGCCCGGTAGTCCGGTGCACGAAGCGCTGCTCGCGTTTCACGAAAAATACTATTCTGCCAATCTGATGAAAGCGGTGATTTACAGTAATCGTCCTTTGCCGGAGCTGGCGAAAATTGCGGTTGATACCTTTGGCCGGGTGCCGAATAAAAACATTGAACGTCCAACTATCGATGTACCGGTAATTACCGATGCGCAAAAGGGCATCATTATTCACTACGTTCCGGCGGTGCCGCGCAAGGTGCTGCGCGTTGAATTTCGCATTGATAACAACACCGCGCAATTTCGTAGCAAAACGGATGAGCTGATCACCTATCTTATCGGCAACCGTAGCCCGGGAACGCTTTCTGACTGGCTGCAAAAACAGGGGCTGGCAGAAGGTATCCGGGCAGATTCCGATCCGGTCGTGAACGGAAATAGCGGTGTGCTGGCTATCTCTGCCACCCTGACGGATAAAGGCCAGGCCAACCGTGATAAGGTAGTGGCGGCTATTTTTAGCTATCTCACCATGCTGCGCGATAAGGGTGTGGATAAGCGCTATTTTGACGAACTGGCGCACATTCTGGATCTCGATTTTCGCTATCCGTCGATTACGCGTGATATGGGATACGTGGAATGGCTGGCGGACACCATGATCCGCGTGCCGGTGGCGCATACGCTGGATTCGGTAAATATTGCCGACCAGTACGACGCCAAAGCCGTGCAGGCTCGTCTGGATGAAATGACGCCGCAAAATGCCCGTATCTGGTATATCAGCCCTACTGAGCCACATGACAAAACAGCATATTTTGTCGACGCGCCGTATCAGGTGAATAAAATCACCCCGCAACTGTTTGCACAGTGGCAGCAGCAGTCGGCCGAAATTACGCTGAAAACTCCCGAACTTAATCCGTATATTCCGGATGACTTTACGCTGATCAAACCGGCGAAAGGGTACACCAATCCGGAGCTGATCGTTGACGAGCCAAACCTGCGGGTGGTCTACATGCCGAGCCGCTATTTCGCGAACGAACCGAAAGCGGATGTGAGCGTGGTGCTGCGTAATCCAAAAGCGATGGATAGCGCGAAAAACCAGGTAATGTTCGCCCTGAACGACTATCTGGCGGGGATCGCGCTGGACCAGTTAAGTAATCAGGCGGCGGCAGGCGGCATCAGTTTCTCGACCAATGCCAATAATGGCCTGATGCTCAACGCCAACGGGTATACCCAGCGTTTGCCACAGTTGTTCCAGGCGTTGCTGGCGGGATATTTCAGCTATACGCCGACTGCAGAGCAACTTGAACAGGCGAAATCCTGGTATGCGCAAATGATGGACTCCGCGGATAAAGGCAAAGCATTTGATCAGGCTATCATGCCCGTCCAGATGCTCTCTCAGGTGCCTTACTTCCAGCGAGAAGACCGTCGTGCGCTGCTGCCGTCAATTACACTGGATGACATTCTTGCTTATCGTGATGCACTGAAAACCAATGCGCGTCCTGAATTTCTGGTGGTGGGGAACCTTACCGACCAGCAGGCTAAAGACCTGGCGCACGGCGTTCAGGAGCAATTGAGCGCGAAAGGCAGCGAATGGTGCCGCAACAAAGAGGTACTGATCGACAAACCGCAATCGGTGATATTCGAAAAAGCAGGCAACAGCACCGATTCCGCGTTGGCCGCCGTGTTTGTTCCGTCAGGGTTCGATGAGTACACCAGCTCGGCTTATAGCGCAATGCTCGGGCAGATCATCCAGCCGTGGTTTTATAACCAATTGCGTACCGAAGAGCAGCTTGGTTATGCGGTGTTCGCCTTCCCAATGAGCATTGGCCGTCAGTGGGGGATGGGGTTCTTATTACAGAGCAACAGCAAGCAGCCTGCCTGGTTGTGGGAGCGTTATAAGGCCTTCTTCCCAACTGCGGAAGCGAAGCTGCGTGCCATGAAGCCGGAAGAATTTGCGCAAATCCAACAAGGGGTTATCGCGCAAATCCAGCAGGCGCCGCAGACTCTGGGTGAAGAAGCCTCAAAACTCAGTAAAGATTTTGATCGGGGCAATATGCGCTTCGATTCACGTGATAAAGTAGTGGCTCAGATAAAACTGCTGACGCCGCAGAAACTTGCCGATTTCTTCCATCAGGCGGTGGTTGAGCCGCAGGGCATGGCGGTATTGTCACAGATTTCCGGAAGCCAAAGTGGGAAAGCGGAGTACGCGCAGCCCGAAGGGTGGAAAGTCTGGGACAGCGTCAGCGCGTTGCAGCAATCTTTACCCCTGATGAGCGAGAAAAATGAGTGAAACCGCTGAGACCCTTGATCCACTCCGCTTGCCGCTGACCGGCGAGCGCCTGATTGAAGCCTCTGCGGGCACCGGTAAGACCTTCACCATCGCCGCACTTTACCTGCGGCTGCTGCTTGGTTTAGGCGGCAATGCCGCCTTTCCACGCCCTTTAAACGTCGAAGAGCTGTTGGTGGTGACCTTTACCGAGGCCGCCACCGAAGAACTTCGCGGTCGCATTCGCAGCAATATCCATGAACTTCGCATCGCCTGTTTGCGCGAAACAACCGACAACCCGTTATATGCCAGCCTGTTGCGCGAGATCACCGATAAGCAACAGGCCGCGCAGTGGCTAATGCTCGCTGAACGGCAGATGGATGAAGCGTCCGTCTTTACTATCCACGGCTTTTGCCAGCGCATGCTTAGCCTCAACGCCTTTGAATCCGGCATGCTGTTTGAACAGCAACTGATCGAAGACGAGTCACTGCTGCGCTACCAGGCCTGCGCAGACTTCTGGCGTCGCCACTGTTACCCCTTGCCGCGTGATCTGGCGCAGGTGGTTCACGAGTCGTGGAAAGGCCCTCATGATTTGCTCAAAGCCATCGACCGCTATTTGCAGGGTGAAGCGCCGCAAATCAAAGCCGCACCGCCAGCGGATGAAACGCTGGAGAGTCGCCATCAGAAAATCATTGAGCAGATCGATAGCGTTAAGCAGCAGTGGGTTGCGTCCGTGGACGAACTGGGGCCGCTAATTGAAGGCTCCGGGATCATGCGGCAAAAATTCAATCGTACCAACCAGGCCCGCTGGATCGAGAAGATCAGCGCCTGGGCCAATGAGACGACCTGTAGTTACCAGTTACCGGAAGCGCTGGAAAAGTTTGCGCAATCGTTCCTGCGTGAGCGGACCAAAGAGGGCGGTGTGGTACCGGAACATGCGGTTTTCGAGGCGATTGAAACCTTACTGAATGCACCGCTGACGCTCAATGATTTGATGTTAACCAGCGCGATGCGCGAGATCCGTGAAGCGGTGGCCAGAGAAAAGCGTCGCCGTGGCGAACTCGGTTTTGACGACATGTTGAGTCGGCTGGACAGCGCTTTGCAAAGCGCGAGTGGCGAGGCGCTGGCAACGGCGATCCGCACCCGTTTCCCGGTCGCCATGATTGATGAATTTCAGGATACCGACCCCCAGCAGTATCGTATTTTCCGTCGAATCTGGCACCACCAGCCGGAAAGCGGGCTACTTCTGATAGGCGATCCGAAACAGGCTATTTACGCGTTTCGCGGGGCCGATATTTTTACCTACATGAAAGCGCGCGATGAAGTAAACGCCCGCTATACGCTCGATACCAACTGGCGTTCCGCGCCGGGAATGGTGGAGAGTGTTAATCAGCTTTTCAGCCAGACCGACAACGCCTTTATGTTTCGGCAAATTCCTTTCCAGCCAGTGAAATCAGCGGCGAAGAACCAGTCGCTGCGGTTTACGATAAAAGGAGAAAAACAGCCAGCAATGGCGATGTGGCTGATGAAAAGCGAGGGTGTCGGCGTCGGGGATTATCAAACCTTTATGGCTGAACTCTGCGCGACGCAAATCCGCGACTGGCTGATAGCCGGGCAGAAGGGGGAGGCGTTGCTGCATGAGGGAAAAACGACTCGCCCTGTGAAAGCTTCTGATATTACCGTGCTGATTCGTAGCCGCCATGAAGCGTCACTGATTCGCGATGCGTTGGGTCTTCTTAATATCCCCTCGGTTTATCTTTCTAACCGTGACAGCGTGTTTGATACCCCGGAGGCCCAGGAGCTGCTCTGGCTATTACAGGCGGTGCTGGCGCCGGAACGTGAAAACACGTTACGTAGCGCACTGGCGACCTCCATGCTCGGTTTGAGTGCGCTGGATATCGAAACGCTTAACCAGGACGAAGCCGCCTGGGATGCGATAGTAGAAGAGTTTGCTGGCTGGCGGGACATGTGGCTTAAGCGCGGCGTTATGCCAATGCTGCGTGCATTGATGAGTGCGCGCCACGTGGCGGAAAACCTGCTGGCGACGCCGGGTGGCGAACGCCGTCTGACGGACATTTTGCACCTGAGTGAATTACTGCAGGAAGCAGGCACACAGGTAGAGAGCGAACATGCGCTGGTGCGTTGGCTGGCACAGCATATCGCCGAACCGGATGCGAATTCGTCGAGTGAACAGTTGCGTCTGGAAAGCGACAAACATCTGGTGAAAATCGTCACCATCCATAAATCGAAAGGGCTGGAATACCCGCTGGTCTGGCTGCCTTTTATCGCCAATTTCCGCGTTCAGGATCAGGCGTTTTACCATGACCGCACGTCGTTTGCGCCAGTGCTGGACCTCAGCAAAGCCGAGGAGAGCATTGAACTGGCGGAGACGGAACGCCTGGCGGAAGATCTGCGTCTGCTGTATGTGGCGCTGACGCGCTCGGTCTGGCATTGCAGTCTGGGGATTGCCCCTATTTCTCGTCGTCGCGGCGAGAAAACGGGTGACAGCGATTTCCATCTCAACGCATTGGGGCGGCTTATTCAGCAGGGACAACCTCGCGATGCGCAGGGGCTTCGTGCCTGCGTCGAGGCGCTGTGTAACGATAATATCGCCCTTTGTGTGCCCGATGTGCCGGACAACGTTCGCTGGCAGGCACCGCAAGACGTGGTGCAGGCGTTAACGGCCCGCCAGATGACGCGGACCGTGCGTGATGACTGGCGCGTGACCAGTTATTCCGGGCTGCAACAGCATGCGCATGGCATTGCGCAGGATTTATTGCCGCGTCTGGACCTTGATGCCGCCGGGGAGCGAGATCTGCTGGCTGAGCCAATGCTGACGCCGCATCAGTTCCCACGTGGTGCCTCGCCGGGGACGTTTTTACACAGCCTGTTTGAAGATCTGGATTTCACCCAGCCGATTGCCCCAGCCTGGGTGGCAGAGAAACTCCAGCGCGGCGGTTTTGAAGAGCACTGGCAGCCGGTCATCAGCGAATGGATTGACACGATCCTTCACGTTCCCCTGGCCGATACGGGGGCGTCGTTGCATCAGTTAACGGCAAAGGAAAAGCAGGTAGAGATGGAGTTTTATATCCCGATTGCACAAAACCTGCGCGCCGGGGCGCTCGATGCGCTGATACGCCAGTACGATCCGTTGTCGGCCGGCTGTCCGCCGCTGGATTTTCGCGAGGTGCGCGGTATGCTAAAAGGGTTTATTGACCTGGTATTCCGCCACGAAGGGCGTTACTACCTGTTGGATTATAAATCGAACTGGCTGGGAGAATCCGCCGAAGCCTATACCCGCGAGGCAATGGCTGCCGCCATGCAATCTCACCGTTACGATTTGCAATATCAGCTTTATACACTTGCCCTTCATCGTTACCTGCGCCACCGCATCGCCGGGTACGATTATGAGCGCCACTTTGGTGGTGTTATTTACCTGTTCCTGCGTGGCGTCGAGGCCGATAATTCGCAGCAGGGGATCTTTACCACCCGGCCTGACGCGGCACTGATAAGCCAGATGGATGCCCTGTTTGCCGGGGAAACGCTGGAGGTGGCGCAATGAGACTGCGTACGTTACTGCAACACGCCGTAGAGCTAAAAATCTTGCGTCCGCTGGACGTGCAATTCGCCCTGACCGTGGCCAGCGATGATGAACCGGCGGTAATGCTGGCAGCGGCAATGCTGAGCTTTGATGCCGGAGAAGGGCATGTCTGCTTGCCCCTTTCCCGTTTAGCGCCGGAAAACCTGCCCGCCAGAGCGCATCCGCTACTGGCCTCTCTTTATGAAGAAGCCGGTTATCCGGCGGACTGGCGAAAAACGTTACTGGCCTCGTCTGCGGTGAGTGAGGGAGAGGTGGCAACGCCGATGATCCTCGTGGGTGAGCGACTGTATCTGAACCGTATGTGGTGTAACGAATGCAGTATTGCCGCCTTTTTTGCCAAAGTTAATCAACCGTTGGAGGTAGATGAAAACCGTCTGCGGCAGGCGCTGGATGACCTGTTTCAGCCTTCGGATGACATTAACTGGCAGAAGGTGGCAGCGGCGGTTGCGCTTACCCGCCGCGTATCGGTGATCTCGGGCGGCCCTGGCACCGGGAAAACCACGACGGTGGCGAAGCTGCTTGCCGCGCTGGTGCAAATGGCTGATGGCGCACGCTGTCGCATTTGTCTTGCCGCACCAACCGGAAAAGCAGCCGCTCGCCTGACGGAATCTTTGGGAGCGGCGCTTCGCCAGTTGCCGTTGACTGACAAACAAAAGGCGACGCTGCCTGATGAAGCCAGTACCCTGCATCGTCTTCTGGGGGCGCTGCCCGGTAGCCAAAGGCTGCGTTATCACGCTGGCAATCCACTGCATCTGGATGTACTGGTGGTGGATGAAGCTTCAATGATTGACCTGCCGATGATGTCGCGGCTGATTGATGCGCTGCCGCAACATGCCCGGGTGATATTCCTCGGAGACCGAGACCAGTTGGCGTCCGTGGAGGCCGGGGCGGTGCTCGGAGACATTTGCGCCTGGGTCAATAAAGGGTTTACGCCAGAGCGTGCCGCGCAACTCTCGCGGATAACAGGAACAACCGTACCCGCAGGAGAAGGCACTTCGGCCAGTGCGCTACGTGACAGCCTGTGCCTGCTGCAAAAAAGTTACCGCTTCGGCAGTGATTCGGGTATCGGGCAACTGGCGGCGGCGGTTAACCGTGGTGATAAAACGGCGGCAAGCGCGGTGCTGAGCCAGGGCTTTAGCGATATCGAAAACAAGCACCTGCAAAGCGCAGAAGACTATCAGAGCATGATTGATGATGCGCTGGCAGGCTATGGTCATTTTCTTGGGCTGGTACGCGATGGCGCGCAGCCGCAAGAGGTCCTCGCCGCTTTTGGTGAATACCAGTTGCTGTGTGCATTGCGTGAAGGGCCATTTGGCGTGAGTGGGCTGAACGATCGTATTGAGCAGGCGCTGGTCCGGCAGCGACGGATTACCCGCCCGGCGCATGCGCGCTGGTATCACGGCAGGCCGGTCATGATCACGCGTAATGACGCCTCGCTGGGGTTGTTTAACGGCGATATTGGGATTGCGCTCGATCAGGGGCAGGGCATTCGTGTCTGGTTCCCGTTACCTGACGGTAGTCTGAAATCGGTGCAGCCCAGTCGTTTACCGGAACATGATACCGCCTGGGCGATGACGGTGCATAAATCGCAGGGTTCGGAGTTTGATCATGCGGCACTGATTTTGCCAGGCCAGATTGTGCCGGTGGTAACAAGAGAGTTGGTTTATACCGCGATTACCCGTGCGAAAAAACGGCTGTCGCTGTATGCCGATGAACGCATACTGGCGCAGGCCATTGCCACGCGTACCGAACGGCGAAGCGGACTGAATGCCATTTTTGAAACGCTGTAGAACATAGCCCTCACCCGGCGGTGAGGGCTATGGGGAACTTAGCCCAAATCTGCCATCAGCACTTTTGAACGCCGCTGATAGTTGTACATCTCTTTTTTACTTTCCGGCAGGGAATCGATATCCACCGGGGTAAAGCCACGTTCCTGGAACCAGTGGATGCTGCGGGTGGTGAGGACAAAGAGTTTGCTCAGACCCATCTGTCTCGCCTGGGCCGCAATGCGCTCAAGCAACACCTCGCCGCGCGATGAACTGCGATAGTCCGGATGTACCGCTACGCAGGCCATTTCGCCGATTTTTTCTTCCTGGAACGGATAGAGCGCCGCACAGGCGATGGTCAGGTTATCGCGCTGAATGATGGTGAATTTATCGATCTCCATCTCCAGTTGTTCGCGCGAACGACGCACCAGGATACCTTGCTGCTCCAGTGGACGAATCAGCTCAAGAATGCCGCCGATATCGTTAATGGTGGCACGACGAATCTGTTCCGCGCTCTCCATCACAATCTGCGTACCGATACCGTCGCGAGAGAATAGCTCCTGCAATAAGGCGCCATCTTCCTGATAACTGATCAGGTGGCTGCGGCGAACGCCACTGCGGCAGGCTTTCATCGCGCCACGCAGGAAACGTACTGTTCCGGAGTGGTAATCGCCTTGCTCTTCCAGCGATTCGACCCGCGACTGGGCTTCGTTCGGGAACATCTCGGAGACAATCTGCCCATCTTCGTTGTAGACGCCCTGCGATGAACAAAAGCCAATCATCTTTTCAGCTTTCAGTTTGATGGCCAGTTGTGTCGCAATCTCTTCCGAGGTGAGGTTAAAGCTTTCGCCAGTGACAGACACCGCAACGGGGCCGAGCAACACGATAGCGCCGCTGTCTAACTGACGGTGGATGGCTTCTTCATCGATACGACGGATACGTCCGCTATGGCAATAGTCAACGCCATCGTCCACGCCCAGCGGTTGGGCGATGATGAAGTTGCCGCTCACCACGTTAATGTGCGCGCCCTGCAATGGCGTATTGTTCAGACTCATGGAGAGGCGAGCGGTAATATCCAGTTGCAGCAGACCGGCGGCCTGTTTCACCAGTTCAAGCGTTTTGGCATCTGTCACACGGGTATGTTTGTGATACACCGGTTCGTGATTATGCGCAGCAAGATTGGCATCAATCTGCGGACGTGCGCCATACACCACCACCAGGCGAATACCGAGGCTGTGGAGTAAGCCTATGTCACTGACAATGCTGGAAAAGTTTTCATGTTCAATGGCTTCGCCACCCAACATAATGACAAACGTTTTTCCCCGATGGGTATTAATATAGGGAACAGAATGGCGAAATCCCTGTACCAGTTCGGTTCTGCGTTCCTTTACCACGGCCAACCCTCACTGCATGATTATTCGTAAATTGTGTATTTTTATTCTTTTATGGCGCTGGGTGCAAGCCATAAATTCGCCTTAAACAAAGAATAATTCCTGCGTGCCATTGCATGGATTGTGTATGTTTACCCTTTTATAGATGACAGTTTATGCGTCATTCGTTAAAGTTTTCGGTCAAATCTGACGTTTACTTAGTATTTCATCTTTTTTGCTCGGGAGAAGCATGTCGGGAAGTCAATCAAGGCTGAGCCGCCGCCGATTGTTACAAGGGGCGGGCGCTATGTGGTTATTGAGCGTGAGTCAGGTCGGTCTTGCCGCCGTCAGTCAGGTGGTGGCGGTGCGCGTCTGGCCTGCGTCGACCTATACTCGCGTGACCGTTGAGTCTAACCGTGTGCTGAAATATCGCCAGTTTGCGCTCAGCAATCCGGATCGGCTGGTTGTTGATATTGAAGACGTTAACCTGAACTCCGTTTTGAAAGGGATGGGGAGTCAAATTCGCGGCGATGATCCTTTTATCAAATCTGCGCGCGTTGGGCAGTTCGATCCAAAAACGGTGCGTATGGTGTTTGAGCTTAAGCAGGATATTAAACCGCAGCTCTTCGCCCTTGCGCCGGTGGCAGGGTTTAAAGAACGTCTGGTAATGGATCTTTATCCGGCGAATGCGAAAGATGTTCAGGATCCGCTGCTCGCGCTTCTGGAAGAGTACAACCAGGGCGACCTGGAAAAACAGGTGCCGCCTGCGCAAAGCGGGCCACAGCCGGGCAAAGCGGGGCGGGATCGGCCGATCGTTATTATGCTGGATCCTGGCCATGGCGGTGAGGATCCGGGTGCCATCGGGAAATACCGGACCCGCGAAAAAGATGTGGTGCTGCAAATCGCCCGTCGCCTGCGCGCGTTGATTGAGCAGGAAGGCAATATGAAAGCCTACATGACGCGCAATGAGGATGTGTTTATCCCCTTGAAAGTGCGTGTCGCCAAAGCGCAAAAGCAGCGCGCCGACCTGTTTGTTTCCATTCATGCGGACGCCTTTAGCAGCCGCCAGCCGAGCGGTTCGTCGGTCTTTGCCCTATCAACCAAAGGGGCGACCAGTACGGCGGCGAAATACCTTGCGGAAACGCAGAATGCCTCCGACTTAATCGGTGGGGTTAGCAAGAGTGGGGATCGTTATCTCGACCATACGATGTTCGATATGGTGCAGTCATTAACCATTAACGACAGCCTGAAATTTGGCAAAGCGGTGCTCAACAAGCTGGGCAATGTTAACAACCTGCATAAAAACAGTGTCGAGCAGGCCGGGTTCGCGGTACTGAAAGCACCGGATATTCCGTCGATTCTGGTCGAAACGGCGTTTATCAGTAACGTGGAAGAAGAGCGTAAACTTAAGACGGCGAAATTCCAGCAAGAGGTGGCGGAGTCGATTCTTGCAGGGATTAAGGCGTACTTTGCCGATGGTGCAACGCTGGCAAGAAGAGGCTAGTGTTTTAGCCAGGATTTTATTCGAGGCGGCAACGGAGTGAATCCCCGGGAGCGTACAAGGGTACGTGACTGGGGTGAATGAGGGCAGCCAACAATGGCACAGCGTGAAGGGTGAAATCAGGATTTTTATTCGAAACATTCAGGTTGTGCCGAGGCGGCAACGGAATGAATCCCCGGGAGCGTACAAAGGTACGTGACTGGGGTGAATGAGGGCAGCCAACAATGGCACAGCGTGAAGGGTGAAATCAGGATTTTTATTCGAAACATTCAGGTTGTGCCGAGGCGGCAACGGAATGAATCCCCGGGAGCGTACAAAGGTACGTGACTGGGGTGAATGAGGGTAGCCAACAATGGCACAGCCTGAAGGGTGAAGAATAAAAACAAAAAAACACCCTTGAGGGTGCTTAATAATATGTTGGTTGCGGGGGCCGGATTTGAACCGACGACCTTCGGGTTATGAGCCCGACGAGCTACCAGGCTGCTCCACCCCGCGTCCGTCTTTACTCTTTATCGAGTAAACTTGCATCAGATTGTAATTGGTTGCGGGGGCCGGATTTGAACCGACGACCTTCGGGTTATGAGCCCGACGAGCTACCAGGCTGCTCCACCCCGCGTCCGCGTTTACTCTTCCATCGAGTAAATTTACTTCTGATTTTAATTGGTTGCGGGGGCCGGATTTGAACCGACGACCTTCGGGTTATGAGCCCGACGAGCTACCAGGCTGCTCCACCCCGCGTCCGTGGATGCGCACTATACTCCGCTAACATTTTGATGCAACCCTTTTTTAACGGAATAGCTTATTAGCGCGACATTTGTATAAAAACAGTACGATAAGGGTGTTTTTTGTACTGCATTTGCGGCAGGTTGCGCAATCGCATTTCATTCGCAGGGGCGGTTTGTTATCTTCATCACGCTCCGGATTAACCAGAAGATGAGAGAAATGAAAGGACGTTGGGCAAAATATCTACTCGCAGGCGCAATGGCAGCACTTCTCGCCGCCTGTACTTCAAAGCCGACCGATCGCGGTCAACAATATAAGGACGGGAAATTCTCCCAGCCTTTCTCTCTGGTAAACCAGCCTGATGCGACTGGCGCGCCGATTAACGCGGGCGACTTTGCCGAGCAGGTAAATCAAATCCGCAGCGCTTCTCCGCGCCTCTATTCAGGACAGAGCAACGTTTATAACGCGGTACAGCAGTGGCTGCGTGCCGGAGGCGATACCCGCATGATGCGTCAGTACGGTATTGATGCCTGGCAGATGGAAGGGGCGGATAACTACGGTAACGTCCAGTTCACCGGTTATTACACGCCGGTTGTGCAGGCGCGCCATACCCGCCAGGGCGAGTTCCAGTATCCGATTTATCGCATGCCGCCCAAACGTGGGCGTCTGCCTTCCCGCGCCGAGATTTACGCGGGCGCATTGAGCGACAGCTACGTGCTGGCCTATAGCAATTCGCTGATGGATAACTTCATCATGGACGTTCAGGGGAGCGGCTATATTGATTTTGGCGACGGTAGCCCGCTGAACTTCTTTAGCTATGCTGGCAAAAATGGTCATCCCTATCGCAGTATCGGTAAAGTGCTGATCGACCGGGGCGAGTATAAAAAAGAAGACATGTCGATGCAGGCAATCCGCCACTGGGGTGAAACCCACAGTGAAGCGGAAGTGCGTGCCTTACTGGAAGAAAACCCGTCATTTGTCTTCTTTAAACCGCAATCCTACGCACCGGTGAAAGGGGCTAGTGCGGTACCGCTGATTGGCCGCGCATCTGTAGCATCTGATCGCAGTATTATCCCGGCGGGCACCACGCTGTTGGCAGAAGTGCCGCTGCTTGATGCGAATGGCAAATTTACCGGTCAGTATGAGTTACGGCTGATGGTGGCGCTGGATGTTGGCGGCGCCATTAAAGGGCAGCACTTCGATATCTATCAGGGGATTGGCCCGGATGCCGGTCACCGTGCCGGGTGGTACAACCATTATGGTCGCGTGTGGGTGCTGAAAACCGCGCCGGGGACGGGTAACGTCTTTAGCGGTTGAGTGTGATACGCTAAAATTGGTTTTCAAGAATAACGGATTTATGGCGTGGCGTTGCCCCGGATGGCGGCACAAGCGCCTGACCCGGGCTACGGTCTGGTAGCCCCGGTAAGCGAAGCGCCGCCGGGAGTTCCCCTAACTTCATCGCTCCAGGGTTGTCAGCAACATCATGGGTGAGGGATAAACCTCACCCTTTTTACATCTGAGGTCTTATGTCTGTGGTAATCAGCGATGCCTGGCGCCAGCGTTTTGGCGGCACGGCGCGTTTATACGGTGAAAAAGCGCTACAACTGTTTGCCGATTCGCATATCTGCGTCGTTGGCATCGGCGGAGTCGGTTCATGGGTTGCCGAAGCGCTGGCGCGAACAGGAATTGGCGCTATTACATTGATCGATATGGATGATGTCTGCGTGACCAATACCAACCGGCAGATTCACGCCCTGCGTGACAACGTTGGTCTGGCAAAAGCGGAAGTGATGGCGCAGCGTATTTCGCTGATTAACCCGGAGTGTCGCGTCACCGTGATTGACGATTTCGTGACGGCCGATAACGTCGCTCAGTACATGGCGGCCGGTTACAGCTACGTGATTGACGCCATCGACAGCGTGCGCCCGAAAGCGGCGCTGATCGCCTGGTGCCGCCGCAATAAAATCCCGTTGGTGACCACAGGCGGTGCAGGCGGACAGATCGATCCGACGCAAATCCAGGTGGCCGATCTGGCAAAAACCATTCAGGATCCGCTGGCGGCAAAACTGCGTGAGCGCCTCAAAAGCGATTTTGGCGTGGTCAAAAACAGCAAAGGCAAACTGGGCGTGGATTGTGTTTTTTCCACCGAAGCGCTGGTTTACCCGCAGGCAGATGGCTCCGTGTGCGCGATGAAAAGCACGGCAGAAGGGCCAAAACGGATGGATTGTGCGTCAGGTTTTGGCGCCGCGACCATGGTGACCGCCACCTTTGGTTTTGTGGCGGTGTCCCATGCACTGAAAAAAATGATGGCAAAAGCGGAGCGTCAGGCAAGCGCCTGACGTGCGGCATCCTGCACGGCGGTCGCCAGGGCCGCCAGCCCCTGATTACGTGAAGCACTGAGCTCCGCACGCAATCCCAGTTCGTCAAAGAGTGCCAGCGGATCGCCTGCCAGCAAGACCTGTGGCAACTTGCCTTCGATGGCCGTCAGCAGCACGGCCAGCATACCGCGAACGATTCGCCCCTCGCTGTCGCCAAAAAAGTGCAGCGTGCCGTTTTCTGCGGCTGTACACCCCAGCCAGACGCGGTTTTCACAGCCTGCGATTTCTCGCGCCTGCGCTTTCAGTTCGTCGGAAAGCGAGGGGAACTGTTTGCCCAGCAAAATTAACTGACGGTATTTATCTTCCCACTGTTTAAGAGGAAGAAAGGTCTGGCGTAGCGTCTCTTCGGTAATGGAATGGCCAAAGGGATGCCCGGCAAATGCGGCATTAATCATCAATCCACCAGTAAATCTAAGGCGCGGTCAACGGCGTCAACCAGCGCGTCCACATCATGTTGGGTATTATAGGGTGCAAAAGAGGCGCGAAGCGTCCCTTTTACCCCAAGCGCCGCCAGCAGCGGTTGTGCGCAATGTTGCCCGGCCCGCAGGGCAATGCCATAACCCGCCAACAGAGTAACCATATCGCTGTGGTGTACACCTTCAAAATCGAAGGCCAGCAGGCTGGAATCCTGGCAGCGGAAAGAGCGAAAGCCCGCCCGTTTTGCGAGCGCGTCTTCGGCAAGCGTCGCCAGGCCACGGCTGTAGCTTTCCGCCTGGGCGATATCGACACCGTTAAGCCACTCCAGCGCCGCGCCGAGGCCAATCACCCCGGCCACGTTTGGCGTACCCGCCTCAAGTTTGTACGGCACAGGCTGCGTCTGAAAACCGTCAAATGTCACCTCGGTGATCATTTTGCCGCCGCCTAACCACGGTGACATGGCCTCCAGCAGATGCGATTTACCGTACAGCACGCCGATGCCCGTTGGGCCATACAGCTTATGGCCGGAAAAGGCATAAAAGTCGATGTCCAGGCGCTGAACGTCTGCCGGGAAATGCACGACCCCCTGTGCGCCATCCACCATCACGACCATGCCTGCCTCATGCGCAATGGCGATAGCCTGCTCCAGGTTCGGACACCCGCCGGTGACGTTCGACATCTGTCCCAAAGCAAGAATGCGGCTGCGTGGAGTAATAAGCTGTGGTAATTGACTGATATCCGGCAGGTTATCCACTCCCAACGGCAGCTTAATCACGCGTGCGCCGGTCTGTTCTGCGACCATCAGCCACGGTACCAGGTTGGCATGGTGCTCGGCTTCGCTGACGATGATTTCATCCCCGGCATTCAGGCGAGGACGTGCGTAGCTTTGCGCCACCATATTGATGGCTTCGGTGGTGCCACGCGTCCAGACGATGTTCTTACCCGACGGGGCATTGAGCAGCGTCGCTACCTGATCGCGGGCAGATTCGTAACGCGCTGTCAGTTTTTGCGCTTCGGCAAATTGGCTGCGGTGAACGTTACCGGCGCTCAGGCTATAAAATTGCTGCGTTGCATCGATGACCGCCTGCGGTTTTAACGCTGTGGCGGCGCTGTCCAGATAAATACCGGCATCGGCGAGCGCGGGAAACTGGGCGCGAAACTGCGCCGGGTTGAAAGCGTTCATGGTATTCCTCGTATCAATCTGTTGATCGTCGCGCAAATTTATCCCCGGAGCAAGGAGGTTGATAACCATCGGAATTGTCTGTTTGTCCAGGCAACCTTCTGTAAGCAGGTTATGCTAATTACTGTTAGATGGATGTTTAAGCCTGTCAGTTATTGAGGTTTATTTAGCATTAATTGCTATGAGGAGAAAGAAGATGAAAAAGACTGCTGCAATTATTTCTGCCTGTTTGTTTACTTTTGCACTGAGCGCCTGTTCCGGTCCTAACTACGCCTTACATACCAATGACGGGCGTACGATTGTCTCCGACGGGAAACCGAAAACTGACGATCAAACCGGTATGATTTCGTATAAAGATGCCAACGGCAACGAACAGCAAATCAACCGTAGCGATGTGAAAGAGATGGTTGCGCTGGAGAAGAAATAACGCCGTTTTTCGGGCAAAAAAAAGCACCGCAATCTTGCGGTGCTACATTAATCACTATGGACAGACAGGGTAAATGTACAGGAAGTGAAAAAGGGTAGTCTCGCTACCGTGGCCTGAATTTCAGACCAATTGCAAACACAACAACACAACATCACAACCGTAAGCCAAAAGCCCTTCAGAACACGCATTCCAAAAAAAGCTTCTCGTTCCGGCTCAGGAAGTGCCGCCACTATAGGTATTTGCTGGTAGAAGCTCAACGGACAAATTATAATGGCTCAGATAAAAAAAACTAATAGGTTACACATTGTTTCCTGTTTGTTAAAACGCCTTAACATCTAAGCCTGATAACCATGTCCAAGCGATTACCACCCCTTAATGCATTACGTGTTTTTGATGCTGCTGCGCGCCATTTAAGTTTCACGCGCGCGGCAGATGAGTTATTTGTGACGCAGGCCGCAGTAAGCCACCAAATCAAGTCTCTCGAGGATTTTCTGGGGCTCAAATTGTTTCGTCGGCGTAATCGTTCTCTGCTATTAACCGAGGAAGGGCAGAGTTATTTTCAGGATATTAAAGAGATATTTTCCCAACTGACCGAAGCGACGCGTAAGCTCCAGGCCCGCAGTGCTAAAGGGGCGTTGACGGTCAGTTTGCTGCCCAGTTTTGCCATTCAATGGATGGTACCCCGCCTCTCTAGCTTTAACTCAGCTTATCCGGGAATCGACGTTCGAATCCAGGCTGTAGATCGCCAGGAAGACAAACTGGCGGATGACGTCGACGTGGCCATTTTTTATGGTCGCGGCAACTGGCCTGGACTGCGTGTTGAAAAATTGTACGCGGAATATCTGTTGCCGGTCTGTTCACCGTTATTATTAACCGGTGATAAGCCCTTGAAAACGCCAGCGGATTTGGCGCAGCACACGCTGTTGCACGATGCGTCCCGCCGGGACTGGCAAACTTATACGCGGCAATTGGGTCTTAATCTTAACGTTCAGCAGGGACCTATTTTTAGCCATAGCGCGATGGTGCTACAGGCGGCAATCCATGGACAGGGGATCGCACTGGCCAACAATGTGATGGCACAGTCCGAAATTGAAGCAGGCCGTCTGGTCTGCCCTTTTAATGATGTTCTGGTCAGTAAGAACGCGTTTTATCTGGTTTGTCATGACAGCCAGGCAGAACTGGGTAAAATAGCCGCCTTTCGACAGTGGATCCTGGCAAAAGCGGCAAGCGAGCAGGAAAAATTTCGTTTCCGCTACGAACAATAATTGTACGCGCGGTAAGCGCATGACTTTAGGGTACGCACATGACCAGCCGTTTCATGTTGATTTTCGCCGCAGTGAGCGGTTTTGTTTATGTTGCGCTGGGAGCATTCGGCGCACATGTTTTAAGTAAATCGATGGGTGTTGTTGAGATGGGCTGGATCCAAACCGGCCTCAACTATCAGGCATTCCATACGCTGGCGGTTCTGGGGCTGGCGGTGGCGATGCAGCGTCGAATCAGCATCTGGTTTTACTGGAGTAGTGTATTTCTGGCCCTGGGCACGGTGTTATTTAGCGGCAGTCTGTATTGCCTGGCGCTTTCGCATCTGCGCCTGTGGGCGTTTGTCACCCCTGTTGGCGGCGTCTGCTTCCTGGCAGGATGGGTGTTAATGTTTATTGGTGCAATCCGTCTGAAACGTAAGGGCGTTGTTCATGAATAAAGTTGTTTTACTGTGCCGCCCTGGTTTCGAGAAAGAGTGTGCCGCAGAAATTACCGACAAAGCCGGGCGCCGCGAGGTGTTTGGTTTTGCCCGCGTCAAAGAGAACGCGGGTTATGTCATTTTCGAATGTTATCAGCCTGATGACGCAGACAAGCTGGCGCGTGAACTGCCGTTCAGCTCGCTGATCTTCGCCCGTCAGATGTTTGTGGCCGGCGAGTTATTGCAGAATCTGCCGCCAGAAGATCGCATCACTCCGATCGTGGGGATGTTGCAAGGTGTCGTGGAGAAAGGCGGTGACTTACGCGTTGAAGTGGCTGACACCAACGAAAGCAAAGAGCTGATGAAGTTCTGCCGCAAATTCACCGTGCCGCTGCGTGCGGCGCTGCGTGAGGCGGGCATTCTGGTGAACTACGAGACGCCGAAGCGCCCGGTGGTGCATGTGTTCTTTATCGCGCCGGGCTGTTGCTATACCGGGTACTCTTACACCACCAATAACTCACCGTTTTATATGGGCATCCCGCGTCTTAAGTTCCCTTCTGATGCGCCGAGCCGCTCAACGCTGAAACTGGAAGAAGCTTTCCATGTGTTTATCCCGGCCGATGAGTGGGACGAGCGCCTGGCGAACGGTATGCACGCGGTGGATCTGGGGGCTTGCCCTGGCGGCTGGACCTATCAACTGGTCAAACGCAATATGTGGGTTGTCTCCGTGGATAATGGTCCGATGGCGCAAAGCCTGATGGATACCGGGCAGGTGACCTGGCTGCCGGAAGATGGCTTCCGCTACCGTCCAAACCGCAACAACATTTCGTGGATGGTCTGCGACATGGTGGAAAAACCAGCTAAAGTGGCCGCGCTGATGGCGCAATGGCTGGTTAACGGCTGGTGTCGTGAAACCATTTTTAATCTCAAGTTGCCGATGAAAAAGCGCTACGAAGAGGTGCAGCAAAACCTGGCGTATATTGAGGAACAGCTTCAGGCGCACGGCATCAATGCCGAGATCCAAGCGCGCCAGCTTTACCATGACCGCGAAGAGGTGACGGTTCACGTCCGTCGCTGGTGGGCTGCGGTGGGTGGGCGTCGCGACGAGCGCTAAGCGTTTCCCATATAACTGACCTGCCTGGCAGGTCAGTTTACTTTCCTGTTTTTACAGGCTAAACGCCGGTTAGTGGTTACCGGGAAAGACGCAACTGCTGTAAGTTGCCATCAATATGGATATCCGTTTGCAGGCGCGAGATATCGCGGCAGACAAAGGCCATCTCTTTATGCTCTTCGAGCTTCTTGCGCCACTTCTCCGGCACCTCATCCAGACGGGCATACAGACCCTCCAGATCCTGAAAGTCGGTCAGCAACTGGGCCGCGCTTTTCGGGCCAATCCCCGCGACCCCCGGTATTTTTGAACTGCTAATACCCGCAAGGCCCCAGTAGTCGGGGAGTTGTTGGGGTGAAACGCCGAACTCGCTGGCGATAAAGGGGGCATCCAGCCAGCGCTTTTGAAAATAGTCACGAATGCGGATGCCCGGCTCCAGAAGCTGGCAGTAGCCTTTATCCGTGGAGACAATGGTGGCCTGATGTCCTGCATTTGCTACTTTGCAGGCGAGCGTAGCGGCCAGATCGTCGGCTTCGTTACCCGGCGACACCCAACTTTGTACGCCGCGCTGTGCAAAAGCGGCACGCAGGTCCGGCATCTCATCATGCAGGGTTTCCGGCATTGGTGGCCTTCCGGCTTTGTAATCGGGCAGCATCTGGTGCCGCCAGCTTTGGTTGCGGGCCTCATCGTCAAACACGGCGACCGCGTGGGTAGGCTGGCTGTGGAGTATCAGCTGATCCAGCGCGTGCTGGCAGGTGGTGACGCAGGGCGAACCCTGAACTGCGTGAATACGTCGAATAAGGTTGAGTGCGTCAACAATAAGCAGATGGATAGCCACCGTTCCCTCCAGGCCATGATACAGGCGTTCAGGGTAACATTGACGGGGCCGGGAGACTATCCGCAGCACGGGATTCGGGAAGACGCCTCGCAAAACGAGGCGCCGGATGATTAATCGCAGGCGACGATTTTCATCGCCAGACCACCACGCGAGGTTTCGCGATATTTGGCGTTCATATCCTTGCCCGTTTCGTACATTGTCTCGATAACTTTATCCAGGCAAACACGCGGCTCGCTGGTCCGGCGTAGCGCCATCCGCGCGGCGTTGACCGCTTTTACCGAGGCGATGGCGTTACGCTCGATGCAGGGCACCTGCACTTGTCCGGCCACCGGATCGCAGGTCAGACCAAGGTTATGCTCCATGCCGATTTCTGCGGCGATACATACCTGGGCAGGGCTTCCACCGAGCAGTTCAGCCAGCCCGGCGGCGGCCATGGAGCAGGCGACGCCAACTTCGCCCTGGCAACCCACTTCCGCGCCGGAAATTGAGGCGTTCATTTTATAGAGCGAGCCAATGGCACTGGCTGTCAGCAGATAGCGCGCCAGCGAATTGGCGTTGACCTGACGGATAAACTTGTCGTAGTAGGCCAGTACCGCCGGGACAATGCCGCAGGCACCGTTGGTTGGGGCCGTCACCACGCGCCCGCCTGCCGCGTTTTCTTCATTAACAGCCAGCGCGAACATGTTAATCCAGTCGACCACCGCCATCGGGTCGCTGGTGGTTTTATCGCTGCTTACCAGCAGACGGCGCAATGCCGCCGCCCGGCGCGGAACACGCAGTTTGCCTGGCAGCACACCTTCGGTGGTGATGCCGCGTTCAATTCCACCGCGCATGACGTCCCAGACGGCGGAAAGATGCGCCTCCAGCTCTGCCTTGCTGTGCAGCGCCAGCTCGTTTTGCATCATCAGGCCGGAAAGAGAGAGTCCGCTTTCGCGGCAGTGTTGTTGGAGGTCCGCAGCCGATTTGTACGGGTAAGGTACGGCGACAGGGGCGTCATCGCTCTGACCAAAGTGAGCTTCATCAACAATAAAGCCGCCGCCGATAGAGTAATAAGTCTGGCTGTACAGCACGTTTTCACCGTTCAGGGCGGTGATGCGCATCCCGTTTTCATGCAACGATAAATTATCTGCATGGAAATTCATGCACTTATCAACCGGGAACTCCACTTCATGGGCGCCGTTTGCCAGTAGCAGCCGTCCGTGGGTATTAACGTCCTGAATAAAGTCAGGAATGGCGTCGATATCCACCGTGTCCGGCAGATTTCCCGCCAGCCCCATAATGATGGCGATATCCGTATGGTGACCTTTCCCGGTCAGTGAGAGGGAACCGTAAACGTCCACCACAACGCGGGTGACGTTTTGCAGCATGTCGCGTGCGATCAGGTCGTCCGTGAACTGCTTACCGGCTTTCATTGGCCCAACGGTGTGGGAGCTGGAAGGGCCAATACCGATTTTAAAAATATCGAATACGCTGATCATGATGCAGTATCCATGGCTAAAAAGATCAGGGAAAAGCGCCGTCGTGCTGACGGCGCTAAGGGATTAGCTGAACAGAGAGAAGAAGATGGCGGAGATAGCGATAAGACCCATTACAACAACAAAGATGTTGCTGATATGGCCGCTGTATTTACGCATGGCCGGTACTTTATGAATGGCGTACATCGGCATCAGGAACAGAATCATCGCGATAATCGGGCCGCCCAGGGTTTCGATCATGCCGAGAATGCTCGGGTTCAGCGTCGCAACGGCCCAGGTGGTTACCAGCATAAACAGCGCGGTAATTTTGTTCAGTTTGTTGATTTCGATGGATTTACCTTTACCGCGCAGGGACTTAATCACCATCCCGTTAAAGCCTTCACGCGCACCCAGATAGTGGCCGAGGAAGGATTTGGTAATGGCGATAATCGCGATAATCGGCGCCATCCAGGCGATGATCGGTGCGTTAAAGTGGTTTGCCAGGTACGACAGAATGGAGATGTTCTGTGCTTTTGCCGCCGCCAGGTCTGCCGGGGAGAGGCTCAGTACACAACTGAACACGAAGAACATCACGGTCAGTACCATCATGATGTGCGCGTAAGAGAGAATGCGCGAACATTTACGTTCGGCTTCCACGCCATACTCTTCGCGTTTTGCGACTGCGAAAGAGGAGATAATCGGCGAATGGTTAAAGGAGAAGACCATCACCGGAATCGCCAACCACAGCGTCATCCACAGACCGTTGCCTGACACACTTGTGCTGCTCAAAGAGAGAGTATCCAGTGCGCTGGTGCTCCACTGTGGAATCAGGTACAGCGCCAGCATCATCAGTGCCACCACGAACGGGAACACCAGAATACTCATCGCTTTGACGATCATTTGCTCACCGAAACGTACGATGGTCATCATGCCGACGATCAGAATCAGCGACAGGATAGCGCGCGGCGGCGGGGTTAAGGCCAACTGGTGGGTCATAAAGCTTTCCACCGTATTGGTAATCGCCACGCTATACACCAACAGGATTGGGTAGATAGCAAAGAAATAGAGCAGGGTAATCAGCTTACCGGCGCCTTTGCCGAAATGTTCTTCTACAACTTCGGTGATGTCTTCCCCCGGGTTTTTACCTGAGAGGACGAAACGGGTCAGGCCGCGGTGGGCGAAGAAGGTCATCGGGAAGGCGAGAATCGCCATAATAATCAGCGGGATCATCCCACCTACGCCCGCGTTAATCGGCAGGAACAGAACTCCTGCGCCAATGGCGGTGCCATACAGTCCGAGCATCCACATGGTATCCGTTTTACGCCATGCGCTTCGGGTCTCGATTGAAGCAACGGTGCCGGTTTGAGTCGTTTCCATCTAATATCTCCAGGGAAAGTAAATGCCGCTTTTTGGTCAAATCCAATGCCAAAGAACACGGCGGTAATACGAAATTCTGCGCTTTTACGGTTTTTTTATAATTTCATCTCGTAACTATTGGCGGGCGGCACGATACATTTATGTTATGGATGGATCAGTGATCCCGATCGCAAATGCAATAATCCACTTTTTATACGGTTATTGTTGGGGTAAAGCTCTGCGAACAGATCGCTGCATGAAATTTATGGGCGCGAAGGCTATCATTGGCGGGATTCACAAGCAAAGTATGTGGGTTAAAACGAGATAAAAGATCTGCCTGATTTGCGTGTTTTAGCGTTTTATCAGCATTAATATAGGTTTTATGAATATTTATCTGTGGCGCCAGAGCAACGCAAACGATTGGCTTGCCAGGAAAAAGAGAGGGCGACATCGGCCGCCCTTATGGTTCAGGTGCAGATTTCGTAGCAAGGAATGTAGGCCGAGCCCGGCAACTTCATACGGTGCTGAGCGACGAAGCCTTGCAGTAAATCATCCATACGACGCATCATGTCGCGGTCGCCATGAATTTTGTACGGTCCATATTTTTCAATGGCCTGGATACCCATTTCCTTCACGTTACCGGTGACGATGCCCGAGAAGGCTCTGCGTAGATCGGCTGCCAGAACTTCCACGGGTTGGTCAGGATACAGTTTCAGGTTCGCCATGTTTTCGTGCGTCGGTTCGAACGGTACCTGCAGGTCCGGCGCTATGCGAATTGACCAGTTGAAGCTGTAAGCATCGCCGGTTTCGCGACGATTCTCTTTCACCTGCGGCATGGCTTTTTTCATCAGGCGGGCCACTTCGGCAGCGTCGTTAATGACGATACGATAGTGGCGACGTGCGCTTTCCCCCAGCGTATTGACGATAAACTCATCCAGCACGCGGAAATAGTCGGCGCTCTCTTTCGGCCCGGTAAGGATCAGCGGCAACACCTGATCTTTGTTGGCCGGGTTCATCAAAATACCCAGCAGATAAAGCAGCTCTTCTGCTGTACCCACCCCACCCGGGAAGATGATGATGCCGTGGGCGATGCGGACGAAGGCTTCCAGACGTTTTTCAATGTCCGGCATGATGATCAGTTCGTTGACCAGCGGGTTAGGCGGCTCAGCGGCAATGATCGAGGGTTCGGTCATCCCAATAAAACGCCCGTCTTTATAGCGCTGCTGCGCGTGTCCCACCGCTGCGCCTTTCATCGGCGCTTCCATCGCACCTGGACCACAACCGGTGCAGATGTTCAGTTCGCGCAAGCCCAACTGGGTGCCGACGCGACGCGCATACAGGTATTCCGTTTCGTTGATGGAGTGACCGCCCCAGCACACGACCATGTTCGGCGCTTCGCCAACGTGCAGCGCGCGGGCATTGCGCAAAATGGAGAAGACCAGATTGGTGATATGAATTGAATCTTCAAGATTCAGATGCTGGAGTCGCCCGGCGCTGTGAATTTGTCCATTCACAAACAAAATATCGCGCAGGACGGCGAAGAGGTTTGCCTGCAACGCGCGAATAATACGCCCGTCGACAAACGCATCTTCTGGCGGGTTAATAAGCTCCAGTTTTACGCCGCGTTCACGGCGTAAAACGTTGATATCAAAACTTTCATAACGAGAGAGCAGCTCTTTGCTGTTATCAGTCAGACTTCCGGAGTTAAGTACTGCGAGTGAACAGTTACGAAACAGTTGATACAGGTCGCTACTGGCCGTGCGTTTCAGCATATCGACTTCCAGTTGCGACAACATATCCATCGAGCCAAGCGGGCTAATATGTGTAATCAAGTGAACTCCTTACGGGATGAAAATTGTATCTTCCCTGATGATTACAATAGCCTCGGGTTATGACGTTTAACAACCTGCCGCGATGAATCTCCCTCGCAGATAGCAAAAAATTGTGTGTTTACTGACGAACCAGACGCCCGGTTGCGGGAATAAACCGGGTATTAGTGCGCCACGGGTTGATATCCAGCCCGCCACGTCGGGTATAACGGGCATAAACGCTTAAGCTTTCTGGCTGACAAAAACGCTGAATGTCGGTAAAGATGCGCTCGACACACTGCTCATGGAATTCATTATGATGACGGAAGGAGACCAGATAACGCAGCAGCTTTTCCCGGTCGATTTTCGGACCACGATACTGGATTTGCACGGAGCCCCAGTCGGGTTGGTGGGTGATCAGACAGTTCGATTTGAGCAGATGGCTAACCAGCGTCTCTTCCACCACTTTGCCGCTCGCCGCGTCAGTCAGCAGTGCCGCGTCGAAGTCGTAGTTATCAATAACGATATCCTGGTCATCAATGCAGGTGCCGTGGAAGTGGGCAATAGGCTGGCCTTCAATTTCATCGAGTCGGTATAGCGCGACGGAAACCTCGCCTTGCGCGCAGGCGCTAAGATCGCGCTCAAGCGTCTCACGTACCTCATCCCAGCTCGCGAAGCGGGTCTGATTAAAACTGTTAAGGTAAAGCTTAAAGCTTTTTGACTCCACCAGATTGATGCTGGCGTAGTTTAACTCCACATGGCCGACCGCCACCTGCGGCAGACCGTTAGCGTTAAGCCAGGAGAGTTCATAGAGCGTCCAGATATCTGCGCCCTGGAAGGGGAGATTCTCTGCTGTTAATCCCAGCGGATCGCGGTTCAGGCTGCGGGGAACACCTTGCAGCAGGCTGGCGTCGTAGCGATCGCGGTAGTCGGTGGTTTTGCCAAGCGTCAGGCCAGACAGCGCCTGGTGGTTATCATAGGAAGACATGTTTCATCGCCATATTTACGGGTACACTAATAGGCAAAGTGTATCCTGGCTTAGATAAAGAGAGAAAGCGGTGGAAAAAGAGATAGCCCTTGCCCTGAAAGCGTTTACTACGCGCTATTGCGATGCATGGCAGCAGTCGTACGGTACCTGGCCGCAAAGTGAAGAGCTGTATGGCGTGCCTTCACCGTGCATTATCTCCTCGACCGATACCCTCGTCACGTGGCAGCCGCAGCCGTTTTTACCGGAGCAAAATGTAAACGCGATTGAACGCGCGATGGATATTATGGTACAACCTGCGCTTCGCGTGTTTTACACCACACAATTTGCCGGGGATATGCAAGCGACCTTCCGTGGGGAAACGCTTACACTACTGCAAACCTGGAGCGCTGACGATTTCCAGCGAGTTCAGGAGAACCTGATTGGCCACCTGGTCACCCAGAAAAGACTTAAGCTTTCGCCTACACTTTTTATTGCTACTCTGGACAGCGACATTGATGTGATTTCGCTGTGTAACTTGAGCGGTGAAGTCATTAAAGAAACATTGGGCACCCGCCAGCGTACGGTTCTTTCCTCAGATCTTGCGGACTTCCTCAATCAACTTGAGCCTGTTCTGTAATCTTTATTGCTATTCCACTTGTGAGAGATCTCTTACAAAGCTTGTGAGAGATCGCCTGCTTGCTTTGCTATGGCTTACGTATCTTTATTGGTTTTTAATAATAAGATCAATGAGTTGGAAATAATAACCTTAGTTAAATTATAGTTAGCAGGGGAAATATTTGCCTTAGGCGCACTTGTAAGACGAAGAGGAATGGGTAATTCTATCTGCGTCGACAAGGAGTCGCACACTGAAACGAACATCAGGATGATGTTGTTTCGAGACGGGATACACCAGGATGGTGCTTCACGGACAGGCTTCCGGATGAAGTAAAAGGGAAAATGCAGGAACGCATTAAAGGACACCTCCAGGAGGGAGAACGAGAGCCGGTCAGGATGTTCGGTGGATCAGGAAGATCAAGGACACGCTTTACGGATGAGGCTAATCCACATCGGGGTGGTGTGGGCAGGATGCGCTAGTTTAAGGATGAACAAGGGTCAGGAGACCCGCAGGAAAAGTTGTCAAGGATGAGCAGGGAGCACGAAAAGTAGCTGGATTGCTGCGAAACGAACCGGGAGCACTGTTTTTACAGTGCTCCCTTTTTTTTATTTCTCGCTACAGATGCTATCCTGCGCGCCAGTTCGTTTGTTATTGAGGTTTTCATGACGCTTTCTTCCCGCGTGCGCCAGCAATTACAGCTTATCGAGGCGCTGTTACGTGAGCATAACCAATGGCAGTCCGTTGCGCCGGATGCCAGCGTGTTCAACAGTACTCAACCTTTCTGTATGGATACCCTCGAACCGTACGAGTGGCTGCAATGGGTGTTGATTCCCCGCATGCACGCCTTGCTGGACGGTGAACATCCGCTGCCTGAATCCTTCGCTATTGCGCCTTACTATGAAATTGCGCTCGAGGCGACGCATCCCGCGCGTGATGTCATTCTTGTGCAATTGCAAGAGCTCGACGCGCTCTTCTCAAATGATGATGCCTGATGCTTGAGATTATCTATCAGGACGAATGGCTGGTTGCGGTGAATAAACCCTCAGGCTGGCTGGTACATCGAAGCTGGCTTGATCGGGATGAAAAAGTGGTGGTGATGCAAACCGTCCGCGACCAGATAGGCCAGCATGTCTTTACTGCGCATCGTCTCGACAGACCGACCTCCGGTGTATTGCTGATGGGGCTTTCGAGCGAGGCGGGGCGTCTTCTGGCGCAGCAATTTGAGCAGCACCAAATTCAGAAGCGCTACCATGCGATCGTGCGCGGCTGGCTGATGGACGAGGCGGTGCTGGATTATCCGCTGGTTGAAGAGCTGGATAAAATCGCGGACAAATTTGCCCGGGAGGATAAAGGCCCACAGCCAGCGGTGACGCATTATCGCGGCATGGCGACGACCGAAATGCCGGTGGCGACCAGTAAATTTCCGACCACACGTTACGGCCTGGTGGAACTGCTCCCACAAACCGGGCGTAAGCATCAGCTCCGTCGCCATCTCGCCCATTTACGCCATCCGATTATCGGCGACAGCAAACACGGTGATTTGCGTCAGAACCGCAGTGCGGCAGAACATTTTGGCTGTAACCGACTGATGCTCCATGCCAGTCAGTTAACGCTCACTCACCCCTTTACCGGCGAACCGCTGACGCTGCATGCCGGGCTGGATGATGTCTGGATGCGGGCGTTGTCGCAGTTTGGCTGGCAGGGGCTTCTCCCTGACAATGAAAGGGTTGAGTTTGTTTCGCCGTGCGGTCAGGATGGCGGGATTCACATTTAACGCAAGGAGTGAGCACCATGGCGGAAGTCGGAATTTTCGTTGGCACCATGTACGGCAATGCATTGCTGGTGGCCGAAGAGGCACAAACGATTCTGGGCGAACAGGGGCACAGCGCTACTGTATTTGAAGATCCAGAACCTGCGGACTGGGATGCTTATAAAGATAAGTATGCGCTGGTGGTGACATCAACGACCGGGCAGGGCGATTTGCCGGACAGCATTGTGCCGTTGTTTCAGTACATTCGTGACAAAATCGGCTATCAGCCAGCGCTGCGTTATTGTGTGATTGCCCTGGGCGACAGCACCTATACAAATTTCTGCGGCGGCGGAAAACAGTTTGACGCGTTATTGCAGGAACAAAGTGCGCAGCGCGTGGGAGACGTTTTGCTGATCGATGCCAGCGAGGATCCCGAGCCTGAGTCGGTTTCTAACCCGTGGGTGGAACACTGGGCGACATTGTTAAAATGAGGTGTTGCCCTCCCCCTACAGGAGGGCAACCCACTTATCTGGCGGTAAGCGGTAAAATAGCGACGCGGCACATTATGCGGCAACTGAATCGAGTAAGCATTGGGCGTTTGCCAGTAAAAACCCTCTTCTCCTGAGGGGGTAAAAGTGCATTTACACTGCGTCAAGCGATGCGTTTCACATTATTCAAAACAGGCTGACTTTTAACCAAATGTTAGCGCCTCAACTTTTCATTTCCGTGAGTTAGTCCCCATCCCCCTGGGCTTTTGCAAGAAACCTTCATGCCGTGACCACACAATGTTGTGTTGTTGCACGGTGAGTGTTCAGGTACCCCTTTTTATACTTTTCCCGCAAGTTAAAAAAACGCAGTACGCAGGGAATAGCGACCCGGCAGTAAAACTGCAAAAAACACAAATACATCATTCGGTTCACCCCTACAGGTTGTCCTGTTCCGGATGAATGTACATGAACATTTATGCTTCGGGAGTACAACAATGAGTACATTAAGCCAAGCAGCGAGCAGCGCTGAAAAGCGTACCAATGCTCGCTACTGGATAGTGGTGATGTTGTTTATCGTCACATCCTTCAACTACGGTGACCGCGCCACGCTGTCAATCGCCGGGTCAGAAATGGCCAAAGATATCGGCCTTGATCCAATCGGTATGGGTTATGTTTTCTCCGCGTTTTCCTGGGCCTATGTTATAGGGCAGATTCCGGGTGGCTGGCTGCTTGACCGCTTCGGTTCCAAACGTGTTTATTTCTGGTCCATTTTCATTTGGTCCCTGTTTACCCTGCTGCAAGGGTTTGTCGATGTATTCAGTGGCTTCGGTATCATCGTTGCGCTGTTCACCCTGCGCTTCCTGGTAGGGTTGGCCGAATCGCCATCCTTCCCTGGTAACAGTCGCATCGTCGCGGCCTGGTTCCCGGCACAGGAAAGGGGGACGGCAGTCGCGATTTTCAACTCCGCACAGTACTTCGCAACGGTAATTTTCGCCCCGATTATGGGTTGGTTAACCCATGAGGTGGGTTGGTCGCACGTATTCTTCTTTATGGGTGGTCTGGGTATCGTTATCAGCTTCATTTGGCTGAAAGTGATTTACGAACCGAACCAGCATCCGAAGGTGAACAAGAAAGAGCTCGAATACATCGCAGAAGGCGGCGCACTGATCAACATGGATCAGAAAAGCGGGAAAGCGAAAGTCCCGTTCAGCGAAAAATGGGGTCAGATCAAGCAACTGCTTGGCTCCCGTATGATGATTGGTGTTTACCTGGGTCAGTATTGCATCAACGCCCTGACATACTTCTTTATCACCTGGTTCCCGGTTTACCTGGTTCAGGCTCGCGGTATGTCTATTTTGAAAGCGGGTTTTATCGCGTCCATCCCGGCAATTTGTGGATTTGCGGGTGGTGTGCTCGGCGGGATTATCTCTGACTGGTTAATGCGTCGTACGGGCTCTCTGAATATTGCACGTAAAACACCCATCGTACTTGGCATGTTGCTCTCTATGGTGATGGTGTTCTGTAACTACACCGACGTTGAATGGATGATTATCGGTTTCATGTCCATGGCGTTCTTCGGTAAAGGCATTGGTGCGTTGGGTTGGGCTGTTATGGCCGACACGGCGCCGAAGGAAATCAGCGGTCTGAGCGGTGGTCTGTTCAATATGTTCGGTAACATCTCCGGTATCGTTACCCCGATTGCTATCGGTTACATCGTTGGGACTACGGGCTCGTTTAACGGCGCGCTGATCTACGTTGGTATCCATGCCCTGGTGGCGGTACTGAGCTACCTGGTATTGGTGGGAGATATCAAACGTATCGAATTGAAACCTGTCACAGGACGATAATTATGAGTACGCAAGCAAGCCCCGTCATTACAGATATGAAAGTCATTCCGGTTGCTGGTCATGACAGCATGTTAATGAACATTGGCGGTGCGCATAACGCTTATTTCACACGTAACATCGTAGTACTGACAGACAACGCCGGTAACACCGGCGTTGGCGAAGCACCGGGTGGGGAAGTGATTTACCAGACGCTGGTCGATGCTATTCCGATGGTGCTGGGGCAGGAGGTGGCGCGGCTGAACAAAGTGGTTCAGCGCGTTCATAAGGGTAATCAGGCGAGCGATTTCGATAATTTTGGCAAAGGCGCATGGACATTTGAACTGCGCGTTAATGCCGTAGCCGCACTTGAAGCCGCACTGCTCGACCTGTTAGGTAAAGCGCTGAACGTGCCGGTCTGCGAACTGCTGGGGCCGGGTAAACAGCGTGATGCCGTAACCGTCCTGGGGTATCTGTTCTATATCGGCGACCGCACCAAAACCGACCTGCCATACCTTGATAAAACCGACGGCAATCACGACTGGTACCGTCTGCGTCATCAGGAAGCGATGAACAGCGACGCGGTTGTGCGTCTGGCCGAGGCGTCTCAGGACCGTTACGGTTTTAAAGACTTCAAACTGAAAGGCGGCGTACTGCCGGGCGAGCAGGAAATTGACGCGGCCCGCGCCCTGAAAAAACGCTTCCCGGATGCGCGTATCACCGTGGACCCGAACGGCGCCTGGCTGCTTGATGAAGCCATTGCACTGTGCAAAGGCCTCCAGGATGTATTGACCTACGCGGAAGATCCGTGTGGCGCAGAGCAGGGTTTCTCCGGGCGTGAAGTGATGGCGGAATTCCGTCGCGCCACCGGTCTGCCTGTTGCCACCAACATGATCGCCACTAACTGGCGTGAAATGGGCCACTCTGTAATGCTGAATGCGGTAGACATCCCTCTTGCGGACCCGCACTTCTGGACGCTCTCCGGGGCGGTACGCGTGGCGCAACTGTGTGATGACTGGGGGCTGACCTGGGGTTGCCATTCCAATAACCACTTCGATATTTCACTGGCGATGTTCACCCACGTTGGCGCGGCGGCGCCGGGTAATCCGACGGCCATCGACACCCACTGGATCTGGCAGGAAGGCGAAGCGCGCCTGACGAAACAGCCGCTGGAAATCAAAGGTGGGCAGATTGCGGTACCGGATGCGCCAGGACTGGGCGTGGAGATTGACTGGGCGCAGATTGAAAAAGCCCATGCCATCTATAAAAGCCTGCCAGGCGGTGCGCGTAACGACGCAGGTCCGATGCAGTACCTGATCCCCGGCTGGAAATTTGACAGAAAACGCCCGGTATTTGGACGTCAGTGACAGAGTAAAAGGATAAAATATGAGCGCTCAAAGTTCGACTCCTGTTGTTACGTCAGTGAAGGTCATCCCGGTCGCCGGGCATGACAGCATGCTGATGAACCTGAGCGGTGCGCATGCGCCGTTCTTCACCCGTAACATCGTTATCATCACCGACAACGCCGGCAACACCGGCGTCGGCGAAGTCCCCGGCGGCGAAAAAATCCGCCAGACTCTGGAAGACGCGACGCCGCTGATTGTCGGCAAAACCCTCGGCGCCTACAAAAATGTCCTCAACGAGGTGCGCGGCGCCTTTGCTGACCGCGACGCCGCGGGCCGCGGCCTGCAGACTTTTGACCTGCGCACCACCATCCACGTGGTCACCGCCATTGAATCCGCGATGCTCGACCTGCTGGGCAAACACCTGGGCGTCAACGTCGCCTCCCTGCTCGGTGACGGCCAGCAGCGCAGCGAAGTGGAAATGCTCGGCTACCTGTTCTTCGTCGGCAACCGTAAGGCGACGCCGC